>NZ_JBDPMD010000008.1:0-283605 GCF_039871875.1 Sphaerisporangium sp. B11E5 | reverse complement strand
TGCCGGGGTTGGAGCCGAAGTTGGTCACCTCGGTCAGCGTGGCCGCGGCGGCCGGGTGCGTGAACACCAGGGCCGCGACAGCCGACAACAGCACGGCGCAGGCTCCAGCCAGCGCTGCGATCGTTCGTTTCATCCGCGCTCCTTCGCGTGAAGCTGTTGAAAGGTTCTTGTCTGCTTGGCGCACAGGGCCGCGGCGCCGCCGGCTCGCGAGGTCTCGTCAGCAGCCGGTATAGAAGGGCCTCACCCGCCGGTCAAGGCGCCGCAGGCAGGTGGTGGCGGCGCGCGGGCCAACCCCGCTGCATATCAAGCAACTTGATAACAAGGCATTTGATATGTGTCGCGAAACTTTCACCCGTGGGACCGCGCGTTATCGTCGTCCGGTGACACCTCGCCGCATCCCTCGCGCCGCCCGTCCGGCCGCGCCCGCGCCGCGTCTGAGCTATCTGGTGTACCGCCTGGAGCGCCGGATCCGCGCCCACCTCGACGAGGCGCTCGCCCAGCACGGCGTCACCACCACGGCCTACATGGCGCTGAGCGAGCTGCGCACGCGCGACGGGGTCTCGTCGGCGGAGCTGGCCCGCATCGCCTTCGTCACCCCGCAGGCGATGAACCTCGTCGTCCGCGACCTCGAACGACGCGGCCTGATCCGCCGCGACCCGCACCCCGACGGCGGCCGGATGTTGTGCGCACGCCTCACCCGCGAAGGGCTGGCCGCGCTCCGGCGATGCGACCGCCTGCTCGACGGCATCGAAGAGGCCATGCTCGCCGAGCTCGACGACCTGACGCACAAGACGCTGGTGGAGGGGCTCACCGTGTGCGCGCGGGCCCTGCGTCCCGGCACGCAGCCGGACGACGCGTCACCGGCCGGCTGATACCGCCCGGGCGCCGGGCGGCGCCGAGGGGTCCTCAGGAGCCGTAGACCTCCAGCTCCGACAACTGGCCGGCGGGCCAGCCGGTGTTGGCGGTGAAGTTCAGCCGCACGTAGCGGGCGGTCGTCTGGGGGAACGTGATGGTCACGGTGTTCCCCGACGCGGGGTCGAAGGTGTGGCCCCGCGAAGCCACGACCGTGGTGAGCGGCGACGGGGCGGTGCCCGCCTGCACGGACAGGGTCTGGGTGCGGGTCTGCCAGACGGTCGCGGGGGGCAGCTTGAGCACGAGGCGGGAGATCGCCGCGGCGGCGCCGAGGTCGACCTGGAACCACTGGGGGAAGGCGTTGTTGGCGCTCTCCCAGTAGGTGCTCGCGTTGCCGTCCACGGCGTTGAAGGGCGCGTAGGTCTGTGTATGGCTGCCGGCGGTGACCGGCTTGCCGCGGGCCAGGTCGGTGTTCGGTGCGGCGCCGGTGGTGGGCGGTGTGGGACGTACGGCGGTCAGCGCGATGAGGCCCTTGAGCATGCGGCCGCCGTCGTTGGTGAGGCGCAGGTAGTAGTCGGCGGAGCAGGCGGTGCCGTCCTCGTCGAGGGCGCGGATGCCGGAGCCGGCGGGCACCCAGGCGGAGGTCTCGGCCGTCTTCGCGATCTGGTTGCCCTCGTTGTACTCGTCGAACATCGAGATGTAGATGCCGTGCGAGCCGGCCCGGATGACGTTGTAGAACATGCGCCACATGAAGTCGCCGTGACTGCGGTGCCCGGACTGCAGGTCGCCGGGCATCACGCACGGCTGGTAGTCGATGCCGCGGGCGCCGCACTCGGCGACGTCGGGGACGGTGAGGTTGGTGTGGAACCAGTCGAGGCCGTCCAGCGTGCCGGTGCGGCCCACCATCCACGGCGAGATCATGTGGAACGCGCGGTACACGTCTCCGAAGCCGGAACGGGAGTCGTTGACGCCCTGCCGCCAGTAGGTGGGCACGCCGCCGATGACGTAACAGCCCTGGTTCTTGAACCAGTTGATCACGTCGAGGCAGGCGGCGGGGGCGAAGGGACGGCCGGGGTCGTTGAAGCCGAAGCCCCAGACACAGACGACGGGCTTGCCGTTCTGCCGGGCGTAGGCGCCGGAGGCGGTGTGCGCGGACATCTTGGACGTCCAGTCGGTCTTGATCTCCGACTGCATGTTCGTCCAGTTGGTGACGTCGTACATGATGTAGAACTTGCGCCCGTGGGCCTCCGCGGACGCGCGGACCTTGACCGCCATGGCGTCGCGGGTCGGGCCCTCGCCGCCGAAGGGGTTGAACCGCTGCAACGCCGCGGTGTCGCATCCGTTGTCGCGCATCCATCGGAAGTGCGTGTCGACGGTCTGCTGGTCGTAGGAGGAGAACAACGTCGCGGGGCCGCCGTTCCCGAGGTTCGGGTAGGCGGTCTGGTAGACCCTGGTGTAGTCGCGCACGTCGGGCCAGGACACGATCGCGTTGTTGCCGGGCGACGGCGGCTGGCCCCAGTTGTCCGACCAGTGCCACCAGCCGTTGATCGGCGCGCCGTCGCCGACGCAGGCGAACCAGCCCTGGTAGCCGACCGTGATCTTGCCGACCACGTCACCGGGCGGACTGGCCGCGTACGCGGCCGCGGCGGGGAGCCCGCCTCCGGCGAGGCCCGCCAGGGCGGAGGCGGCGAGGAACGTACGTCGGGAGACTGCCACGAGTACTCCTTGCGTCAAGGGACATCGGCGGCCGGTCACGCATCGCCCCCCTGATCGCGGACGGCTGACATCATCCTGACAGTGGCCGACACGAGTTTGCAATACTCTGGCAAGAAGATGGAATTGCTGGTGCAACAGATGCGGGAACGGCGTGGGACGGACACCCCTGACTGGGTGCATTGACAGCGGCACCGGCCGGCCGTAGCCTCAGCACAGCCTGACTGTTAGGAAAGTTTCTTAATAGAGGCTTCTCATCCGCCCTCGGCGCCAGCCCCCCACCGCTGAAGGATGCCTGTGTCAGCAACACTCGCCAAACGCTCATTCGCCGCGCTCCTGGGGATCACCCTCGCGGTCACCGCCGCCGTGAGCCCGGCCGAAGGCGCCGCCGCCACGCGGGCCGCGGCCGCCCCGTTCAAGGTGCTCGCCTTCTACAACGGCACCTGGGACGCCGCGCACATCGACTTCGGCAAAGAGGCCAGGGAGTGGTTCCCCGCGGCCGCGGCGCAGAACGGCTTCACCTGGGAGGCGACGACCGACTGGAGCCGTCTCAGCGCGACGGGGCTGTCACAGTACAAGGTCGTCATGTTCCTCGACGACCTGCCGCCGGCGGACCGGCGCGCCGCGTTCCAGACCTACATGCAGAACGGCGGCGCGTGGATGGGCTTCCACGTGAGCGCGTTCACCACCGACCCCGGCTCGTGGAGCTGGTACCACAACACCTTCCTCGGGTCGGGCGCGTTCCAGACCAACACCTGGGGACCGACCGCCGAGACCCTGAAGATCGAGGACCGCACCCACCCGTCCACCGCGGGCCTGCCCGCCACCATCCAGTCGTCGGTGAGCGAGTGGTACTCCTGGAGCCGCGACCTGCGGCAGAACCCCGACATCGACGTCCTGGCGTCGATCGACGCCGCCAGCTTCCCGGTGGGCACCGACCCCAACCAGCAGTGGCGCGGCGGCTACTACCCGATCATGTGGACCAACAACCGGTACAAGATGCTGTACGCCAACTTCGGCCACAACGCCATGAACTACTCGACCAACACGCGCACGTCCTCGACGTTCGCCAGCGCGCAGCAGAACCAGTGGCTGATCAACGGCCTGCTGTGGCTCGGCGGCGGCACCACTCCTCCGCCTGCCGACACGATCTCCCCCACGGCGTGGTACTCGGTCGTCAACAAGGGCAGCGGCAAGTGCGTCGACGCCCGCGCCGCCGGCACCGTCAACGGGACGGCGATCCAGCAGTACACCTGCAACGCGACCAAAGCCCAGCAGTACCAGTTCGCCCCCACCAGCGGCGGCTACGTCCGCGCCGGCAACCGCGGCGACAGCGCCCAGGTGCTCGACGTGACCGACGTGTCGACCGCCGACAACGCCCCCATCCAGACCTGGGCGTACGGCGGCGGCGGCAACCAGCAGTGGCTACCGGTGTCCGAGGGCGGCGGCTACTTCCGCTTCGTGAACCGCAACAGCGGCAAGTGCCTCGACGTCCCCGCCGCCTCCACCGCGGACGGCGTCCAGCTCGTCCAGTACACCTGCAACGGTACGGCCGCCCAGTCGTTCCGGCTGACCGCGCAGGGCTGAGGCGGCACCGTTCAGGAAGCGAGCCAGGGCGGGGTGACCCCGAGTTCGCGGCAGATGTCCCGGGCGAGGCCGGACAGTTCGGCGGCCTCGCCCGGCCTGCCGCGGCTGAGCGCGGCCCGCCCGAGGTGGTGGAGCACGTCGGCCTCGACCATCCGCTCGCCGGCCTCCCGCGCGTGCGCCAGCGCGAGCGTGAAGGTGCGGTGGGCGGCGTCCCACTGCGCGAGGGCCGTGCGGGCCCGGCCCATGCCGTACATGGCGTGCGTCATGCCCACCCGGTCGTCGATGGTCCGGCAGAACTCGAGGACACGCTCGAACCGGGGTAACGCGGCGGCCGCGTTGCCGCATTCGAGGTCCAGCTCGCCGAGCCGGTAGTTCACCTGCTGGGCCAGGCGGGCGCCCTGCACCTTCTGCGCCATGTGCAGGGCCTGTTCGAGGTTGGCCCTGGCCCTCTCGTGGTCGCCGAGCTGCAGGTGGATCTGCCCGGCCTGACGGAGCACGAGCGCCTCGTTGCCGATGTCGCCGAGCTCGTTCAGGACGGACGCGCTGCGCTCGGCGCGGGAAAGGGCGTCCTCGGGCCGCCCCCAGAGCCGGTCGAGGATGGCCAGCTTGTGCTCGGCGAGGGCCTGGGCGTGCCGGTCGCCCAGCTCGGCGAAGATCGCGACGGCCTGCCCGACGAGCTCCGCCGCCACGCGGAAGTCGTGCCGGTGGATGCCGAGCTCGCCGAGTTCCGCGAGGACGACGCCCTCGCCGCGGCGGTTGCCCGCGGCCCGGGTGGCGCCGAGCGCCTTCTCGTGCGTCTGCTGCCATTCGTCGTGGTGTTTGCGCACCTCGAACAGGGGCGCGGCGGTCACCGCCAGGTCCCAGCACAGATCGTCGAGGCCGAGGTACGCCGCCTGGTGCACCGCGCCGGCGATGTTCGGCAGCTCGGCCTCGCACCAGGCGACGGGATCGCCGACGATCTCGCCGAGGTGTTCCTCGTCCATCGGCCGGCGGGGGGCACGGCTGTGCACCACCAGGTGGTCGTGCCCGGCGAGCTGGGTGTGGGCGTGCTCGGTCACCGTCAGCAGGGCGCCGATGACGCGCTCCACCGCGGCGCGCACCTCACCGGGGGAAAGCTCCGACTGGGCACGCTGACGGGCGAAGATGCGCACCAGGTCGTGCAGGCAGTAACGAGGCTGGCCGTGGTCCCCGGGCACCACGGTGGCGAGGTGGCTGTGGGCCAGCCGGTCCAGCAGGTCCTCGGCCTCCCGCAGCGGGCAGTCCAGCAGCGCCGACGCCATCCACTCCTCGCACTCGACGACCTCCAGGCTGCCGAGCAGCATGAACAGGAGCCGGGCCCGCGGCTCCAGGGCCGCGTAGGAGAGCATGAGGTTGGCCCGGACGTCCAGCTCGCCGTGCACGAGCTCGTCGAGGCGGTGGTGCTCGCCGGCCAGCCGTTCCGCCATCCGGCGCACGGGCCAGTGCGGGCGGGCGGCGAGCCGGGCGCCCGCGATGCGCAGCGCGAGCGGGTGACGGCCGCAGAGGCCGACGAGCCGCGCGCCGGCCTCCGGGCTGCTCGCCATGCGGTCGTCGCCGAGCATCCGCTGGAGGAAGTCGATGGCCTGTTCCGAGGTGAACGACTCCAGTTCGAGCCGGCGGATGCCGGGGACGGCCGTGAGGCGGTGGCGGCTGGTGATGAGGACGCCGCAGCCGTGCGTGCCGGGGATGAGCGGCGTCACCTGGCTCTCGTCCGCGGCGTCGTCGAGGATCAGCAGGACGCGGCGTTCCGACAGCACCTCGCGGAGCATCGCGCTGCGTTCGTCGATGTGGTCGGGCACGCGGGTGTAGGGCACGCCGAGGGTGCGCAGCAGGTTCGCCAGCGCGACGCCGGGCGGTATGCGGCGCGCCGCGTCCGTGCCCCGCAGCGGCACGAAGATCTGCCCGTCGGGGAACTCGCCCCGCAGCCGGTGGGCCATGTGGACGGCCAGCGTGGTCTTGCCCGCGCCGCCGCGCGCGGAGACGGCCACGATCGACGGGCCGGACCGGTCGCCGGAGGTCAGCCAGTCGGCGATCCGCCGGATCTCCTCGGCGCGGCCGGTGAAGTCGGGGGTGTCGGGCGGCAGGTTGCACGGGCGCGGCGAGGCGGTGACCGGTTCGTCGTCCGGGGTGGCGGTGTCCCGCAGGATCGCCTGCTCCAGATCGCGCAACTGCTGGCCGGGCTCGATGCCGAGCGACTCGACGAGGAGGGCGCGCGTGTCCCGGTAGAGCTTCAGCGCCTCCGCCTGGCGGCCTGAACGGTGCAACGCCTCCATCAGCTGGCCCCGCAGCGCCTCACGCAGCGGGAACTCCTCCACGAGTTGCACCAGGACGGGCACCATGTCCGCGTGCCGCCCGAGGGCGAGCTCCAGCTCGACCCACTGCCTGATGGCGGTGAACCGCTGCTCCTCGAGCACCGCGGCCTCCGCCCGCAGCGCGGGGCAGTCGTGGAGCCCCGCGAAGGGGGTGCCGGTCCACTCGGCCAGCGCCTCGCGCAGCGTCTCGGCCCGCGCCGCGCTGTCGCCGCCGTCCGGCGACTCGCTCCTCGCGACCAGCGCGGCGAACCTCAGGGCGTCCACCTCGTGCGGCCGGACGCCGAGCAGGTAGCCGCGGGCGACACGGACGATGCGCTGCTGGTCGCCGAGGCTCAGGCGCAGCGTGCGGATGTAGGCCCGGAGGTTCGCGCCGCCGGACAACGGAGGGTCCGACGGCCACAGCCCGTCGATGAGACGTTCATCGGGAACCGGGGTGTTCGGAGAGCTGAGCAGAAGCGCCAGCAACGTCTGGACCTTGCGGCCCTTCAGGTCGACGGGAGAGCCGTTCAGCTTGATGCCGAGCGGTCCGAGTATGCGGAACCGCAGGTCCGGATGCTGCTGCTCTGCCCCTGCCATGACGGGTCAATGATATGTCAACTACGCGGCAAAGCTTTCGCCGCGAACGTGGCCGGGCCGGCGACCCGGCGTCCATGAGGAGCGCGCCGAGCACCATGACGGCGGCGCCGGCCCACCCGAGCGTCGTCATGCGGTCCCCGGCGAGCCAGTAACCGAAGACGCCGGCGAAGACGGGCTCGGTGCCGAGGATGACGGACACGCGGGTCGGCGTGGTGCGGCGTTGCGCGTACGCCTGCACGAAGTACGCGAAGGCGCTGGCGGCCAGGCCCGTGAACGCGACGGCCCACCAGACGTCCCCTTCCGCCGGCAGCCCGAAGTCGTCGGTGATCACGGCGACGCACAGGGCGAGCAGGCCGCACGTGCCGAGCTGCACCGACACCAGTGCCCCGGTCGGGAAGAGGCGGACCGCACGGTCCATGGCGATGATGTGCAGGGCGAAGCAGAGGCTGGAGCCCATGGTCAGGGCGTCCCCCAGCGGGTGGAGCACCCCGCCGAAGCCCGACAGGAGCAGCAGGCCCGCGGCGGTGATCGCGATGCACACGCGGTTCCACGGGCTGACGCGCTGGCGCAGGAGCAGCGCGGCCATCAGCGGCGTGAACACGATGTAGAGGCCGGTGATGAACCCCGAGTTGGACGCGGTGGTGTGCGCGAGCCCGATCGTCTGGAACGCGTAGCCGCCGAGGAGCAGCAGCCCGAGGCCCGCGCCGGCGCCCCAGCCGGCCCGCGGCAGCCTGGCGAGGGCCGGCAGGTACGGGAGCGCGACCGCCCCGGCCGCGAGGAGAAACCGCAGGGCCACGAACGACCAGGGCGAGACGTCCTCGATGGCGTCCTGAATGAGGACGAACGTCAGCCCGAAGACGGCGGCCACCACCACGAGCGCGAGCTCCGCCGGCCAAATGCCGGGACCCTCCGGCTTCTGCGGTGCGGAATTTCCGATCGGCATGTTTTCCTCCGGGCGACGTCTCGAATGGAGGTTAAGCGGCCGTTGTATAAGCGTTGTACACCGGCCGCACGCCCCCGTCGATCTAGGAAACACGTCCCCGTCGAGGCCACGGCGCATCACAGATCATCCGGAAAACATGTGAAACCCCCGATGAGCTGGGCCTGCGGCACCGGATAACGACAGGACGCCGATATGTACGGGGAATGTACAGGAACTCGCTCACCCCTTCCTAGCCTCTACGGTGACGCGGACTCCCGTACGGAGGGCAGTGGAATGTTGATCGGTATTGATATGGCGCACGCCTCGGTTTGGAATTTAGATGTGCGGCGTAAATCCGGTGCCGGGCGGCCGGCCGACTTCCACGAAGTCGGCGTCGTCCCCGACATGGGAGAATTGGCCGCCGAATGTCTCGGCGGAATGGTCGTCACCTTGGAGAACGGCGTCGAGGAGGACGCGCTCCGCGGCGTCGACCTGGTCCTGATCCCCGCCCCGGGCGTCGACGGGGCGGCCTACACCCACGCCGAATGCGACGACCTCGACCGGTACGTGCGCGAGGGGGGCGCGGTGCTGATGCTCGGCGACGGCGAGTGGCCGGCGCCGTCGCGCGGCCCCGCCCCGTTCGGCCTCGTCCCGGGCCCTCTGGCGTCCGGCGATCCCGCGGACCCGGCGCGGCCCCATGTCCGGCCGTACGAGTTCCCGGCCGAGGTCGCCGGCGCGCACCCCGCGCTGGAGGACGTCACCCGGGCGTACCTCTACCGGCCGAAGCCCGTCGGCGCCTCCGTCCCGCTGACCCCGCTGGTGGAGAGGGACGGCCAGACGTTCCTCGGCGCCGCGCGGCACGGGAAGGGCAGGATCGCCGCCGTCGGGAACGCGGAGATGTTCGCGCGCCCCTTCATCGGCCGTGAGGACAACGCGCGCCTGCTGCTCGGCCTGTTGTCCTGGTTGTCCGGCGGGCGGCCGAAGGGCTCGGCCGAGGAGCAGACGTCGAAGGTGCTCGACCTGCACCGGTTCTCCGGGCGTGACTCCTCCCGCACCGAGGACCTGAAGCGGGAACCCGGGCCGCACGTCGTGGACGCCGGCCTCTACTCCCACCTGCTCACCGGGCTCGCCGGCGGGTTCCTCCCCGACTCGGAGACCGACGAGGAGGCGTTCCTCCAGGAGGCCGAGCTGCGGTTCCACGAGATGCCCCGCGTCATCAGGCAGGCGGTGAGCCGCTTCCGCCGGCACGGCAGCGACTCGGGCATCCTGCTCGTGAAGGGCTTGCCCGTGGCGCCGGACCTCCCGCCCACCCCCGCCGACCCCACGGCGCGCGTGCGGTTCGTCAACCCGCTCAGCGAGCTGTGGCTGGCGGCGTTCGCGCAGGCCCTCGGCGAGCCCATCAGCTACCGCCAGGAGAAGAACGGCCTGCTGTTCCAGAACGTGGCCCCGACGCCGCAGAACGCCGGGAAACTGTCGTCCGAGAGCTCGTCCATCCTGCTCGACTACCACACCGAGGCGGCGTTCCACCCCTTCCTGCCCGACTACGTGCTGCTGCACTGCCTGCGCCCGGACCACGAGAGGGCCGCGAGAACGATCAGCGCCGGCCTGCGCATGGCCCTGCCCCGGCTGAGCATGCGCGAGCGCGCGATCCTCAGCGAGCCGCTCTACCGGACCGGCATCGACTACTCGTTCGGCAGCCCGAACGGCACCAAGGGCAACGGGCCGCTGCTGCGCGTCCTGTACGGCGACCCCTACGACCCGTACATCAACGTCGACCCCGACCTCATGGTGGGCGTCGTGCCGGAGGCGGCCGCCGCGCTGAAGCGGCTGCACACCGTGCTCCACGAGGTCCGGCGGTGGGTGCGCCTCGACACGGGCGACCTGCTGGTGGTCGACAACCGCAGGGCCGTCCACGGCCGCTCGGAGTTCACGCCGCGGTACGACGGCCACGACCGGTGGCTCCAGCGTGTCTGCGTGGTCCGCGACCTGGTGCCCTCCGCCGGGCACCGGCGGCTGGGCGGACGGGTGATCGACACGGCGTTCGCCGTCTGATCTGCTTCCCCGATGACCACGACACACCCCGTGCCCCCGAGCACCGTCGTCCTCTTCCCGCAGGGCGCGGGCCACTGCGAGGCGAACGTCGTCCTCGCGGAGCCCGCCGGCGAGGAGGGCCTGCTGCTGATCGCGACCGACCGCACGCCGTTCCACCCGCTCGACCACACCTGGCCCGACCAGCCCGCCGACCGGGGCACCGTGACGTTCCGCGGACGCGAGCACGCCGTCGTCGACGCCGTCACGCTGGCCGCCGGCCCGGACGGCACCCTGTACCGGGGCGAGCAGATCCCCGCCCGCCGCGGGGAGCCCGGGTGGAGCTTCCTGGTCGGGCACGTCGTCGAGACGCCCCCTGAAGCCGCCGATCCGGTGGGCGAGCGGGTCACGCTGACCGTGGACATGGCGCGGCGGGCCGGCCTGAGCGCCGCGCACACCGCGTGCCATCTGATGTCACTCGCGCTGAACATGGAGCTGCGCGACCTGTGGCGCAAGGTGCCGCGCACGGACTGCCTCGGCCACCCCGACTTCGACCAGTCGGCCGTCACGGAGTCCCGGATCACGCCGTGGCGCAGCCTCGACCGCTACCGCGTCGGCAAGTCGCTGCGCAAGTCCGGCCTCGACGTCGCCGCCCTGCTCGAACAACTCGACGCGGTGCGGGACGGCGTGACGGCCCGGCTGTCGGAGTGGATCGCCGCCGGCGGGCGGATCGGGATCGAGACCGAGGGCCCCCTGCTCGGCTCCCGGCGCTGGTGGACCTGCGAGCTGCCTCCCGGCACGGCCCGCATCCCCTGCGGCGGCACGCACCTCGGCGGACTCGGCGAGTTGTCCTCGCTCGACGTCCGGTTCGAGGCAGGCGACCAGGAACTACTGGTCCACACCACGGCCAGACCATCGTGAACTCGGAAATGGAGGGCCAGCCCGTGTTCGATCCGGCCGGTTCATCCGTCCTCGTCGTCGAGCCGGTCTCCGGCGGCGCGGACGTCGCCCGGCTCGCGCACCGCCTCGGCATGACGGTGGTGCTCGCCTCACAGGACACCGGCGAGTGCGAGATCCCGGCGGAGCTGCGGAAGATCACCTCTGTCGTGCTCACCGTCGACACCAACGACGAACAGGCGCTGTCCGCCGCCGCCGCCGGCCACCACGAGCACTCCCCGCTCGCCGCGGTGCTCCCGGGATGCGACTTCTACGTGGCCACGACGGCCAGGCTCGCGGCGCGCCTCGGGCTGCCCGGCCTGCCGGTCGCGACCGTGGACGCCGTACGCAACAAGGCGCGCATGCGTGAGCGGGTCGCCGCCGCCGGGCTGCGCACCCCGCGCTTCGCCGAGGCCTCGACCCTTGACGAGCTGCGCGCGGCCGCGGAGCACGTCGGATTCCCGAGCGTCGTGAAACCGGTGGAGTCGTCGGGCAGCATCCATGTGAGCCGGGCCGACGACTGGGCGGAGCTCGCCGCCGCGTACACCGCCCTGGCCGAGGACCCGGAGCTCGACCTCGGCCGCCCGATGGGGCACACCGTCGTCGTCGAGCAGTACGTCGAGGGTGAGGAGATCAGCGCCGACGGCTACGTGGAGGACGGCCGGGTCACCGTCGTCGCGATCACCGAGAAGGTGCTCGGCGCCGAGCCGCGGTTCGTCGAACTCGGGCACCTGACGCCGGCCGACCTGCCGGACGACGTGGCGCGCGAGGTGATCTCCTACACCGGGCGGGTCGTGCGGGCCCTCAACGTCACCGCGGGGCCGTTCCACTGCGAGCTGCGGCTCAGCGGCGACGGGCCGGTGCTGATCGAGCTCGGCGCCCGGCTGCCGGGCGACGGCATCCCCGAACTGATCCGTCACGTCACCGGGACGGACCTCGCGGCCGTGATGCTCGCGGCCGGGCTGGGGGTCGGCGCCGCGGCGCTGCCCGCGTTCGGCAGGCCCACCGCGCCGAACGCCGCGGTGCGGTTCTTCACGGCCGACGACCTGGACTTCTACACCAGCATGGCCGGGTGGGACGAGCTGGACGCCTTGCCGAACGTCATCGGGCGGCAGCTCTCCATCCCGCCGGGGGTTCCCATCCCCCAGACCGGCGACTGCCGTTCGCGGCTGGCCTGGGTGCGCTACACCGCCGCGTCGCACCGGGACGTCCGGGCGTTCTGGCGGAGCCTGGACAACCTGGTGGTGCCGACGTGAGCGACGTCCACGACTACGCGGCGGTGGGTGTCGGCCCGGCCAACCTGAGCCTCGCGGCCCTCGGGGCCGGGGTGGAGAACCTGCGGGGCGCGCACTTCGAGGCCCGCACGAGCTTCTCCTGGCATCCCGGCCTCCTGCTGCCCGAGGCGACGCTCCAGGTCTCGCCCTTCAAGGACCTGGTCACGCCGGTGGACCCGACCAGCCCGTACTCGTTCCTGGCGTTCCTCGCCGGCGAGGGCAGGATCTACCAGTTCCTCACCGCGCGGTTCCCCGCGGTGCTGCGCACGGAGTTCGACCAGTACCTCCAGTGGGCGTCCAGGAAGATCCCGGCCATCGAGTTCGGCACGGAGGTGCGCAGCGTCACCGAACGCGACGGGTACTTCGTGATCGGCTCGGAACGCGGCGAGGTCACGGCGAGGAACGTGGTGCTCGGGACGGGCCAGACCCCGCTGGTCCCGGCGTTCCTGCGCCCGCACCTCGGCGCCGACATGTTCCACGCCGAGGAGTTCCTGACCCGGCCGCGGGAGTTGTCCGGCCGCGCCGTCGCCGTGGTCGGGGGCGGGCAGTCGGGCGCGGAGATCGTGCGCCACCTCATGCGCCTCGCCGAGCCGCCGCTGAGCATCACCTGGATCACCCGCAGGCCCGGGTTCCTGCCGATGGACGACTCCCCCTTCACCAACGAGTACTTCTTCCCCGAGTACGCCAGGGAGTTCCACGGGCTGCCGCGGCCGCGCAGGCAGGAGCTGCTGGCCGAGCAGAAGTACGCGAGCGACGGCATCGACCTCGACACCCTGCGGGACGTCTACCGCGAGCGTTACCGGCACGAGTGCCTGCTCGGCCGCAAGGACTGGCTGCGCCTGGCGACCCGGTCGGAGGTCACCGGCTGCGCGCGGCTGCCCGACGGCTGGGAGCTGGAGTTACGGGGCCCGGGGCCCACGCTCGTCCGTGCCGACGTCGTCGTGCTCGCCACCGGGTACGAGTACCGGCTGCCCGGCTGCATGAGCGGGCTCGCGCACCGTCTGGCGCGCACGGCGGACGGGCTGGTGGTCGGCGACGACTTCTCCCTGTCCCTCAGCGGCGAGACCGCCGGCCGCGTCTACCTGCAGAACGGGGCCCGGCACGCCTGGGGCGTCGCGGACCCCAACCTCAGCCTGCTGGCGTGGCGCAGCGCGGTCATCCTCAACGCGATCCTCGGATACCGGAGGTACAACACGTGAGCCTCCCACGACTCGGCTTCGAGGCGCTGCCGCCCGAGTTCGAGGCACTGGAGGAATGGGCCGTGTCCTTCGGCCCGTTCGACGGCGGCCGGCCCTTCTCGATGGCGCGCTTCACCGTGGCCCCCGGTGGCGCGACCCCACCCGACAGCCACGCCGTGACCGAGGTGTGGCTGGTGCTCGACGGCGCGGGAACCGTCCGGTACCAGGGCGAGCCGCACGGGGTCGGCGAGGGCGACCTGGTGGGGTTCGCGCCCTTCGCCGAGCACGTGGCGGTGGCGGACCGCGGCGTCCCGCTCAGCGTGTTGTCGATCTGGTGGGACGCGGGCAGATGACCGAGGTCTTCGATCTCGCGGTCGTCGGCGCGGGGATCATCGGCGCGCTGACCGGCCGGCTCGCCCTGGACCGGGAGCCGGGCCTTCGCGTGCTCACCCTGGACCAGGGCGGCCTCAACGCCTCGGGCCTGTCCGCCGGGCTCGACGTGCCGACGGGGCGGGACGCGCGGCAGCGCGAGCTGGCGGCGCGGAGCACCGCTCTCTACCGCAGGCTCCTCGCCGAGCGGCCCGGCCTGCCCGTGCGTCCCGTGGACACGTACTGGCTGATCGGACGGGACGGCCTGGAGGGCCTGCGGCGGACCATGGCGGGACCCCGCCTTCTGGAGGCCGGTCCGGACGCGCTCGCCGGCGTCTTCGACGGGCTGCGGCCGTCCGCCGGCCAGGTCCTCCTGCGCTCGGACGGGTCGAGCCACGCGGACGTCGGCGGGCTGGCGCGCGGCCTGCTCGACGCGCAGCGGGCCCATCCCGGCTGCGCGGTCCGGCGGGGCACGCGGGTCGTCGCCGTGCGCGCGGACGGGGACGGCCACCGCCTGGTCGGCGACGGCGGGCGGACACTCGCGTGGTGCCGTTCGGTCGTGCTGGCCACCGGGCCGTGGGCGACGCACGGGCCGTTCGGCGAGCGGGTGCGGGCGGCCGGGCTGCGGATCAAGAAGGTCGCCGCGTTCTTCCTGGACCTCAAGCCCGTGGACGGCGCGCCTGTCCTGATCTTCGAGGACGACGACGCGTTCCTGCTGCCCCAGCCGGAGAGCGGCCGCTGGTTGTTCAGCTTCACCTCGCGGGAGTGGGACGGCTCGCCCGCCGCGGGACCGCCCGCGCTGAGCGGCGACGACCGGTGCGAGGCGACACGCGTCCTGCGCCGGTACGTCCCGTCGACGGCCGGGATGATCTCGGGCGGGCGCGCCTTCTACGACGGCTACACCCCCGACCGCCTGCCGCTGGTCGAAGCGGTGCCAGGTCACCCCGGCGTCGTCGTGGCGGCCGGCGGCAACGGGTCCGGCTACCGCCTGGCTCCCGCGATCGCGGAACGGGCCCTCGGCCTCCTGCCCCCTCTCTCCCCCGGAAGCGGTCACCCATGAGCCTCATCCGCAGCGCGGGCACCGTCCCGCCGCGCCGTTACCTGCTGGTCCCGCCCGAACCGACCCCCAACGGGCGCCTGCACCTCGGGCACATCGCGGGTCCCTACCTGCGGACGGACATGCTCGCCCGGTTCGCCCGCATGCGCGGGGACCGGCCGCTCACCGTCACCGGCAGCGACGTCTACGAGCCGTACATGACGTTCCGCGCGGCCGCCGAGGGACGCCCGGAACGGGAGATCGCCGCCGAGTACCACGCGCTCATCGCCGACGACCTGGACGCGATGGACATCGGCCTCGACGCGTTCGTCAACCCCGCGGAGGAGCCCTGGCGTACGGCCTTCGAGGAGGAGGTGGCCCGTTGCCTGCGGCGGCTCGGCGAGAAAGGGGCGGTGCGCACGCTCCGGGAGCGGGTGCCCTACAGCCCCGCCGCCGGTCGGTTCGCCGTCGGCCCCTGGCTCACGGGCGGGTGCCCCGACTGCGGCGCCCCAGGGGGCGGCTACTTCTGCGAGTTCTGCGGCGGGCACTTCCGGCCGGAGAACCTGCGCGACCCGCGCGGCGTGGGCGGGACGGGGCCGCTCCACTGGCGCGAGATCACGTCGCTGTTCCTCCGGCCGGCCGATCCCCGGGAGCTCGGCGCGCGGATGACGGACATCGGGGTCCCGGCGCGCTACCAGGAGACGGTGCGGCGCTACCTGAGCCGCGAGGGCGGGATGGTGCGCGTCAGCGCCCCCGAGACCTGGGGCATCCCGCTGGACCGGGCCGAGCCGGACGTGCCGCGCACGCTCTTCCCCTACGCGGGGATCTTCATGTTCGCCCGGCTGACCGGCGCCGTCCACGGCGCGATGAGCGGCACCGGCGTCAACGCCTTCGACCCGGGCTCGGACGTCGTCACGGTCACGAGCCTCGGCGTGGACAACGTCATCCCCACGCTGGTCTGCATCGTCGGCACGTCGCTGCTGCACGGGAACATGAGGACGTACGACCGCACGCTGATCAACGAGTTCTACCTGCTCGAAGGCGAGAAGTTCTCCACCAGCAGAGACCATGTGATCAGGGCCGCCGACATCGCCCGCGCCCCGGGGATCGGCGCCGACGCCGTGCGGTACTTCCTGGCCGGGACCCGGCTGGAGGAACGGCGCGAGAGCATGGAGCCCCTGGCGTTCGTGGGGACGGTCAACGACCGGCTGGCCGGCGGGCTGACGCCGCTGCTGCGCCGGGCGTGCCGCTCCCTCACCGCCGGCGCCCCGCCCGAGCCCATCGCGGAGGGGCATCTGGCGCGGCTGGAAGCGCTGCTCGAACGGCAGCGGACCGCCCTGGACGGCCCCGTCGCGGCGACGGCCCCGGCGGTGGAGGCCTTCGACGCCTGGTGGCAGAGCGCCGCGGACCTGCGGTGGAGCGCCTACTGGTGGCTGAAGGGCGTGAGCGTGCTCGGATTCCCGATCGTCCCCCGCCTGAGCCGCCGGATCTGGGAGGAGCTCGGCGGCACGGGCGAGCCGCGCCTCGACACGTTCCTGGAGCGGACGCCACCGCGCGAGCCCGGGCCGCCACCCGGGTTCGGCACGATCACCATCGGCGACCTCGTGCCGGTCCTGCCCGCCTCCTCCATGTACGTCCCGGCCTGACCCACCACGAGGGAAGACGATGCCGAGCCGACCGCACTACCTGGTCGTCAACCGCTACGACGACGAGGACGCCGAGTACCACCGCTACTGCGCCGACCACCCGTGTGACCTGTCCTACCTGACCCTGACCGGCCACACGAACGCCTTCGGGCCGGTCGGGCCGGGCCGCGTCGAGGAGGTCCCCGACCTGCGGCCCGAGACCCTGGTGCCGGCCGCGCGTGTCCTCGCCGAGCGGCACGGCCGGTTCGACGGGATCGCCGCGCTCTCCGAGTACGACGTGCTGACCGCCGCGCTGCTGCGTGACGAGTTCGGCACACCGGGGCCAGGGGCCAGCGTGGTGCGGGCGTTCAAGGACAAGGTGGTCATGAAGGACCGCCTGGTCAAGCACGGCCTTCCCGTGCCGCGGTTCATGGAGCTCGGCACGTCCACCACGCCCGCCGAGATCGCCGCCGCCATCGGCTTCCCGCTCGTGCTCAAACCGCGGGCCGAGGCCGGCTCTGTGGGGGTGCGGATCGTGCGCGGCGTGGAGGAGCTCGCCGCGGAGCTGGACGGCGTCGACGTCACGAGGTTCGAGTGCGAGGAGTTCGTCTCCACGGAGATCTACCACGCCGACGGCGTGCTCTCCGAGGGGAGGCGGCACTTCCTGAGCGTCTCGGGCTACGTCAACACGCCCGTGGACTTCCTGCGCGGCAGGCCGCTCGGCTCGGTGACGCTGGACCCCGGGCCCCTGCGTGAGGAGATCGGCACGTTCGCGATCGAGTGCGTCACGGCGCTCGGCCTGGTGACCGGCTGCTTCCACCTGGAGGTCATCCGCCGGCCCGGCGGCGGCCTGGTGTTCCTCGAAGCCGGCATGCGGGCCGGTGGCGCGGAGATCGCGTACATCCACCGGGACCTGCACGGCATCGATCTCATGACCGAGAGTTTCCGCACCGTCCTCGGCATCCCGCTGCGGTCGGCGCACGCCCGCTTCGGCGACGCCCCCGCCGGCTGGGTCGTGATGCCGGAACCCCACCGCCCGCACCGGGTGGTCCACCGCTCCCCCATGACGGGCGTCGTCCCGCAGGTCTACGCCGAGGTACTCCCCGACCCCGGCGAGGTCTTCGACGGCACCGGCGGCTACTTCCACGTCCCCGGCCGTTTCCGGCTCACCGGCCTGGACGAGCGGAGCCTGCGCGCCGCGGCCCGCCGGGTCATGCACGAGTACGTGGCCGTGTTCGAACCCGTGGAAGCAGCTCACTGACATGGCCGCGGTCCACTGGGGCAACCTCGGGGAACTCCTCCGGCCGGCGCGGTTCCGCGACCAGTTCCTCGCCAACGCGCTGTCCACCGCCGGCACCGCCCTGACACCCGTCGCGCTGTCCTTCGGCGTCCTCGCCGCCACCGGCTCCGCGGCGGACCTCGGCCTGGTGCTCGCCGCCTACTCGGCAGCCCAGATCGCCTTCATGCTCGCCGGCGGGGTGTGGGGCGACCGCCTGCCGCGCAAGCACCTGATGATGGTGTCCGACGCGATCAGCGCCGCCGCGCAGATCACGTTCGGCGTCCTGCTGCTGGCGGGCCACCCGCCGCTGTGGGCGATGATCGCGCTCCAGGGCCTCGCCGGCGCGGCGAACGCCCTGTTCGTCCCCGCGTCCGTGGGGCTGGTCGCCGAGACCGTGCCGCCGCGCCTGATGCAGGAGGCCAACGCCCTGCTGTCGCTCACCCGCAACCTGTCGGTGAGCGTCGGCCCGGTGATCGCCGGCGCGGCCGTGGTGTTCGCCGGCGCCGGCTGGGTGCTCCTCGTCGACGGCCTGACCTTCCTCGGCAGTCTGCTGTTCCTGCGCCGCATGACGATCCCCGCCCGCCCCGCGCCGGTGGAGCGGCCCGGTTTCCTGCGGGAACTGCGCGCCGGCTGGCAGGAGGTCACCCGGCGGTCCTGGGTGTGGACGGGCATCACCATGTTCATGATCTTCAACTTCGTCTACTCGTCCCTCCACGTGCTCGGACCGGTCACCCTGTCCGCCACCCCCGGCGGCGGCCTCCTCTGGGGCGCCGTGGCCGCGAGCCTCGGGATCGGCGACGTCCTCGGCAACGCCCTGGCCGTCCGCTTCCGCCCGCACCGCCTCCTGTTCGCCGGCCGCCTCATGATGCTGCTGTCCGCCCCCCTGATCGTCCTGCTCGGCACGGCCCCGCACCCGGCCCTGCTCGTCCTCGCCGCCCTCCTCGCGGGCCTCGCCACCACCTTCCCCAACACCCTGTGGGAGACGGCACTCCAGCAGCACATCCCCACCTCGTCACTGTCCCGGGTCTCCTCCTTCGACCACGCCGGGTCCTTCGTCCTCCGCCCCGCCGGCCTCGCCGTCACCGCCGCGGCCGCCTCGGCGCTCGACCCCTCGGTGACCCTGACGGCAGGCGCCGCCCTCCTCGTCCTCACGGTCACGGCGAGCCTCCTCGACCGCGGCACCCGCACCCTGGCCCGCGACGAGCGCGACGATACGCCCGTGTCACCGCAGGCAGTCGGCTGAGCGACCGTTGTGTGCACTTCGACCGGTTGAGGAACCGCGTTTCCCCGGCGCCCCGTACTTCTCGGTGTACATGCACTTGAGAAAGGGAAATCCCATGCGGGTCCTTGCCAGCACACTTCGTCTCGCGCTCGTCGGCGGCGTCGCGGCCACCGCGATCGCGGCCACTCTCGCCACCCCCGTCCACGCCGCCGGCCAGTCGACCGTGGAGGTCAGGAAGGTGGGGGTCCAGCTCGAACTGGTCTACACCGGCAGCACCGACGCCAACGACGTCCTGATCAGCACCGACGCGACCGGCGCCATCGTGCTCAGCGACTCGGTCCCGGTCGTCTCGCGCGACACCGGCTGCGCCAACCTGCCGGGCAACAACAAGATCGTGCGGTGCAGCAAGGGCATCGCGCGCCTCGTGGCCACCTTGGGCGACGGGGCGGACAAGTTCAACTCGCAGGTGGCCTTCATCGGCACCGTCGCGGGCGGTGGCGGCAACGACACCTTCCTGCTCGGGCGGATCACCGGCAGCCAGCCCAGCGCCGTCGTCTACGGCGGCGGTACCGGCGAGGACACCGCCGACTACTCCCTCAGCGACAGCGCGGCGGGCGTCAGGGTCTCCCTGGACCGGGTGGGCAACGACGGACGCCCCGCGGCCGGCGGCCGGGCGGCCGACCGCGACGACATCCGGGTGGAGAACATCACCGGCAGCCCCTTCGCCGACCTGCTGACCGGTGACGGCGCCGCCAACCGGATCGAGGGCCGCCGCGGCGGTGACACCATCCGGGCCGGCGGCGGGAACGACTCCGTCCTCGCGCAGGACGGGGTGGCGGACCTGACGGTCGACTGCGGTGACGGCGGGACCGACCGGTTCCAGGCCGACACCACCGACAGGCCGGTCAGCTGCGAAGAGCGGATCCCGGCCGGCTCCACTCGCTGACCGCGGTGGTGCCACGAGTTCGGCGGGGACGGCATCGGACGGCCGTCCCCGCCGTTCGCCGTCGTGCGGCCCGTGACGCTCGTGACGTCCGGCGGCGGGCCACTCCGACAGCCGGATGACAGCGCCGTGGGAGAGCAGGCCCATACCTTGTGGCGCGGATCACCTGGATCACGAGGAGTACGGCGATGACCGGCGACAGGAAAGTGCACAGCTATCCCTTCGGGGACTCCGGCGGGCTCGGTCTCGACCCGCGGTACGGGCGGTTACGCCGCGAGGAGCCGGTGGCGCGCGTACGCCTGCCGTACGGCGAGGACGGCTGGCTGGCCACCCGTTACGACGACGTCAAGAAGGTGCTGTCGGACCCGCGGTTCCGCAGTTCCCTCGCCAGGGGCGACGCGATGCCCCGGGTGACGCCGAACATCGAACGCGACAGTTCGCTGCTCAGCATGGACCCCCCCGAGCACACACGCATCCGCCGCCTCGTCTCCATGGCGTTCACGCCGCGCCGCATCGAGGCCATGCGCCCGGTCGTGCAGCAGCTCACCGACTCGCTCCTGGACGACATGGAGGCCAAGGGCGCGCCCGCCGACCTGGTCCCCGCGCTGACGATGCCATTGCCGATCCACGTCATCTGCGAGATGCTCGGCGTCCCGCTCGCCGACCAGAGCAGGTTCCTCGGCTGGACCGAGGTCGCGATGTCCGTCGACCTGGAGGGCGAGGACAGGATCGTCGCGGCCATGCACCAGTTGATGGCCTACTTCGGGGAGCTCATCGAGGAGAGGCGGCGCGCACCCGCCGACGACCTGCTCACCGCGCTCGTCGTCGCGCGGGACGAGCGCGACAGCCTGTCGGAGGAAGAGCTGATCGGCTTCGGCATGCTGCTGCTCATCGCCGGGCACGAGACCACCGCCAACCAGCTCGGCAACTTCGTCTACACCTTGCTGACCCATCCCGAGCAGCTCGCCGCACTGCGGGAGCGCCCAGAACTGCTCGGCGGCGCGGTGGAGGAGATGCTGCGCCTCACCCCCCTGACGTCCTCGGCCCACTTCCTGCGGGTCGCCGCGGAGGACGTCGAACTGGGCCCGGTCACGGTGCGCGCGGGCGAGGCCGTGCTCGTCAGCCTCCCGTCGGCGAACCGCGACGAGGCCGTCTTCGACCGCCCCGACGAGTTCGTCGTCGACCGCGACCACAACCCCCACATCGCCTTCAGCCACGGCGCGCACTACTGCATCGGCGCCTCCCTGGCCCGCATGGAGTTCCGCATCGCCATCGGCACCCTGCTGTCCCGCTTCCCCCATCTGGAACTGGCCGTCCCGGCGGACGAGATCACCTTCAAACGCAACCGCCTGATCCGCGGCCTGGAGTCCCTGCCGGTCCGCTGGTAGCCACGCAGGTGCCGGCTGAGAGTCCACCGACAGCCGATATCAGGACATTTGTCTCGTATCGGTTCACGCCCACCGGCCCGGCGATGCCCGCCGGGCCGGTGGGCCGTCGTCGGGAGACACATGAAATCCAGAACGAGACGGTGGATCATCGTGTTCACCGTGGCGTTGTTCACGCTGGCCGGGACGCCTGCGGCCTTGGGGGCCTCCGCCGCCTCGGGTCCCGAACCTCCGGTGCCCGAAGTGGGAGCGACGACCTCGAACCCCTGCGGCACGCCGCCATGGGGTGGCCTGCTCCAGATCCACCAGACGGGCTTCGGGCCGGCCCAGCCGTGGGCGGTCACCTACTGCCCGCGGCCCGACCAGTCGCAGACGGCACTGGTCAACCTGGGCTACCACGGGATTCCTCTGCAGTACATGTGCGTCGCCGGCGGCACCGAGGTGCACGTCGGCACGAAGATGCTGACTCTCGGCCCCGGCGGCTGGGCACAGTACCCACCGCATGAGCCGGGCGAACTGCTCGGCCACTCGGCGGCCCGCGCGAACTGTGATCCCTCGCAAGGACCTTCGGGCACCGGACCGCCGGTGGTGCACGTGACCGGAACGGTCAAGTCCAAGAACGTGGCGGTTCCCGGGGAGCCGGCCAGGCCGTTCGCGAACGCCACCTGGGCGCTGGAGGCGTACACGCGCGCGGACGGGCAACAGGACGCGGAGCCGGAGTGGCAGCCGGTGACCTCGGAGCCGGGCGGTGAGGGGCGGCCGGTGACCGGGGCGCTGGACGAGCAGGGCCGGTTCGACATCAGCTTCATCTACCCGCAGGACTACCTGCTGGAAAACGGCACCATGTGGTACGGGTGCCCGGTGGTCGAGCCGGCGGTCCGGTTCATGCGGTCCCACGCCTGCCGGCCCGACGACCTGGTCCTGCGGATCTACGCCGGCAGCGAGGACGGCTCGGTGTGGGTGCGGGACGAGGACGAGGACGAGACCGCCGTGATCGGCGAGATCCCGCTCGGGTGGTTCTTCACCGAGGACGACGTCCACCAACTGGACTCCCCCGGGGGACACGCCTACAACGCCGCGTACCGGGTCAAGAACCTGACAGCGAGCCTGCCGGAGGAGCAGCGGCTCAGCGACGTGCGGATCCACCTGTACGACTCGCTGACCAACAGCGGCGGATACGGACCGGCAACGCGCACCATCGTGATGAAGAAGTCCGAGACCGCCTATTCCGATGCCGAGTTCCACGTGGGCATGCACCACTATCACGATCTCCTGGGGGAGGATTACCCCGGCATTCCCGACAACTGCCGCGCCGAGTTCTACGCGGAAGAGACAGATGCGAAATGCGCGCTCCAGATGGGGTTCGCGGGCGCCATGGCCAACGCCGCGGAGGCCATCCCCAACCGGAACGTGATCAATCTCGCCGGCGTCGACCACGACGTCGAGAACTGCGAGGCGACCGCCGCGGGCTGCGAGAAGGGCGCCAAGGTGGGGGCGCGGGTCGGCGCGGCGCTGCGCGACCTCACCGACCCCGGCCAGGAGATCGGCGACGGCTTCACCGACTCGATACACCGCCCCTTCGCCGAGCTACCACCCATGATCGCCGAAGCGGGCGTGACCACCGCCGAGAAGTTCTGGGACGCGTACCGTGAGCGGCACGGGCCCGGCGACCGGCTCATCATGTTCATGAACACCCTGGAGTACACCACCCTGTGGGACGAGGACCGAAGCTCCACCACCGGCCCCTGGCAGACCACGCTGTGTCCGATGTGCCGGGGCGACGACATGGCCACCGGCTCGGGTGACCCATTGCCTCCCACCTTGATATGGGAGTTCATGAACCCTCTCGACCGGCCCACGGCCTTCGACCTGTGGGTGCGGCTGCCCGCCGGGCAGCTTGAGCTGGCGGACCAGGCCACCTACACGATCAGTGACCTTGGTCTCAACGAGATACGTGTCGTGGTGGACCAGACCGTCACCGGAGACGGCTGGCTCAACCTACGGCCATCCGGATTCGGGCCCTTCGAGCCCGACGGCCCGTTCTCCGTCACGTTGTCCTCCCAGGACGGCAGGCCGGTCGTCGCGGACGCGATCATCGCCGCTCCGCACGAGGACGGCACCACAGGGCCGTACCCGCCCGTGCAGGTCTCCGGTGGTGTCCACACCTTGGCCGACAGTGCCAGCGGGCCGCGGCCGCTGGGCGGCGCGTGTTACGAGGTGCTGTACCGGGGCCACGACGGAAACCCGCTGAGCCCGGTGCAGTGGCGGCCGGTCCTGGACTCCGCCGGACCCGACGGCCGGCCCGCCGGCGCCCCCGTGCGGGGCTGCCTCACGCAGGACGGCAGGTTCACCACCGGCTTCGTCTACCCGAACACCTTCGCGCTGACCGACGGCACGACGTGGACAGGCTGCCCGGTCCCCGCGAACCCGGTGGAGTTCCAGGGGGCCCACGCGTGCGCACCCGAAGACCTCGTGCTGCGGGTCTCCGCCCGGGACGCCGCGGGGCGGGACATGGTCAAGCTGCACTACAGCGAACCGTCGGCCGCCGTGGCCGGTGACGTGCCGCTCGGCCACTTCTTCCTCAAGGATCCGGCGGACTCCACGGTCCTGGACACCGAAGAGGCCTTCGCTTTCGGCGCCATCCTGAGCGTGCGCGAACTGATGCCGACGTTCACCAAGAACGTCCTGATCGAGCTCAACGACGGCGACTACTCGCACTACATCCCCGGTGTCGTGGAGGAAAGAGTCGTGCTGGCCCGCGTCCACGCACGCTCCACGATCGCCGAACGTGAGGTCGCCCGGGTCCTGGAACACCAGCTCATCGGAGACGAGTACGACATCCCCATGGGCTGTCCCGGCAACGACGTGTGGATGACACCGACCAGCGAGGAGTGCGCCTGGCGGGGTGGCTTCCCGGCCTTTCTCGGGACCCTCGCCGAGAAGCGCTACAGCTTGGCGGAGGACGATGACGCCCCCGGCTTCAACGGCTACAACATAGAGAGGTGTTACCACTGGAGCTGCGGGGATCGCGGCCCCGATGTCGAGGGACGCGTCGCCATGACGCTGTGGGACCTGTACGACGCGACCCCCGACGAGAACACCGGCGGTTTCCTGGACCTAACCGGGTTCGGCGACCCCAGCCTCACGCAGATCATGGACATCGTCCGGGAGACCAGCCCGGAGTCCATCGGCGAATTCTGGACCGAATACAACACTCGTCACGACCGGTTCTCCGCCCGGGGCGAGGAGACCATGTGGCTCAACGGCATGCTCTACGCCTTCGCCCTCGACGCCGGCGACGAGCACACCGAGCTCAAGGGCACCTGGGAGGAGAAGGACTGCCCGGAAGACTGCATGGGCGGCTCCTACGAGCAATCGGCCGAACCGGCGGCCACCGCCACCTGGGACATCGGGGAGCTGCTTGAGGACGACGGCGACTACGAGATCTGGGTGAAACTGCCGCTCAGCGAGGACGAGCTCGACTCCGGCGCCGTCTACACCGTCATGACCGACACCGGGCCGGTGCCGTTCACCGTGGACCAGATGTCGGTTCGATGGGTCAACCTCAAGGAGCAGGGGCTGACGCTCGACGAGGACACCGCCACCGTGACGCTGTCGCACGGACCGGCCGGCCCTGCGCTGCCCATGGCCGCCGAGGCGATCCTGGTCGTCCCGGCGAGCGTGCTGCCGGGATGACCTCGGCCACCAGAAAGGGGCCCCGGCCGGATGTCCGGCCGGGGCCCCGGTGCGTCTGCCGTGACGGGCGGTCAGGAGCCGTCCGGGGTGGCGCGCACCAGGAGGTAGAACACGCGGGCCGCGTCGATGTTGCCGAGGACGGCGATGACGGCGAGCGCGGCGAGTGGTGCCCCGGCTACGGCCGCCGCGGCGCACAGCAGGATGCGTTCCGGGCGGCGCAGCAGGCGGCGGGGGGCGTCCGCGTTCAGAGCGTTGATGTACGGCACGAGCATGCTCGCGGCGCCCGCCGCGAAACCCCATGCCCACTCGGCGGGGCCGCCACCGGCGGCCACCGTGAGCGCGGCGATCACGACGAGGTCGGCGTAGCGGTCCAGGATGGTGTCGATCAGCGCGCCGCGCCGGGACGAGCGCAGGCGCAGCCGGGCCATCTGGCCGTCCACGCAGTCCAGGACGAAGCCGGCCTGGACCAGCAGTCCCCCCGCGGCCGTCGCGGACCACGTCCCCTGCCCGATGAGCAGCGCCCCGAGTGCGACGACGAGGAAGCTGGCGACGCTGACCGTGTCACTCGACACGGAGGTGCGTACCAGCGCCAGGGTGAGCCGCCGCGACAGCCTGCGGTTGGCGCGCAGGACCGGGCCGTCGGACGGCTTGAAGCAGTACCGGGACCACAGGGCGCGCTCCGCCGCGGCGGGGTCGCCCGCCGCGGCGACGAATCCGGTGGCGTCCGTCTTGACCGTGTCGCCGCGCTCCAGCGCCCGTGTGACGGTGTCCCAGGTGGTGCCGGCGTCCGTCACCACCAGGCCGGCCGCCGCCGTGACCACCGTGCCGGGGACCGCGGCCAGCGATCTGACGGCCTCGGCGTCGAAGACGACGGGTTCGGTGAGCAGGAGCGTCCGGTCCGCGGGCAATCCGCCGTCGCGGGCGGCGCGCTCGGCCCGCTCGGTGACGGTCAGCCCGCCGATGAGCCGGCCGTCGTCGGGGAACAGCAGGGTCACCGAGCTCACGGCCGCTCCGCCACCAGGCGGACCAGCGGTCCGAACGGGTCAAGGGCGTCCTCGGCGGTCTGCTCGGCCAACCGCACGGTGAACCACCGGGCCGCGAAGCCGTACAGGGCGTCGCAGGAGAAGTAGCGCTTGCGGTCGCCGGGTTCGAGCTCGTAGTAGTCGGGCCCGATCAGGCGTCCCGTGCCGTACTCCGCGTCGTCGATCGAGTTCACCAGCGCCACCAGCAGGCCCTGCGGCCGCAGCAGCCGGTGGATCTCCCCGAAGACCTCGTGGGTGGTGTCCACGTCGAAATAGTGCAGGCTCAGGCGGGCGTAGACCATGTCGTACGAGGCCGGCGGCAGCGGGTAGGGCACGTCGGCGATGGAGTGTTTCACGGCCTCCACACCCTCCGGAAGCGCGGCCAGGGCCACCGCCGAGAAGTCCATGGCGGTGACGCGCATCCCGGCTTCGGCGAACAGGAGACTGTCGCGGCCCCGTCCGCTGCCGAGGTCGAGCACCCGGGACCCGGCCGGGACCAGGCCGAGCGCGCCGTACGCGAGGACGGTGGGGCGCAGCAGGTCGGGGCGGTGCATGAGGGCTCGGTTCTTGCCGTCCCAGAATTCCGGCGCGTCGTTCATTCCAGTTCCTTCAGACAGCCGGTGAGGCGGTGGACGTCGTTCTCGCTGTTCGCGGCGTGCAGGCTGACCCTGATCCAGGCGGTCGTCGCCGCGAGGAAGACACCGGTCCGCGCCAGGGCACGTTTCACGTGGAGGTGGTCGGCGACCCGTGGGGAGGCCAGCCGGACGATTCCCGCGCCCGGCGGGTGCAGGCACCGGAACGTGGTCTCGGCCAGCCTCTCGGACAACATCTCCGTCAGGCGGCGCCGGCGCCCGGCGAGGCGGGCGGCGTCGGCCCCGAGGTACGCCTGCACCGAGGCCGACAGGCCGGCCAGGCACCGCAGGTCGGGCAGGTTGCCCTCCAGGGCCCGCGGCAGGCCGGCCTGGCCGGGGGCGCGGCGCCACCGGCCGTCCGCGTCCCTGTGCAGCACCGCGGCGCGGGTGGACAGCACGAGCGGGGCGACGCGGGTGAGCAGCCCCGGCCTGGCCAGGATGAATCCCGTGCCGAGCGGGCTCAGCAGGAACTTGCGCCCGCTGCCGAGGTAGATGTCGGCGCCGAGGGTCCGCACGTCCACAGGGACGTTGCCCGCGGCCTGCGCGCCGTCGACGACGACCAGGGCGCCGGATCTCGCCCTGGCGATCGCGGCCAGCTCGCGCACCGGTTGCACGGCGCCGTCCAGATGGGTCACGTGGGACGCGCAGACCGCGACCGTGGATTCGTCGATCAGCGGCGCGGCGCGCTCGGGATCCAGGTGCGGGCGGCCGGGCACAGTGCGCAAGTCCAGGCCGGGGCGCGCGGCCCAGGGCAGCACGGCGGCCTCGTGCGCGGCGGCGTCCACGACGACGGAGGCGCCGGGCGGCGCCCCGATCCCCGCCGCGATGATCGAGGCGGACTCGGCGACACCGCGGGTGAGCACCACGTCCCAGGTGGGCGGGGCGCCGCACAACCGCCGCAGCAGGGCGCGCAGGGAGTCGAGCGCCGCGGTCGCCTCCGTCAGGAAATCCGGCGGGCAGGGCGCGCTCTCCAGGGCCGCACCGAAGTCGGCCATCGCCTGCCGCGCCGCCGTGGACAACGGCGCCGTGGACGCCCAGTCGAAGAACCCGGAGCGGTCCGCGCCGGGGTGGAACGGATTCACCGGCCCACGCCGAGCAGATCGTTCACCTCGGCCACCTGCTGGGGCAGGATGCGCTGGTCCCAGGTGCACAGGAACACGTCGTCGCCGATGACGACCACCGGGGTGTCCCGCCGCCCGGCGACCCTGACCCCGGGCAACCGCTCCTGGCCGGCCGCGGCTGTCCCGGCGCCGGCGGTGACGTGCCCGGCCAGCACGGGATGCCCGGTGTGGATCAGGGTGGGGCAGGCGTCGGGCCGCAGCCGCCAGTTCAGCAGGTCGGCCTTGGGGAGGAACCGCAGCAGCAGGCGCTCGCGCGTGGTGCGTCCGCCGATACCGGCGCGCAGGCGCCTGACGTAGAACGCGAAGCACTGCGCCGCGCTGAGCAGCGACCGCCCGAGGCCCCGGCCGCCCCGCCACCCGGCGCGCAGGGTGTAGGAGGCGTTCACGACGGCGCGCCGCTTCCAGCTCCGGTCGTGCATGCGCCAGAGACCGGGCCGACTGCGCCGCGCCGCGCCGTCCAGCCGGGCGGCGAACCGGGCGACCTCGGGCACGTCCGCGTAGGCGGCCCTGAGATGCCGCGCGAGCAGTCCCGCCTGCGGGCGCAGCGCGTGCCGGTCGAGCTCGTGCGCGAGCCGCGGCCAGTCGACCTCCTGCCCGGACGTCGCGATGGCGACCGAGTCGTTGGCGTCCTTGAGCGACACGTAGCCGTCGGACAGGGCGTGCGCGAACATCACGAGCAGCGCGCCGGTGGCGTTCAGCCGGTTGACCGCGTCCCCCGCCTGGGCGGGCTCGTAGAAGTCGGTCAGTGACGGGCGCAGGTACTCGCCCTGGCTGACGGAGTACGTGCCGAAGTGCAGGTCCATGCGGGAGTAGCGGTCGCCGGCCCGCTTGACCAGGAAAAGCTGGCCGTACTCGGCCCGGCCCCTGCGGTGCTCCGCCTTGATCCACGGGCACTCGGCCGGGTCGAACTCGTAGCCGCGTTCCCGCAGGGCCGCGACCAGGGTCAGCGCGTCGTCCCAGGTCGGCAGGAACAGGTCGACGTCCCGGCTCCAGCGCGCCTCGGGACGCGCGTAGAAGCGCGCGTTGTTCAGGCCCTTGATGATCGCCACCCGGCTCTCCGCCGCCAGTCCCGAGCTGCGCAGCCACGCGAGCTCCTCGGTCAGCAGGGCCCGGTGCCGCAGGCGTTCGTCCAGGTCGGCCTCGAAGGCCCGGGCGAACTCGACGGCGCAGGCGTCGTCCAGGAGGCGCAGCGTCTCGTGGAAATAGGTGAAGGCCTTGTGCGTCCTCAGGATCTCCCGCACCTCGGCCTTCCGGTTCGCCAGCGACACCAGGGCGGTGCACGCCCGATCCAACTGGGCGGCGGTCAGCGGCGTGGCGCAGATCGCGTCAAGGACAAGGTTCTGCGGCGTCATCGGATCTCGTGCTTCTGTGAAGGCGGGACTCGGCGATCGCCCTGACCGATTCGAGCACCTCGCTCAGGGGCTTGTCACCGTCGACGATGTGGTGGTCGGGGACCTCGGTCACGCGGCGCATGATGATGTCCCGCACCATGGACTGGAACGTGACGTAGTCCTGGTGGGGGGAGTCCCGCATGAAGCGCTCGTACGACGACACCCTGCCGTCCTTGCGGCGGAAGGAGACCTGCGGGGGGACGTCCACGAAGATCACGCAGTCGGGCTCGGGAAGCTCGGCGCAGAGCTCGGCCAGGCTGGGGTGGCTGGCCCTGAGCACGAGCTCCTTGGCCAGCACCTTGTAGTAGTAGGAGTCGAGCAGCACGCTGTGCCCGGCCTCGACGGACGGCCGCACCAGTTGCTCGTACTGCGCGACCAGATGGCCGCCGATGAACATCGCCCTGGACAGCGGGGGCAGCCTGTTCTTGACGCCGGTCGGGTTGCGCGGGGCCAGGGCCGCGGTCTCCTGGTGGCCGCGAAGCTCGCACCAGTTCGTGGTCAGCAGGCCGTGGACGTCCAGCCGGCTGAGCACCGAGGACTTGCCGGAGCCGTCGATGCCGGCCAGCACCATGAACCGTCCCTGGGCCATGACGGCGGCGCCGGCGGCGCCGTTCCGCCCCCGCGTGACGCCACCGGTGCTCATTGGCTCAGCCCGTGGGTTCTGCGATGTCTCCCACCCATGATCATGCCTGATGAGTTCCTTATCTGCTGTCGCGTCCGCTACGAAAACTCTGAAGGGTGACCGTCCGGCCCGGCTGGGCCAGAGCGGCGGGAATGAACCGTCGTGAGTGGCACCGTCGGAAACCGGGCGGCGGCCGTGCTCCGTATCTCTCGGCGAGAGCGGGCCGTCTTCGCGGTCCGGAGCGAACGGGAGTGGCTGATGCGACTGCGGAAGACCCTGATGGCCTGTGGAGCGGTGAGCGTGCTCGCCGGTGTCGTCGGACATGCCGGGCCGGCCGCCGGCCACACCGCGCAGAGCGTGATCAGCCGGCCTCCTGGCGGCGCCGTGCTGACCTTCGAAGGCACCGCCGGCCCGGACGGCGTGGAGGTCGAGGTGGCCGGCGGCGAGGTCGTCGTCACCGTCGCCGGGGCGGCCGCCGCAGGCCCGGGGTGTGTGGCCGCGCCCGGACCGGGCCACCGGTTCGTGTGCGGCGTCGCGGGGCCACAGGTCGAGATCATGTTCACGCTCGGGCGCGGTGACGACCTTGTCCACTTCACCGGGATCTCCCCGCACGGGTTCGTGATCGGCGAGGCGGGCGCCGACCGTCTCAAGCTCTCCGACGGCGGCGCCGCGGCCCACGCCGTCGGCTTCTCGGGGGGTTCCGGCCGCGACCTGGTGGACTACAGCCTCGCCACGGCCCCGGTGGACGTCAGCCTGGACGGCGCCGACGGCGACGGCCGGGCAGGGGTGGACGACGACGACATCGGGACCGACGTGGAGGACGTGTGGGGCTCCGCCTCCGGCGACCGGATCGAGGGCTCACCGCAGGCGAACGACCTGCGCGGCGGCGCCGGCGGTGACCTGCTGTACGGGCTCGGCGGCGACGACGACCTGCACGCCGCCGGGGCCGGGCACGCCGAGGCGCCCGGGGCGAGGGACGTCCTGGACTGCGGGGAGGGCACCGGCGACACCGGCCGCCGCGACGACCGCCAGGACCTGCTGATCGGCTGCGAGAACGGGCGCGGCTGACCACGGCCGTCACCGGCGCCGGCAAGGCCGAGGAGGCCGGGCTGACCATCGTCCCGCTGGGAGGCGCGGCGGGGTTTCATGCGCGAGACTGCCAGGGTGGATACGCCATTGGTCGAGCGTGCCGAGCATCTTGGCGTGTTCGAGGAGCGCTTACAGGGGCTGAGTTGTCGTTCAGGTGGTTTTGTCGTTATTTCGGGGGTCGCGGGGTCGGGGAAGACACGGCTGCTGTCCGAGGTGCGCCGGCTGGCCGGCCGGCTCGGCGTGCGGGTGCTGACAGCTCGTTCGTCGCACCTTGAGCAGCGCTATCCGTTCGGGGTCGTCCGGCAGTTGTTCCGGCTCGTGCTGGCGCGGGCGACCCCCGAGGAGCGCGCGTCGTGGCTGAGCGGGGACGCGGCGCCGGCCGTCGCCTCGATCGAACGGCACACCGGCGGTGACGTGCGGCACGGCGACTACCGCACACTGCACGGCCTGTTCTGGCTGATGTCCAACCTGTGCGAGTCCGGGCCCCTGCTGCTGCAGGTCGACGACCTGCACTGGGCCGACGAGCCGTCGCTGCGGTTCCTCGCCTACCTTCTTCCCCGCCTGGAAGGCCTGCCCGTGCTGGTGGCGGCCGGCGCCCGCCCGCCGGCCCCACAGGGAGCGTCACGCCTTCTCGACGTCCTCATGGCCGACCAGGTGTGCGAGACCGTGCACCTCGCGCCGCTCAGCCACCAGGGCGTGGCTTCGCTCGTGCGCGGCCTGTTCGGCCAGGCGCCCGACGACGACTTCACCGGCGCCTGCGTCGCGGTGACGGGCGGCAACCCGCTGCTGGTGGTGGAGTCGTCCCGCGCGCTGGCCGCCCGGAGGTTGCCGCCGACCGCGCCGAACGCGCCTCGGCTGCGCGACGCCGGGTCACAGGCGGTGGCGCGGCGCGTCATGCTGGAGCTGTCCCTCCTGCGCCCGGCGCACACGCGGATCGCCGAGGCCATCGCCGTGCTCGGGCCCCGCACGACCGTCTCGCTCATCAGCGCCTTCACCGGCCTGCCGGTCGCCGAGGTCGCGGACGGCGTCTCCGAGCTGGAACCGGTCAACATCATCCAGGAGACCTCCGCCACGTGGCGGGACCGGTCGTTCGACTTCGTGCATCCCCTGGTCGCGGCGGCCGTGTACGACCACATGGACCACAGCCAGCGCCTCGCCGCCCACGAACGCGCGGCCCGGCTGCTCCTCGACGCCGGGGCCGGCGCCGAGGAGATCGCGGCGCACGTGCTGCGGCAGACCCGGATGGATCAGGGGGAGGTGGTGGGCATCCTGCGGCGGGCGGGACGGGAGGCGCTGGACCGCGGCGCCCCCGAGGCCGCGCTGAGCTATCACCGGCACGCGCTCACCACCGCGCTGCCCGCCGACGAGCGGCCGGCCGTGCTGGCCGAGGCGGTGGAGGCCGCCCTTCAGGTCGACCAGGAGCAGGCGGCGACGTTCCTGCTGTCCGCGCTGGAGCTGACCCCCGGTGTCCGGGAGCGGGCCGAGCTGGCCGCCCGCGCGGGCTTCGCCCTGCTGTACGAGGGCAGGGAGCACGGGAACGTCTCGGTCATCCAGGATCTGCTGGACGAGTTGCCACCCGGCGAGGACGAACCGCGCCGCATGCTCGAAGCGATCATCCTGAGCGCCGCCAACGTGACGGCCGACACGCCGGTGGACCCCGAGCGGCTGAAGACGCTGCGGGAGCTGCCGCCGAGCGACACGGCCGGGGCCACCCACCTGGACTGCGCCCTGGCGCTGCGGTCCATGTACCTCGGGGACCCGGCGGCGCGCGAGCTGGCCCACCGCGCCCTGGCCTCTCCCTTCGCGCGATCGCGTGACGCCCGGGGCACGCTGGTGCTGATGCCGGCCTACTTCACCCTGGTCTACGGGGAGGCCGACCAGGGCATCCCCACCCTGAACCGCGCCGTGCACGACGCCCAGGCGAACGGCTCCCTGGCGATGCTCGGCGTCCACCACCTGCAACGGGGCACCGGCTGGCTGCACCGGGGCGAGCTGGCCGAGGCTGCCGGCGACCTGCGGGAGAGCGTGCGGCTCATCACGCTGACCGGCAGCACCATCCTGCTGCCCTCCGCCGTGTGCCTGCTGGCCGAGACCCTGCTGGAGATGGGTGAGCCGGAGCAGGCCAGGAGGGTCGTCGAGGGGTACCGCCCGCCCGTGCCCCGGCCCCGGGTCGAGCTGTTCTTCTTCGCGGCCCACGCCGAGGCCCGGCTCCTGCGGGCCGACGGCCGGTTCGACGCGGCATACGAGCGCGCCCTGGCGGCGGGCGAGGGCTTCGCCGCCCATCAGGGCAGGAACCCGGCGGTACTCGCCTGGCGGTCGGAGGCGGCGTTGTCCGCGCACGCGCTGGACCGGGCGGCCGAGGCCCGCGTACTCGCGGACGAGGAGGTGGAACTCGCCCGGCGCTGGGGGGCGGCGTTCCCTCTCGGCAGGGCGCTGCGGGTCGCGGCCGCCGTCGCGCCCCCCGACCACCGGATCGAGCGGCTCCAGCAGGCCCGCGAGGTGCTCACCGATTCGACGGCGCGTCTTGAGCTCGCCAAGGTACTCATCGACCTCGGCGGGGCGCTGCGCCGCGTCAACTCCCGCAAACAGGCCGCCGAACTGCTCACAGAAGGCCGTGAGCTGGCCCATCGCTGCGGCGCGAGACGCCTGGTGGCGGATGCCACGGCGCGGATGCGGGCGGCGGGGCAACGTCCCCGGCCGCTGTCTCTCGTCGGGCCGGACACCCTGACGCCGAGCGAGCTGCGGGTGGCCGGCCTGGCCCGGGACGGGCTGAGCAACCGGGAGATCGCGCAGGCGCTGTTCGTCACCCCGAAGACGGTCGAGACCCACCTGTCCAGCGCGTACCGCAAGCTGGCGATCGAGCGGCGGGACGACCTGCGTACCGCCCTTCCCCCCGGCGAGCCCGGCCCGTCCCCCACCGGATAAGCGAAGAGGAACAAGAAATGGCTCTCCCCATCGGATTCCGGTTACGCCCACCGGCGCCGGGCGACCTCGAGGCGGTCGCCGAGGTGCTGGTCGCCGGCCAGCTCGCCACGAGCGAGCCGGTCACCTTGGACAAGGAGTTCCTGCGCGGCGAATGGGGACGGCCTGGCTTCGACGTCGCGACCGACGCCTGGGTCGTCACCGGCCCGGCCGGGACGGTCGTCGCGTACGGGCAGGCGGTGCGCGAGGAACCGGACGTCGCCGAGTCCTGGGGGATCGTCCACCCCCGGCACCGGGGGCTGGGCATCGGCGCCGCGCTGCTGGGCGCCGTCGAACAACGGGCCGCCGAGATGCTTGCCGGGTCCGCGGCGGGCCGCTTCCGGCACACGGTCCACGCGGGTGACGACGCCGCGGCCGCGCTGCTGCGGGCGCGGGGCCTGCGGCCGGTCCGTCACTTCTGGCACATGCAGATCGACCTGACCGGGCTGCCGGAGCCCGCCCTCTCCCTGGAGGGAATCTCCGTCACCGTGATCGCCCCGCCCGGCGACCTGCCGGCCGTGCACGCCGTCCTGGAGGAGGCGTTCGCGGACGACTGGGGCCACCATCCGCGGCCGTTCGACGCCTGGGCCGAGGAGGAGACGGGTCATTCCGGCCACGACCCGGGTCTGTGGCTGCTGGCCAGGGAGCAGGGCCGCCCGGTCGCCGCCCTCACCGCGAGCACCCTGGGCGAGGACGGCTGGGTGGACTACCTGCGAGTCCTGCCGAGCCACCGCGGCCGCGGGGTGGGAGCGGCGCTGCTGCAACACTCGTTCACCCTCTTCGCCGCCCGCGGCGTCCCCCGCGTCATCCTGAACGTCGACGCGCGGAACCCCACCGGCGCCACCGCCCTCTACGAGCGGGCCGGCATGCGCGCCGTCAAACAGTGGGACCTGCGGGAACGCCCGCCCGGGGAGTCCCGGCCCCGTCCTTGAGTCCCTCCCCCGGCACGCCGGAGGCCGTTCCACGTTCCGGCGGCGCTGACGCGGACGGGCCGGGCTCCGAGATCGAGATCAGAGCCCGGCCCGCGGGTCTTCGCCGCCGGGGACCGCGCAGGCGTGGTGACGGCGGACGTCTGTGGTGACCGCGTCAGCTGATGTTCTCGCAACGGGTGACGACAGGGCGGTCCACCGAGTCGATGTTGACGTAGTCGCCGGGCCCGGAGCCGCCGTTGCCGCAGTCGAGCAGCCGGTCCTTCACGCCGGTGTCGGCCATGATGAGGTCGCTGCCCTCCGCGCTCTTGACGACGTCGCGTCCGCCCTTGGTGTAGATGACGTTGTTCAGGGCGTTGCCGATCAGGACGTCGTCGAACACGGTGCCGTCGATCCGCTCCACGTCGTCGAGGATGTTGTCGCTGTCCAGGCCGGTCCTGCCGTCGTCGGCGATCCTGTTGGCCATGTGGACGGTCACGCCACGGGAGGTGCTCGCGACGTAGTCCACCCTGTCCGAGCCCGGGCCGCCGCGGTACACCAGGCCGGTCCCGGCACCCGGCCGGGCCCCGTGGTAGACGTCGCTCTGATCGCCGCCGTCGACCAGGCCGGTCACCCCGCTCATCGGGGTGAACTCGTCGTAGCCGCCGCCCAGGTAGATCTCGATCTTGTTCGTCGGGAGGGCGCAGGACACCTTGCCCGGCGTGGTGGGTTCCTGCCGGCAGCCGGTGCCGGCGGCGAGGGTGGCACCCGTGTTCTGCTCGTTGACCACCAGGTCACCGCCGGACCTGACGAGCAAGATGCGATTGTCGACACCGGTGCCGGTGAAGACGAGCACACCGTAGCGCACCGTGACGGTGCCGCCCAGCTCGGCGGCGTGCGCCGGCCCGGCCAGGACGCCCCCAGCCAGGGCGGCCACCGCGACCGCCGGCAGGACGGCGCGCAGCATATTCTTGACCCCGATCTTCATGACGGACTCCTCCGTATATACGCCCGAAAAGGGGCACTTTCACAGTTTCGTAAGGAGTACGCGTTTCTCTCGGGCGCCGGTTTCTCCGCCGGTAAAACGACACACCCGCGTGTGATCGCGGGACGGTGGCGGTGGAGACGCCGCGTCAGCCCGCGGCGGGGACGTCCTCCATGTGGGCGTGTAGCTGGTCGCGGCCGGAGATGCCGAGTTTCCGGTACACGTTGGACAGGTGGACTTCGACGGTCTTGACGGTGATGAACAGCCGCTGCGCGATCTCCCGGTTGCTGCCGCCCTCGCCGGCCAGCTTCGCGACGCGTCTTTCGCTCGGGGTCAGGCTTTCCGGGCCGGTGAGCGTGAGCGGGCGGGGTCTGGTGCCGGTGGCGCGCAGTTCCTCGGTCGCGGCCATGGCCAGCGGTCGCGCGCCGCAGCGGAACGCCTGCTCCCGGCCCGTGCCGATCAGGGCGATGCCCTCGCGCCTGGCGTTCGCCCGGCGCAGCGCCGAGCCGAGCGAGATCAGGGTCCTGGCGTGCTCAAGGCGCGCCACCGAGGGGGCCAGCACCTGGAGCGACTCGCGCAGCAGGTCCACTCCCTCCGGCCCGCCCCGCACCACGCCCGCGGCGCGCAACGCGCGGCCGAGCGGGCGGGGGGCGCCCCAGCGGCGGGCGAGCTCGATCTCCGCGGCGGCGTACTCCCACGCCTCCTCGGCCCGTCCCAGCGCGTGCAGGCACAGCGCCGCCTCCGACCGCCACGCCACGACGGCGGGGTTGCGCCCGCCGACCGCTTCGTAGCTCCGCCCCGCTTCCAGCGCGGCGCCGAGCGCCTCGTCGAAGCGGTGCTCCGCGCGCCAGATCAGCGCCCTGCTCTGCCAGATGTGCTGCAGGGTCTCGCTCTGCGGCCGCGCCGTGTCGAAGCCGTCCAGGATCCGTGCCGCGGCCTGCGGGCCGTCCTGCTCCAGCACGGCCTCGGCGAGCAGGGCGGTCGCCCGTGGAAGGAGGAGACCGGTGTGCGTCAGCCGGGCGATCCCGAGGCCCTCGCGCAGCTCCGCCACGGCCTCACCGAGGTCGCCGCGCAGGAGCCAGCCGCATCCCCTGATGTAGTGGTGGAAGCTGAGCATCGCCGCGGAACCGTGCCGCTGGGCCGCGGCCATGGCCTCGTTCACCGCGGCCATGCCCTCGTCGATGTCGGCGTAGAGCAGCGTGTAGAGCGGCCCGGCGAGCCCGCGCGCCTCGGTCGGGCGGGCGACCCGGGCGGCGGGGTTGGCGACCGCGCGCCGCGCCAGCGCCGGCCCCCGCGGGTCGCCGTGGTGCATGTCGTGCAACGCGATGGCCCCGTCGAGGATCGCGGCGCCGAGGGTGTCCGCCGGGGGCAGGTTCCGCAGCCGTTCCAGGCGGTCCTCGCTCAGACGGGCGCCGGGGACGGTGACGGCCGCGGACACGACCACCGTCTCCAGCCTGCGGCGCAGCTCGTCCTCCTCGTCGGAGAGCTCGTCGGGAAGCGCGTCGGAAAGCTCGCGGGCCAGGGTGGCGCCCTCTCCGCCCTTTCCCGCGTAGAGCATCGCCATGCCGGCGGTGGCGACGAGGTCGGCACGGGTGTGCGGGTCCTGCGCCATGGCCACCGCGGCCATGACGTGGTCCACGGCGGCCTTCAGGTCGAAGTGCACCGCGGCCAGCGCGGCGTCGACGGTGACCGCGAACCGCTCGTCCTCGGCGAGCGGCATGGTCAGGGTGTGCTTCAGGTAACCGTGGGCGTTCTGCGGCGCCCCGCGGGAGAGCGCGGCGGACGCGGCCTGGCGCAGGGTCTCCACGGCACCGGCGCCCTCCGGCGGTTGCAGCCGCAGCAGGTGGGCGGCGACCTCCTCGGCGGACGCGCCGGCTTCCGTCAGCAACCGGACGGCCGCCGTGTGCAGCGCCTTGGTGCGTGCGCGGTCCATGCGGTCGTACACGGCGGCCCCCACCAGCGGGTGCACGAAGTCGAACCGCTGGTGCAACCAGGACCCCGTCGGCCGTTCCAGGATGCTGGCCCGCTCCAGCACGGTCGTGGCCTCCAGCGCCTCCACCCTCGTCACGCCCGCGAGCGCGGTCAGGTGGGCCAGCGTCGCGTGCGGGCCGAGGGCCGCCACGGCCTCGGCCACGCCGACGTGCGCGGCGGGCAGCAACGCCAGCTCCAGCCCCACCCGCCGGGTCAGCGCGCGGGACCCGATGTCCTGCAACCTCGGCGCGTTCCCGGCCGTCGGCGCCATGCCGCCCGCGGCGGTGGCCCGGGCGGACTCGGTCACCAGCAGCGGGTTGCCGCCGGTCAGCGTGAGGCACGCCTCGGTGAACCCCGGCTCGGGCTCGCGGCCGAGGACGTCGCGCAGCACGGCGGCCACCCCTGCCCGGCTCAGCGGCCCGAGCTCCAGCACCTGCGACGCGCCGTCGGCGAGGATCAGGTCGAGCAGGGAGGTCTGCTCGGAGGTGGGGACCGGCCGGCTGCCGACGGCCACCAGCAGCGGCAGCCCCTCGACGCGGGGCAGCAGATAGGCGAGGAACCGCAGTGAGGACTCGTCCGCCCAGTGCAGGTCGTCGACCTGGAGGAAAACCGGCCCCGCCTCGCACACGTTGGCGAGGAGCCAGAAGAGCCCGTCCAGCAGGGCGAAGTCCCCGTACGTCTCCTCGCCGGCCTCGTGGCGGCGCAGCACCGACACCGCGGGCCCGGCGGGGCCCGACAGCCACGCCTCCCGCTCGGACGCGCGGGCCCGGGTCAGCAGCGGCTCGAAGAGCTGGCGGACCACGCCGAGGGTGTGGGTGCTCTCCAGACGGGACGCTCGCGCCGCGATCACCCGCACGCCCTGCCGCTCGGCGATCCGGCGCGCCTCGGTGAGGACCCGGCTCTTCCCCGACCCGGCCGCGCCCAGCACCGTGACGAAGTTGCCGGCGCAGACATCCAGGTCGTCGACCCATTGCCGTAGTCGCGACAGGTGCTGGTCACGTTCCACCAGCGGCACATCGTTCACAGCGGCAATCTTCCCAAATCGGTCTGCCCGGCGACAGGTTTCAGGACGGGACAGGGCCCGGGCACACACGGTTCGCGAGCGGAATGTCCGTGTTCGTGGTGTCCACCATCGAGAGGGACGCCCTGTCATCGGCATCCGCCGAGCCGGCGATGCCGCCAGGGAGCATGACACAGACCCCCAGCGAGAAAATATGCATTATTACCGGAATGACGGTAGCGCCGGAAACCAGGCGGGCAGCCCCGGGCTCACGCGCTGACGGCCTCCGCGGAGGAGTCGGACATGTGCGGGAGCAACTCCCCAAGCCGGCGCAGGGCCCGGTAGGTCCGGCTCTTGACCGTCCCCACGGGGATCCCGAGCTCCCTGCCGATCTCGGACTGCGTCATCTCGTGGTAGTACGCCAGGCGCAGGACCTCCTGCTCCTGTGTGGTCAGCCGGGTCAACGCCTGCCGCACCTGCCAGGTGAGCCAGTGTCTCTCCAGCGAGACGGGCAGGACGGCGAGCCGTGACTCGACGGCCGTGTCCAGCGGGGTCGCCGAGGAGGCGCGGCGGGTCCTGCGGTAGACGTCCACCGCGGTCCTGCGTGTGATCGTGAACAACCAGGGCTCCAGATCCCGCGTCGCGTCGAAGCTGCCGAGCGCCTGCCAGACCTTCACGAAGGTCTCCTGCACCGCGTCGGCCGCGAGCTCACGGTTGCCGAGGATGCTCATCGCCGCAGCGAACACCCCTCGGGAATAGCGGTCGTACATCTCGGTGAAGGCGTTCTCGTCTCCACGCCGGAACCGTTCAACGAACGTCTCACCGGCCGGCAGGGTCACAGGCATGGCACTCAGCTCCAGGGGCGACAGCAGGACTAACCGCCGCAAGCGTGCTCTCCAGGCCTGTCACCGCATTCCCGTCACCCTCCCAGGCCGCTGTCAACGGGCCTGAGAGGTGAACGACAGGTGAGAGATATCGCCGTGTCCCATGCTTCGAGGAACCCGCGATCGAGCGAAAGGACGCCCCGATGCACGTGAAGAGCCTGGGTACTCGCCGTCTCTCCCTGAACCACAGCCAGATCGTCCGCTGATCGAGTCCCCGCCGGGCGGGCGCGGCACCGCGCCCGCCCGGCGGACCGGAGAGCCGACCGATGCGTGAGCGGACACCAAGTCATCTCCTGACGACCTACGCCGACCGGCTCGCCGCCGCCGGCGAACTGCGCGGGCGCGGCGCGCTGAGAGAGGCGGCCGAGGCGCTCTCGTCGGTGGCGGGCGACCTCTCCGACAGCCCGCTGCCCGACACCGCCCCGGTGCACCGCCTCCGCTTCGCGGCGTGGCGGGACCTGGCGGAGGCCATGCTGATGCTCGGCGCGTACGACGAGGCGGAGAGCATCCTGCGCACAGCGGGCGAGTACGTCGCGCAGATGCTCGGGCCGGACTGCGTGGAGGTCGCCGTCGCCGCCAACGATCTCGGGGTGGTCCACAAGACCGTGGGACAACCGGCCGAAGCCCGCCGGATGTACGCCGAGGCGCACCGGATACTCGCCGGACGCGATCCGGAGAGCTACGAGATGGCCACCCTCCTGCACAATCTCGCCGGGCTGGCGCACAGCGAGGGCCGCTCGGCCGAAGGCGAGCGCGACGCGCGGGAAGCCGTGCGGCTGCGCACCGCGCTCCTCGGCGCCGGTCACATCGACGTCGCCGCCGACCTCGCCAACCTCGGCGCGCTGCTGGAGGCACAGGGCAAGCTGGACGAGGCCGAGGCGTGCTTCGACCGCGCTCTCGCCACCTTCGAGACGGTCTACGGCAGGCGCCATCGGGAGGTGGCGTTCAACCTCGGATGCCTCGCGGCGATCGCCGAGCGCCGCGGGCTGCACGCGCGGGCCGAGGACCTCTACCTGGAAGCGCTCGCCATCCAGAGATCCGTCGTCGGCGACGACCATCCCGAGACCATGGGCACGCTGAACAACCTCGCCTACCTGTACCTGGTCTCCGACCGGCACGCCAAGGCCAGGGAGGCCTACCGCACGGTCGTGGCCCTGCTGGAGCCGAAAGTGACGGCCGACCACCCGGTGCTGCGCTCCGCCCGGGGGCACCTGGCCGAGCTGACCCACCTCGGACGACCGTGACCGCCGCGGACCTCCGGCGGCGCTTCCTGGCGCTCGCGGTGCTCCAGTGGCTGCCCGGTGCCACGTTCTTCCCCGTCCTGGTGTTGCTGATGCGGGAACGCGGGCACTCGGTCGGCCAGATCGGCGTCATGTTCGCCGTCTTCGCGGCCGTCGTGCTCCTGCTCGAACTCCCCTCGGGCAGCGCGGCCGACGTGTACGGGCGGCGCCGCGTCCTGCTGCTGTCCGCGGCGGTCACCTGCGCCGCCTGCCTCCTCCTCGCCGTGGCCGAGACGATGGTGCCGTTCACGGCGGGGCTCGTGCTGGTCGCGATCGGCCGCGCCGCCGGCTCGGGTGTCCTCGAATCCTGGTACGTGGACACTCTCGGTGAGGCCGATCCCGGTGCCGCCTTCGAGCCGGGGCTCGCCCGCGGCCGCGCGGCGGGCGCCCTGTCCCTGGCCGGCGGCGCGCTGATCGGCGGGTTCTTCCCGGCCGTCAGCGGTTCACTGGCCGGGCCGGTGTGGCTCGCCGCCGGCTTCGCGGCGGTCCTCACCGTCGCCGTGGCCACCGTGATGACCGGAAGCGGACGGGCGCCCGCGTCCGGCGTCGGGGCCACGCTGCGGTCGGCCCTGCGGGCGAGCGTGCGGGACACGCTGCTGCTGCGGGTCCTGCTCTGCGCCTTCGGCGGCGGCGTGGCCGCCACCGTGCTTGAGGCGCTGTGGCCGCTGCGGGCCGCCGCGTCGACCGGTGACCCGCGGACCTCGGCGATGGCCTACGGCGTGGTGCTGTGCGCCGCGTTCGCGGCCGGAGCCGGGGGGACCGTCGCGGCGCCCACCGGCCCGCGCTTCACGAGGCCGAACGGGATCGCCCTGTTCATGATCCTGGTGGCTCTGTGCTACGCGGCGATGGCGTTCGTCACGCACATCATCGCGTTCGTCGTCCTTTTCCTGGCGATCCAGTGGCTGAGCGCCGTCGCGGACCTGCTGAGCGCGCTCGTGCTGCACCGCCGGGCCACGCCCGAGCAGCGGGTGACCGTGGCGTCGGTGGACTCGCTCGCGGCGCAGATCGGCGGCATCTGCGGATCGTCACTGCTCCTCGGCGCCGGGTCATACGACCAGTTCGCCGTCTGGGTCACCACGTCCGCCGCGGTGCTGCTGATCGCGCTTGCGATCCTCACCCGTGACCGGGCGCCCGCCGCCGAGCGGAACTAGGGGTGGCAGATCGAGGTCGTGCTCGCCGGGCCGCGGCCTGCGCAACGGATGACGCGGCGGGACACGCCCGATGTCCCGCCGCTGCACGGCCGGCGCGAGCCATCCGGACGCGGCTGGGAAGGCCCGGCCGCGGCCCGGCGCCGCCTCGACCTGGACCGCCTGGACCGCTCGGGCCGCCTGGCCGCGGGAGCGCATGAGATGGGCGGCGGCGCGTGCCCGGTAGCGCGCGGCGCGCTGGGGGTCGTTGATGCTGACGATCCGCGCGACGCTGTCCCGCACCACGTCATACAGCCGCACGGTCTCATCGGTGACGGGCAGCGCACGCAGCAGGTCCCACGCGTACGCGGCGTCGAGCCCCTCGTCGCGCACCATGGCGCCGAGCAGCGGCTCGGTCACCCGCTCCACCATGGACGCCGCCTCAAGCACGTGCCGCTGCTCGCGCGTCAGGCCCTGCCGGATCGCGGCGACGATGCTCTCGGCGACGGAGACGGGCAGGACCGCCGCGCCGGACGGCGGGCCGCCGTCCCGCGGGGCCGCCGCGGCGAGCGCCAGCGCCAGCGGGTAGCCGCCGGTCGCGCTCCTGAGCAGCGGCACCCGGTCCGGCTCGACGCCGACGTTCTCCAGGTACGCCGTGGACTCCTCCTCGCTGAACGGCCCGAGCCGCACCGTGCGCATCATGTCCCACCACTCCGGGGCGATGCTCCAGGACGCGTCCGGCGCCTCCCTGCCGGAGAGGATCGTCGTCCATCGGGTGGGGAGGGCGGGCAGGAACTCGGTGCGCAGCCACGACTCCAGCCCGCTCAGGTGTTCCATGGATTCGATCACCAGCACGCCGGCGCCGCGCCGCGCCAGCCCGTCCGCGACGCCCTCGACGGTGGCGGGGGCGGCGATCCGGCCCGCGACCGCTTCGAGGAACCGCTCCGGCGCCGCCCGCACGCCCGTCCCCTCCACGGTGATCCACTCCAGCGCCGGCGCCTGCCGCCGGGCCGCGGCCAGCAGGGCGGTCTTGCCGATCCCGGCGGGACCGTGCAGGTAAACGAGCACGACCGGGTCGGCCGGCCTCGTGGCCTCCCGCAGGACACGCAGTTCCCGGGCCCGGCCCGCGAACAGGCGGTCGCCCGCCGCCGACAGGCGCTGGGCGACCCGCGGGTAGGACGCGGGCCCGGGGTCCGGCGGGACGGCCGCGGGGACGCTCGCGCCGAGTTCCTGGCGGAGCATCGCGATCTCCAGGTCGCGCAGGATGGCGGACGGCTCCAGGCCGAGTTCGTCGGCGAGCAGCTTGCGGTAGCCGCGCAGGTGCGCCAGGGCGTCGGTCTGCCGTCCGGCGCGGTACAACGCCTCGACGAGGCTGCCGCGGGCCTGCTCGCGGAAGGGGTAGGCGTGGACGAACGTCTCAAGGACGGTCACCGCCTCACCGAACCGCGTCTCCGCGATCAACGCCGCCGCGAGCGCCTCGACGGCCTGGCAGCGCATCTCCTCCAGGCGGGTCGCCTGCCCGCTCACCGACGGCACGTCGCTCAGGCCCGAGAAGGCGTCCCCCCGCCACAGGGCGAGCGCCCGGCGCAGCAGCACCACGCGGGCGGCCGGCGAGGTGGCGGGCAGCGAGGCCTCGCGGACGAGGGACTCGAACCGCACCGAGTCAAGGACGGCGCCGTCCGCCTGCAGGACGTAGCCGAGCGGATGCGTCTGGATCGGGTCCGTGCCGTCCGGGCTGGTGCTGACCAGCAGGCGGCGGAGCCGGGAGACGAGATTGTGCAGCGCGGGCAGCGGCCGGACCGGCGGGGTCTCGTTCCACAGTTCCTCGACCAGGACCGAGCTCGGCACCGGGTGGCCGGGCGAGGCGGCGAGGGCGGCGAGAAGCCTGCGCTGGCTGCCGCCGGCCAGCTTGTACTGCCGGCCCTGCGCGTCGACGAGCTGGATCAGCCCGAGCACCTGGATCGACATCTCACACCTCGGCTTGCGTGGATCTTCTCGGCACGATCCCAGACTCGCAAGCGGCACCCCATGGACGCGTCAGTGGCCGCCCCTAAACATCACCCCTAGCAGCACCCCAATGCCGCCACCTGAGGGTGGTCCCCGCGCAGGTCAGGGCGATCGCGGGTGGTCAGCCGGTTGCCGGCGCCCTGATGGAACCGCCCCAGCACCCCACTCCGTACTGACTCCCGTGAAGTGGTGAGTTGCGGGGCGCCGCAACCAGGTCGCTGGAGCGGGAGGATCATGCGTACCCGGCAGGAGCTACCCGTGTCGATCGAGATCCGCCGGGACGACTGGCGCACTCTCCGACAGCAGATCGTCGACGGTTTCGCGTCGGCGATCGAGTCCGGGGTGTTGCTGCCCGGTGAGCGTCTGCCCTCGACGCGGACGGTGGCCGAAGGGCTCAAGGTCTCGCGCGGCGTCGTCCTGCTGGCCTACGAGCTGCTCATGGCCCGTGGCTACATCACCGGCAAGGAAGGCTCGGGAACGTTCGTGGCGCGGCGCGTGCAGGCCCGCCAGGCGCCCTCCGCCGACCCGGTCGCCCCGGCCGCGACGGTGGACCTCGTGCCGGGCCGCTGCGTCATGCGCGGTTTCCCCCTGGTCACCTGGCGGTCGGCGTGGCGGCAGGCGAGCCACTCGCCGCCCCGCCACACCGCGCCGAATCTCGGCCTGCCCGGGCTGCGCCAGGCGATCCGCCGCCGGGTCGAGTTCACCCGCGGGCACCCGCAGGGGTACCAGACCGCGGTATGCGCCACCCTGAAGGACTCGCTCCGGGTGGTCCTGGACGCCCTGGCGCCGGGGGCCGCGGTGGCGGTGGCGCAGCCGATGCCGCTCTCGTTGTGCCGGGCGCTCGCCGCGACCGGCCGCCCGCTGCTGCCGTTCGACGCCGAGGACACCGCGAGCCCCGCCGTCCCCGAGGAGGCGGGCGCGATCGTGGTGCTCACCGAGTCCCGCTACCTGACGAGCCGTACGGCCTCGGACGCCTGGCGGGACGGCCTCACGGCCTGGCACCACAGGACCGGCGGCGCGGTCGTCGAGGTCAACCTGGACGGCGCCACCCGGCCGGCGAACGCGCACATCCCGAGCCTGCTCGCCCACGTGCCCGCGCCGCACGCGGGGCTGGTCGGGGACTTCACCGCCCTGCTCAGTACCGAGATGCCGCTGTCGTACATGGTCGTGCCCTCCTCGGCCGCGCCCCTGGTGGAGTCGCAGATCGTGATCCGTGACCTGCGGCCCACGGCGCTGCACCAGCAGGTGCTCCAGCGCATGCTGGCCGACGGCAGCGTCCGGCGCAGGGCCGCCACGCTCGCGCGCCTCAACGAGCACGCCGCCACGCTGGCCGGGGAGGCGTTCGCCGGCACGCCGTACGCCGCCGTCTCCCCTCCCGCCTTCGACGGCGCGTTCGCGGTGCGGCTCCCCGCGGAGATACCCGCGGCGCGGGCCGTGCCGCCGGCGAAGGCCGCGGGGGTGCGCGTCTCCACCTTCGCCGGCCACGGTTTCGGCCCGCCGCGCGACAACGGGCTGGTGCTCCACGTGAACCACCTGGACGACGACGACGCCCGCGCGGCGTTGCACACGGTCGCCGGCGTCTGCCGTGACCTCGCCAGGGTCGCCGGCACCGCCGCGCCCGCGGCGTAGCAGTCCCGGCGCATGGGAGGCCGCGATGAGCCCAGAGAGCGACAATGGTGATCAAGATTCTGGGCCTGCTGGAGCTGGGCGGGACCGCCGGCCGGAGCCGCCGTCTGGTCGGCCGCGCCCAGCGCAGGCTGCTCGCCGTGCTGGCCGCGCACGCCGGGCGTCCCGTTCCCGCGGCCACGCTGGTGGAGAACGTGTGGGGAGCCGATCCGCCCAAGTGGCCGGACGCGGCCCTGCACAACCTGATCCTGCGGCTGCGGCGCACCCTGTCCGACTGCGATCCCGGCGGCGGCGCGCTGATCCAGACCCACGCCCGCGGCTACGTGCTGAACGTGGGTGAGGACGGGCTCGACTCGCTGCGTTTCGAGGCACTGGTGGGGCGAGCCGCGGACCGCGCGCCACGCGAGCGCGTCCAAACGCTGCGGGAGGCGCTCGGCCTGTGGCGCGGCGAGGCGTTCACCGGGTTCACCGAGCTGCCCGACGTGCTGGCCGAGGCCACCCGCCTGGAGGAGCTGCGGTGCCGCGCCGGCGAGACCCTGGGCGCCGGCCTCATCGAGCAGGAGCGTTCGGACGAGGCCATCGGCGTGCTGGAGCACACGGTGCGCGCCCACCCCCTGCGTGAGCAGGCGCGCCGCCTGCTCATCGAGGCGCTCTACAAGGTCGGGCGGCAGACCGACGCCCTGTCCCAACTGCACGCCTACCGCAGGGTCCTCGCCGACGAGCTCGGGCTCCGGCCGTCGGGCATGCTGCGGGACCTGGAGCTGGCGCTGCTGCGTCAGGAGATCGGCCACGACGCCCGGGGCGGGCCCCCGCTCGGGGAACCGCCGGGCCCCGAGAACTACGCCACGATCGGGCACCGGCTGTCGGTCGCGGCGGACCGGCTGTTCGTCGGCCGGGACGAGGAGGTGCGGTCGATCGCCGAGGCCGTGCGCGAGCGGAGCCCGGTGGCCGTCGTGTACGTCCACGGCCCCGGGGGGATCGGGAAGACCGCCGTGCTCGCCGCGGCCCGCCGCCGCACGCCGCGGCTCGGCTGGCTGACCGTCGAGGCGAGCGGGCTGGACCCCGTGCCGGAACGGTTCGTCGGGCAGGTCGCGGACCAGCTCGGCTGCCCGGCCACGCTGCACGCGCTGACCGACGAGATGGCCCGGCGGGGCACGGGTGTGCTCGCCGTGGACGAGGCCGAGCACCTCAAGACACTGGAGCCCTGGCTGAGGACGAGGTTCCTGCCCGCGCTGCCGGTCGGCTGGACGACCGTGCTGTGCGGCCGCCTCCCCCCGGACCCGGGATGGTTCACCACCCCGGAGTGGTGGGACCTGGCCCGCGAGATCCCCCTCGTGCCCCTGGACGACGGCGCGGCCACCACGTACCTGGAACGTGCCGGGGTCGGCCGGGAGTCGATCGGCGTGGTGCGGTCGCTGGCGGGCGGCTACCCGGTGGCCCTGGCGCTGTTCGCCACGGCGGCGCTGGACGGGCGGCTGCCCGGACCGGACGGCGCGCCGCCGCTCGCCGAGTCGGAGAGGCTCGCCGCTCTCGCGAGGGAGCGGCTTTCCGCGCAGGAGCGCCGGGTCCTGGACGCCGCCTGCGTGGTGCGGCACGTGACCCTGCCGGTCCTGCGTGCGCTCCTCGCGGGTGAGCCGCTCGACGTGGGCCGGGCATGGGACCTGCTGCGTGGGCTGCCGTTCAGCGAGATGACCGAGACCGGCATCCGCATCCACGCGGCGATGCGCGACAGCGTGGCCCGCACCCTCGACGCTCGCGACCCCGCGAGGGCCGCCGCCTATCGCGCACGCGTCCCCGGCCACGTGCCGTCCCGGGCGTGAGACCACCCCGCGCGCGGCCACGTGCCCCGGCCGGCCGGCCGCGCCGTCCGGGCCGCGAACCCGCCACCGCGCCGGACACGCTCAGCGCGCGGGGACGTCCCGCCGCCGGGCCGCCGGGCCGTCCGGAGCGCGAACCCGCCAGCGCGCCGGACAGGTTCGGAGGGCTGGCGGAGTGCTTCGAATCGGAGGACCCGCTGCTGGTGTCGCTGGCCGGGCCGGCCGCCGAGCTGGTCGCCGGAGCGGACCGCCGACCGGTCCCGCCGATTCCGCCGGATATCGGATCAGCCGTGTTCCTGCTCGCGACGTTAGCGTTTCGGCGCATGAGACAGAGCACCGGCCGGTCGGGGGCCGCGGGGATGGCGGCCGGGGCGATGTTCCTCGTCGGCACGCTCACCGCCGTGTCCGGTCTGATCGGCGACTACCCCGTGTACGGCGGGCAGGCGGTCCGCTACCTCGCCGCGGCGACGGTCCTGCTGCTCGTGGCCCGGCTGACCGGCCTGCGGTTCCCTCGGCTCACCGTCCGGGAGGCGTCGCTGCTGGCCGCGCTCTCGCTCACCGGGGTGGTGCTGTTCAACGTCTCGGTCATCGAGGCCACCCGGCACGCGGGCCCGGGTCTGGTCGGCACGGTCCTCGGCGCGGCCCCGCTCGTCCTCGCCCTGCTCAGCGGCCGCCGTCCCGACCCTCGCACCCTGGCAGGCGCCGCGGTGGTGGTGGCCGGCGCCGTGCTCGCCACCGGCCTCGGCACCGGCAACCTGCCCGGTCTGCTCTGGTCGCTCGCCGCCCTCGCGTTCGAGGTGTGCTACTCCCTGCTGGCCCTCCCGCTGCTCCCCCGCCTCGGGGCGGTGCGCGTGGCCGCGTACGCGACGGTGATCGCGGTGCCGATCCTCACGGTCATCGGCCTCACCGCCGACGGCACCGCCTTCCTGCGCGTCCCGACCACCGAGGAGACCCTCGGCCTCGGCTACCTCGCGCTGGTGGTGACGACCGTCGCCTTCTACCTCTGGTACACCGCGCTCCCCCGTCTCGGGCCCGGCGTCGCCGGCCTGTTCGCCGGACTGATCCCGGTGGGTGCCATCGTCACCGGCATGGTGCTCGGACTCGCCATCCCGTCCCCCGCCGACCTGCTCGGCGCGGGCCTGGTCATCGCGGGCATCGCGATCGGGGTGCGCGGCGGGCGCCCTCGCCCCGCCCGCCGCGCCCCGCGGGGCCGGGAGCTCAGCGAGTCCGGCACACTGTGAGCGACCTCGCCGACGCCTGTACGGACATCAGGGTGTCCCCCGGTCTCACCTGGGCCGCCAGCCCGGTGAGCGGAGCAGGCGGCCGAGGCGTTCGCGCCAGGTGGGGGCGCGGGAGAGGTCGCGGGCGATCGAGGCGTACTCGTGGAAGGCGATCCGCAGCGGGTTGTGGGTGCCGATGTTCTTCGTCAGGCCGTAGACGGGTTTCTCCGTCTCCGGGGCGAAGGAGCCGAAGAGCCGGTCCCAGACGATGAGGATGCCGCCGAAGTTGCGGTCCAGGTAGCCGCCCTGGGAGGCGTGGTGCACGCGGTGGTGGGACGGTGTGTTGAGCGCGAACTCGAACCACCGGGGCAGCCGGCCGACGCGTTCGGTGTGGATCCAGAACTGGTAGACCAGGTTGACCCCGCCGCAGAAGGCCAGCGCGGCGGGGTGCACGCCGCAGGCGATCAGCGGCAGGTAGAAGACCCACGCGGTGAAGCCGGTCCAGGGCTGGCGCAGGGCGGTCGACAGGTTGAACCGCACGCTGGAGTGGTGGACGACGTGCGAGGCCCACAACAGGCGCACCACGTGGTGCGAGCGGTGCGACCAGTAGTAGAAGAAGTCCTGGGCGACCAGGGTGAGCAGCAGCGACTGCCAGGTGACGGGCACCTTCAGTGGCGTGGCCGTATGCACGGCGGAGTAGACCAGCGCCGGGAGCAGGCCCCAGAGCAGGTCGAAGACCAGGCTGCCCACACCCATGGACAGGCTGGCCGCGGTGTCCCTGCCGGTGTACCCCAGTTCGTCCTCGTCGGGACGCAGCCGGAACGACAGGGCCTCCAGCGCGGCGAGCACGAGGAAGGCGGGGACGGACCACAGGACGACGTTCGGCAGTTCCGGCATGCCCGCGAGGACGCCTTTCCGCTGGTCGGGACGGGCTGATGACGTTTCCGTGGAAAAGGTGATGGCCAGGGCGGCTCCCCCAGCCCTGGCCATCACGTCCGGTGGGACCTCAGCCGGCCGGCGGGAAGGACCCGGCGGGCAGCGAGTCGTGGAACTGCACGAACTGCCAGGTGCCGTCGGCCGGGTTCTTCTCCAGGGTGGCGGTGAACCGGATGGAGACGACGTTCGGCCCGCCTCCCGGGCCCGCGGGCATCGCCACGTCCACCCAGGTGAACACCCAGCCGAGGGTTCCCTCACGGTTGTGGTTGATGGTCTGCACCCGGTACCTGATCCCGGTCGGGGCGGGCTCCTGCTGGAACGCCCTCATGAGCACCTGGGCGATCTGCTGCTTGCCGATGGCGATCTCGTTCTCCTGGGTGCCGAGCACCGTCGTGTCGGGGCGGTCGGAGAAGGCCTTCAGCGCCTCACGGAGATTCTCGGTGAGATAGTCGTGGGCGTACTTGTCGAGCGTCCGCATGATTCCCTGCTTCGGTGTCACGTCCGGCTCGTCCGTCGCCTGGGCCAGGCCCGCCGTGGGCACGAACAGCGCCATCGCACACGTCCCCGCCACGACCGCGGCCTTGAACCTACGGTTCTTCACCGGTTCTCCCCTCAGCTTGTGATCTTTCCGACGGCAACAACTCTCCCTAACCCCACCGAGCCGACAAAGATCCACAAAGCACCTAGATGACCGGGGGTAATGGACCACGCGACCGGCACGAACCGATGGACGTCACGTTTCCGTAGACCATCCCGTGGCTTGGCGCCACTCGTGAATCCATTCGCTGCCCTGGAGGCCGCTTGCGTGCCATCGCGCTCCGAACAGCCGCCGTCCTCACCGTCCTCACGGTGTCGATCACGGCTTCGCCCGCCGCCGCCGATCCGCCCGTCCGCCGGGACGGCGGCCCGGCCGCGGCCCAAGCCGCCCGGCCGCCACACGCCCGCGCCACCGGGACGAACCGCCCCCGGGGGGAGCAGGGGTATCCCCGGCGGACCGAACTGCGGGTCTTCGAGGAGGTCCCCGACGAGTCCGTCGAGCTCGGGCTGGTCCCCTACCACGCGCTCGCACCCAAGCTCAACACCTTGCAGTCGGTGAGCGACCGCGTGTCGGTCGAGGTGGCCGGTGAGTCCGTGCTCGGCCGCGACCTCTACCTGGTCACCCTGACGGCCCCGGAGACCCCGGAGCAGGCCGCCGAGCAGACCGCCTGGCGCGACGAGATCCGCGACGACCCCGAAGCCGCCGCGCGCGACCCCCGGCTCCGCGCCGGGTACAAGACGCCGTTGTGGGTCAACGCCAACATCCACGGCAACGAGTGGGAGGGCACCGACGGCGCGCTGCGCGTCATCGAGCACTTCGCCACCACGACCGACGACGCGGCGCTCGCCCTGCTGCGGCGCAACCGGATCCACATCAGCCTGAGCTCCAACCCCGACGGCCGGGTCGCCGGGTCGTACTTCAACGCCGAGGGTTTCAACCTCAACCGCGACTTCGTCACCGCCTCCCAGCCGGAGACACGGGCGATGCGGGACACGCTGATCCGCACCCAGCCGCTGCTCATGCTGGACGAGCACGGCTACGTGGCCGGCACCCTCATCGAGCCGACCACGCCGCCGCACGGCCAGAACTACGACATGGACCTGTTCATCGGGCACGGGCTCGACGCGGCGCTGCGCATGGAACAGGCCGTGGAGGCGCTCGGCCACCCCGAGACGGCCGACCCGGTCATCCCGTTCCGCGACCTGCCGCCCGGTGACTGGGACGGCTGGGCGCCCTTCTACACCGCGCAGTACGCGATGTACCACGGCGCCGTCTCCTCCACCGTGGAGATCCCGCTGCAGATGAACAACCAGCCTCCGGGCACCGACCTGATCGGCCGCGGGCGCAAGAACACCGACGTGGTGGAGGCGACGATCCAGGCGGCGCTCGGGTACGTGGACGAGCACCGCACCGAGCTGATCGACGGCCAGATCGAGATGTTCCGGCGCGGCGCGGCGGGCGAGCCGCAGCGGCACGTGCCCGACGGCTTCGTCCCCGGGTGGGGGCCCGAGGACCGGTACACCACCGAGTTCCCCCGCGCCTACGTCGTCCCCACCGGGGACGGGCAACGCTCGGCGACCGCCGCGGCGCGGCTGGTGGACCACCTGGTGGCCAACGACGTCCGGGTACGTCAGGCCGACCGGCCGTTCACGCTCGGCGGGCGTTCCTACCCGGCCGGGTCCTACCTGGTGGACATGCACCAGCCGAAACGTGCCCTCGCCAACGTCATGCTGGAGACCGGCGCCGACATCTCCGGCCGGGTCCCCGCGTCCTTCGACACCGCCGCCTGGAGCCACCGCCTCCTGTGGGGCGCGACCGTCGACGTCGTGGCGTCCGGGCCGGCCGCCCTGCCGGGCCACGACGTGACCGCCGCCTCCCCCACCGGCGGCGTGGACGGGCCGCCCGGCGCGGACCTGGCGATCCGCCCGGTGGACGCCAAGGACGTCGCCGCGGTCAACGCCCTGCTCGGGCAGGGGGTGACGCTGCGCCGCCGCGCCGACGGGACCTTCGTCGTCCCCGCGGGCGCGCGACGGCAGGCGGCCGAGGCCGCCGAGCGCTTCGGCGTGCGATTCCGCGCCGCCGGGCCGGGTGAGCCCGGGGTGACGGCCCGCAGGCCCGTCGTCGCCGCGGCCGTCGCCCCCGAGGAACTGGTCGCGCTGCGCGGCATGGACTTCGACGTCCGCCCGGTGTCCACCGAGATCGCCAACGCCGGGTTCGACTGGTCGGGCGTGGACGTGCTGCTGGTCTCCTCGGGGTTGCAGGCCGCCCAGCTCACCGCGGACGCGCGCCGGGCCCTGGACGAGTTCCTCGCCAGGGGCGGCGTGGTCACCCGGGGACTCACAGGGACGACGTTCAACGACCAGACCGGGCTGCTGCCCGTGACGGCGAAGGCGGGACCCAGCCGGGCCAGCGGCCTGGTGTCCGTGCTCAACGGCTCCGGGCCGATCGTGGCGGACGCGCCGCCGCACTCGCTGGTGTCGCGCCCGATCTGGTTCACCGCGCTCGGCGCGGGCGTGACCGCCGAACAGCGGTACGGCCCCGGCGACCCGCTGGTGGCCGGGCACTGGCGCCCCTTCGCGGACGGCACCGGTGGGTCCGGCGAGGCGGCCGGGCGGCCCTCGGTGGTCTCCGGCACGTCGGAGCAGGGGACACGGGTCGTGCTGTTCGGCACCGAACCGCTGTTCCGCGACCACCCGAAGGGCCTCTACGCGCAGCTCGCCGCGGCCGTCTTCTGGGCCATGCGGCAATGATTTCCCGGATTCACCGCGATCCGGCGGAACTCTCCCTGCACTGACCGCCGTATAGCAGGAAGAGTGAGGGTGATGGGGGTGGTGACCGGGCAGGAGCGTGACCCCGCCCGGTCACCGCACCCCAGGGCTCAGCGCACGATCAGGCTGTGGTTCAGGCTGATGCCACGGCAGTACTCATCCATCTCGCTCACCTCCGGCGGGGGTCCCGGGGAAAACCGACACCCCCAGTTTCGGACCGTCCCCTGTCGATGACCTGTCAGTTCCCCCTGCGGTGGGGAACCAGGGCGCCGGCGGCTCCGTACTGCCGGGACGGAGAACCATCCTCACCTGCGTTCGGGGAGCACACATGCCTTCTTCATTTCCCTCCGGGGTGCGCCTGGCCGCGCTCACCGCGCTCACCGCGGCGGCCGTGGGCGTGCCGGCCGTCGCCGGGCAGGCGGCCGCAGCCACGGCCACGGTCAGCCGCGTGGCCGGAGTCGTCACCTACGTCGGGACGGCCGCGGCCGACGACGTCCGGGTCGAGCGGGACTTCCTCCGCCCCGGGCAGCCGGTCGTCGCCGTCACCGGTTCCGCCCAGCTCACCCCCGGCCCAGGCTGCCACCGCCCCGCGGGCGCGCCGGTCACCCTCGTGCACTGCGGGTACACCGCGAGCAGAGTCGACGCCCGGCTCGGCGCCGGCAGCGACAGCTTCCGCAGCACCATCCCGCTGAGCGGCACCGTCGACGGCGGGACCGGCGCGGACACCTTCCACGCCGGCGTCGCCGCCGGGCCGAGCGCCATCGCCTACACCGGCGGGGACGGCTTCGACACCGTCGACTACACCGGCGCCACCAGCGGCATCGTCGCCGACCTCGGCGCGCCCGCCCCCGACGGCCGGCCGGAGAACGCCGACAAGGACAGCCTGACCACCGTGGAGCGGGTGCTCGGCAGCCGCCACAACGACACGCTCACCGGCGACGACAAGGCCAACCTGCTCGTCGGCGGCACCGGGGCGGACCGCCTGTCCGGCGGCGGCGGCCACGACATCCTGGACGCCAGGGACGGCATGCACGACAAGCGAATCGACTGCGGCGCCGACGTCGGTGACCTCGCACGCACCGACGAGAGCACCGACGAGCAGAAGGACGACCCCACCCCCATCGGATGCGAGAGCGTGACCCGCTGATCGCGATCCGATGAGACGGCGCGGGTGAGCACAACTCCCCGCGCCGTCCGCATGCCTGCCACAAACCGGTCAAGCCTGGCGTGTCGTACTCCTCCATAAGAGGAAAGCGATGACAAAGGCAGGAACCATGACCAGGCTAGGCCCCCTTCTCACGCTGGCAGGCGGTGCGGCGGTCACCGCGGCGCTGGCCGTGCTCAGCGGCCCGGCCGTCGGCGCGACGGCCGCAGGCGCGATCACCGATCCGCCGCCTCCCGCCGCGGCGAGCCCACCCGCCGCGGACGGCGCGACCCCGGCCGCCACCCCCGGGCCGACGGCCGCCACCCCCGGGCCCACGGCCACCGCGCCCGTGGCTCCCCGGAAGGCCGACTACGCCGGGCGGGTGCGCGGCAGGCCCGGTCTGATCGCCGTCTCCGTCCGCGGCGGCGACGCGATCGCGTACTTCTGCGACGGCAGGACCGAAGCCTGGTTCCAGGGCGAGGTCAAGGACGGCGGCGTGACCCTGGACGGCTTCGGCGGCGCCACGGTCACGGCGGAGTTCGCCGGGGGCCGGGCGAGGGGTGAGCTGACGCTGGACGGGAAGTCCTGGGCGTACACCGCGCCCGCCGTCACCAAGCCCTCCGGGCTCTACCGGGCGACCGCCCTGGTACGCGGCGCCCGGCTGGACGGCGCCTGGATCTACCTGCCGGACGGCACCCGGGTCGGCCGGGTCGGCCTCGACGGCAACCTGTTCCCCGCGGACATCCCCGGCCCCGGCCAGACCACGGTGATCTACGGCGCCGAGATCGACCCCCAGGACGTCGACGAGTTCTTCGGAGGCGGCGAATGACCGGGACCATCCCCGGGCCCCGGCCGGGAAGCCGTCTCTCACCCGGTGTGACGGCTCTGCTGGTACCCGCCCTGGCCGGTGTCCTCACCGGCGTCAGCCTCGGCGTGTACGGCGAGCTGCACAAGCCCACCGGTTACGCCGTCAGCGTGGCAGGCTTCTCCGGCCCGCTCGCGATGAAGGCCTGGCTGACCACCGGCGTCTTCGTCCTGGCCCTGGCGCAGGTCTTCTCCGCGCTGGTGATGTGGGGCAGGATCACGCTGGACCTGCCCTGGATCGGCGCCGTGCACCGCTGGTCGGGCCGCCTGGCCTTCCTGCTGTCCCTCCCGGTCGCCTTCCACTGCCTGTACGCGCTCGGCGCGGCCTACGACTCGCCCCGGGTGATGATCCACTCCGTCCTCGGCTGCTTCTTCTACGGCCTGTTCGTCACGAAGATGCTGGCCCTGCCCAGGAAGGGCCTCCCGGGCTGGGCCCTGCCCGTCGCGGGCGGGCTGGCCTTCACCGCGCTCGCCGGGCTCTGGCTGACCTCCTCGGTGTGGTTCTTCACCACCATCGGGGTCACCTTCTGAGCGGTCGCGACTCCCACGGGGGACGGGCGGGCCACCGGCACCCGGTGTCCCGCCCGCTCCGTTTCCTCCTCACCGGCCGGGGCGGCCGGCCGTGCGCCGGGCCGCCCCGCCGGCGGTCACGGCGCGATGACGGCGAGCAGGTCCTCCATCGTCTGGGTGACGAGAAATCCGGCCTTCTCAAGTTCCCTGACCACGTACTTCGAGGCGTCGGGCAGGTGGACGATCACCGGCAGGTCGGTGAGTGCCTGGGTCTGCACGGCCTGGCCGAGTGCTCGCCTCCCTGACCCGGTCTTCACCTGGATCACCGCGTTGCCGGTCACGATGTCGAAGTCGGTGAAGACGCCGCCCTCCGGCTTCATGATCGCGATGCCCTGCGCCCTGACATGCCCCGGGTACCGGGTCTCGATGGCCTCGATGATCTCGTTCACCAGGGGGTCGTCCGCCTTGCCGACGACCCGGCTGACCGGTTTGGCGGCGGCGGCCCCGACGACATCGTCCGCCGGGCTCGCGACCACGGCCGCCGTCCCGTGCACCACCCGCTGGAGCGTCCGCCCCGGCACGTGGGAGGCGGCCTTCGCCAGCACGGCCACCCTGGCGCCCTTCGCGATGATCCCACCGGCCAGGCCGATGGCGAGCTCGATCTTGAACTGCGACCAGTCCCCCCGGTACAGGCCCTGGTACAGGCTGCCGACATAGGGGGTCATGAACAGGAGTCCCTCGGCCGCGGCACCCGCCAATCCGGCGAACACCTGGTCCTGCGTCCGGGTGAAGTGATCCGGGCCGGCGGCCGGGGAGAAGTCGCCCGGACTCCAGCCCCCCGGGATGCAGTCGTCGGAGTAGGCGTCCCCGGTGCACAGGCCGGTGCCGTCCACCATGCCGACCGCGTTGTTGCCGGTGAAGGTGTAGAGGTTCCCCGCCCTGGGGTCGGCCGGGTCCAGGTCGGGCGCCGGGCGGAACATCGGATCGGCCGAGGTCCACTGCAACGCCAGCGGGTCGTAGTAGCGGAAGCCGTAGTAGAGCTGCCCGCCCAGGGGGTCGAAGGTCTTGCCGTTGAACTCCCGGTCGTACCGGTCCTCGGCGGCGCTCTCGCTCAGCACCTCGCCGAACGGGCCGTACGACACCAGGCGGGTGGCCGTTCCCGTGGTGCCGCTCAGCGCGAGGACGTGGTGGCCCTGCGGGGTGGTGACGTAGTGCTCCAGTGACACCGCGCCGCCGGAGTGGTCCAGCCGGCCGACCGTCTCACCGCCGAGCCTGAGATACTGACGGTACCGCGGCGCCTGTCCCGCGGTGTGGACGATCTCCAGGTCGCCGGACCAGCGCCTGGTCTCCACGACCGCGCCGTCCACACCGTGCCGGACGGCGGCCACGCGGTCGTACCCGCGGTAGTAGTAGGTCTCCTTCTCGCCATCGGGCGCGGCGACCTCACGGAGCCGGAAGCCGTCCCACCGCTGGCGGACGGTGCCGCCGTCGGGCAGCGTGCGGCTGGTCATGTTGCCCGGCTCGTCGTACTCGTAGGACGCCAGCTCGGTGCCGTCCGCGCGGCGCAACGCGTCGAGACGCCGCGGGTCGCCGCCCGGCGCGCCGGCGCTCTGGTAGACGTGCTCGACGTCGCGGGTGAGGGCCCGCGCCGCCCCGCCCGTGTCGACGTCCGCCGACGCCATGCGCCCGCCCGCGGTGTAGGTGAACGTCCCGCGGTACCCCGCCCCGCCGAACTGCGTGGCGGAGGTCAGCTGACGGCGGTGGTCGTAGGTGTGGAACGTCGTCGCGACCGGGATGCTCGCGTCGCCGAGCTGCTCCTGGATCGACCTGACCTGGCCGTTGTCGAAGTACTGCACCGACTGCTTGTACCGCTGCGCCGAACCGGCCGTGACCAGCAGGGACTTCAGGCGGCCGTACGTGTCACGGCCGTAGTCCACGGTGGCGCCGGAGAAGCCGGGGGCCTGAGCCGTTCCGACGGTGCGGCGGGTGACCGCTCCGGAGTCGTCACGGTCCTGCACCACCGTGATCGTCTTGCCGGTCTCGGGGGCGAACCTCAGCGTCGCCGGTGTGCCGTCGACGTCGTTGCCGGTCTCGATCGTCCGGCCGGTGAACGTGGTGGCCCCGCCCGCGGTGGCGCCGTAGGCGGTGGTCAGCGGGTTGCCCGCGGCGTCGTGGGTGGTGGTGACGGTCACGGTCTCCTCCGGCGCGCCGGGAAGCGCGGGGAGGGTCTCCGCCGTGGTGGCCCGGTGGGCGAAGGCGTCGTAGGTGTGCACGATCGTGCCGCCCGGCCCGGTGGACCAGGACGGCATGCCGACCTGGTAGAGCGCGGCGGCCCCGGTCGTGGCGATCGACGGGTGCGCCCGGTCGTAGTGGTGTTCCGTGGTGCCGAGCCAGAGCCGCGTCCGCTCGTCCTGGTCCAGGTCGCGGACCGCGTCGGTCTCCGAGGTGACCCTGCCGATGTCGTCGTACGCCCGGTGGTGGGTGTGGGCGGCCTCGGAGCCGCCCGCGGGAACCGGCTCGGTGATGGACACCAAGCTGTCGTTGCGGTCGTAGCCGTACTTCCACGTACGCCCGGCGGCGGTGACGGTGAGCCGGTTGCCCGCGTAGTCGTGCGTCATCTCGGTGCGCACGCCGTCGGGGTCGATCATCGACACGGTCCGGCCGAGCCCGTCGTACCGGTACGACGTGGTCGCGTGGACGGGCGCGCCCTGCCCGTCGGTCCCGCTGCGTTCCGCGACGGTGACGAGCTGCCCGGCCGGGTCGTAGGTCAGTGTGCTCTCCGCGGGCAGGGACCCGTCGCCCGGGGTGCCCTGGCGGACCGTCATCCGCGTGCCCGAGTAGGTGTACTCGGCGAACGGCATGAAGCTGCGGCCGATCTCGTGCACCGACGTGACGCGGCCGAGCGCGTCCTGGACGGTCCGCACGTCGACCGTGCCCGTCTGGCCGTCGCCTCGGGGGACGCGCGTGACGCGCCCGCCGTGGTCGTAGTCGTGGGTGACGACCCGGCTGGGGTTGGGGAACTGGCTGGTCGTCTCCTTGACCGCACGGCCGAGGCCGTCGGTCTCGACCTTCCGGCTGCTCAGGTTGTACGGCGACACGCGGGTCTTCATCGTGGCGGACACCGGGGTGACGCCGCCGCTGTCGTACGCGGCCCGGTCGTCGTACACCGCCTCGGCGACCACGACGGCGGCGGAGCCGTCCTGCGGGCGTCTGCTCACGCTGCGCACTCGTCCGAGCCCGTCGACCACGGCGATCGTGCCCTCGCGACGCAGTGCGTCGTCGAACGGGCAAGCGGACGCCGGATCGGGGGTGGTGCCCTGGTCGGCGCCGTCCCGGCACACGTACCCGGGCCCGCTGGACTCCAGCACCGCGCCGGTCGCCGGATCGGTCACCGACGTCACGACGTGCCCGGCCGCGCCGGTGACGCGCACGGGGTACAGGCCGAACCTGTCGTAGCCGACCTCGGTGGCTCCCGGCGCGTCGTCGCCGTCGCCGTGCCGGTGCACCTGCTCGGGCCGCCACACCTTGCGCACGCGGCCGTTCGCCGCGCCACCGGCGTGGTAGGTGTATCTGGTCACCCGGGTCTCGGCCCGGGGATCGGTGACGGTCACCGTGCGCGGGCGGTGATAGCCGGCGTCGTGGTAGGCGAACGCGACGGAGCCGTGCGCGACGCCGGTCTGCCCGTCCAGCACCGTGGCGTCGGCGACCGTCGCGGGCGCGAGGTGGAACGCCGAGGCGGACCACGCGAGGTTGTGGGTGGAGGTGGTCCTGCGGTTCTCCCGCCGTCCGTCGGCGTTGACGAAACGCCGCTCGGCCGCGGACACCGTCTCCATCACGTACGCGCCGCCGGACGACCGGCTCTGCCAGATGATCTCCTCGGTGACGGAGGCGGCGGGGGACTCCAGGCAGTCGGCGTAGGTCTGCCCCGTCGCGCCGTCGCAGGTGTACGACGTGACGGTCCCCGGCAGCACCACGTTCGACGGGTACTCACTCGTCATGCCGCCCGCGTAGAGGTTCAGCTCCTTGACGTGGTGGGTGTGCCTGACCACCGACATCACCGTCGTGACGCTGCCCAGGCCGCCCCGCAACTCGTAGGCGTCGTCACCCAGCACCGTGGCGGTGACGCCGGGCCGCCCCGCGGGGTCCTGGTCGTAGCGGTGGACGGTCACCGCGGACAGGTCGTCGCCCTGGTCGTCGGGGTCGCCCGGGTGCAGCGTCACGGTGGTCGCGAAGCCGCGGAACCTGTGCTGCCCGTACGGGTTCGGCCGGTGGACGGCGGCACCGTAGGAGAACTTCTGCCGGACGTCCGGCTCGCCCTGCCCCGGTGAGGTGGTCAACTCGTCCACGACCCACTTCGAGGCGGTCGTGCTACGGCCGTACTTGACCGTGGTCCTGGCCCCGTAGCCGTTGGAGATCGTGCGCATCAGGCGGGCGGGGGCGGCCCGGTCCGCGGCCTGGTCCACGATGTGCCTGGCGTAGCGGACCTCGATGCCGCCGTCGCCGTCGAAGTCGGCCACCAGGTCGAGCAGGCCGTCGGCGTTGACGTCGAGCGCCTCGGCCTCCCGCGACCACAGGTAGTCGCTGCGGTCGCCGGACTCGTTGGGTTGTCCCGCGCCGTCCCTGGCCACGCCGCGCAGGTCCGCGCGGCCGGCCAGCGCCTCGGCGACGGAGTCGTCCACGGCGGCCGAGGTGACCCAGCTCGTGCCGCCGTTGAGGTACAGCGTGCCGCCCTCGCCCGCGTCGTAACGCAGCGCGTCGGGCAGTCCGTCGTAATCGAGGTCGGCCATGCGGGTCTGGTGGTAGCCGTACTGCTCGGTGGCGATGCCGTTCCAGCCCGGGTTCGCCGCGTGGGTCATCCGGGAGACGAGCCGCTTGGTGTCGGGGTGGTTCGTGCTGAACGGCAGCGCGTCACCGGTGCTCGCCGTGCCGAAGCCGGAGCCGGTGTTGTACCTGATCTCGGTGCCGGTCTCCGTGACGTTCAGCGCGTCCGGCAGCCCGTCGCCGTTCACGTCCGAGGCGATGCCCCGGTACTGGTAGGCCGGGTTGTCCACAGGCGGGTTGATCAGGTGCACGTAGCTCCACGCGGGGGCGAGGTCCCGGTTCGAGCCGCCCGAGGGAAGGGTCGCGGCGCCGGTGAAGCGCAGGACGCCGAAACCGCGCCGCAGCGTGCCCGCCGCGTCGCCCGGCTTGCCGGACGTCATCGCGTCCACCCGGCCGTCACCGGTGACGTCGGTCAGCGTCACAGGCTGGTCCGACGTCAGGTACGGGTTGGCCGCCCGCACGACCTCGGTGACCGACGCCTGCGGGAGCACCACCGGGCCGACCTGGCCGAAGTCCTCCAGTTTGACCCGCGACGGCGTCGTCTCGAAGCCGGTGCCGGTGTTGCGGTAGACGTAGACCCACCGCTGGCGCTTGGTCAGCTTGACACCGCCGATGGTGACGTGGTCCGCCCAGTCGGCGTCGGCCGAGCTCCCTGTGCCCGGCGGCGGGGTGCCGTGGGTGCTCGCGTAGGGGCAGTGGATCGAGGCGATCGGGACGGAGATCAGTTCTGGTCTCTCGTCCCCGGTGACATCGGCGAAGTGGTGCGTCACCTGCTGCATCGAGCCCCAGCCCCGCTCGGCGGTCCAGCCCTTGGCGTCCTGGTCCGCGCACGGCTTGCCCGGGTCGCCGTGCCAGCCGGAGTTCGCCGTGCTGAAGGAGCGGCTGAGCGTGCACAACAACTCGCCGTCGCCGTCCGAGCCCGGGGGCGCGGCGACCGGGACGTCGGCGAGCGCGTCCCGCAGACTGAACGAGAAGGCCGCGGGGTCCTTGGCGAACCCGGCGGCGCCCTTGTTGACCCACACCTCGACCTGGCAGCCGCCGGTGCCCGGTGCGGGCCTGCCGAGCTCCACCTGCCCGGTACGGCGCAGCAGGTCCACCTTGTGGTCGCCGTTGACGTCGAGCCACATCGCCGTCATGCTCTCGCCGTTGGCCTGCGCCCGGGACAGCAGGTTCGACACCTCCTCCTCCTTGGGCTTGGCTGAGGAGTTCTGCGTGCCCGGGTTCGGGCAGAAGGGGAAGTCGCACCGGAAGAAGGGCTTGCCCGGCACGTACTCCCACGCCCTGGCCGCCTGCACCGTGCGGATCGAGGTGGGCGGCGCGGCACCCGGCAGGTCCTGCGCCGAGGTGTAGTTCTGCGTGCGCACGTACGACGCCGCCGCGCCGTAGGTGAACGTGACCGGGGGCAGCGCCGTCACCGCGCCCGTGCCCGGGGCGTACGCCTTCTGCTCGATCCGGGCGAGCTCGCGGTACGGCGTCACCGTGCCGCCGCAGGCGTCGGTGCCCGAGTAGCTCAGCGTGTAGTCGCGGGCCAGCGTCAGCGGGCTGCCCGCCGCCTGGCGTTTGGCCCAGGTGGTGACGCCGGTCAGCTTGCGCGTGCCGGACAGCAGCGCGAACCCGTGGCGGTGGTCGAGCCTGCTCCCGATGGCCGGCGTGCTGTCCGTCACCGTGCCGCAGAACGCCGGGGCCGCGTAGTCGAAACGCACCCGCGCGTACGCCGACGTGTCGCCCGGCGCGTGGTACTGGATGGTCCTGAGCAGGAACTCCCTTGCCCGCCCGTCCGCCGGGACGGCGTCCGACGTGCGCCCCACCACGTCGTAGTCGTACCTCAGTTCGTGCCCGTCCGGGTCCACGACACGGACCAGCGGCGCGTAGGTGTAGGGGTTCTCGCTCTTCAGCCCGTAGTTCAGCACCACCCCGTCGCTACGGAAGGCCCGCCACCAGTACGGCTCGTCCTCGATCCCCGCCAGGTACTCGTACCGCGTGAACGAGGTGTCCCCCAGCCCCCGGTACCCTGCCCCGCCCTCCGCCACCGGCAGCTTCGCGTCCCGCACCAGCGGACTGCCGTCCGGCCCGAGGAAGTTACGCGGCTCCCGCGCCTCGTCCTCCCCCGTCCCCCCGAACCCCCCGGCCTCCGGATCCGCCACGACCACCGGCACCGGCAACCGCCACCCCGCCGCCACCCCTCCATGCACCGGCGCCGACGAGTCGTACTCCAGGGCCACCCGCGGCTGCTGCCCCTTCCGCCCCGGCGGCACCTCGATCGGGTACTCGTACCGGAAACTCCCCGACGCCGACGCCCCGCCACTCCCCCCGGGCAGCGTCACCCCTTTCGGCGAGGTGGCGTCCGCGAGGGCTTCCACGTTTCCCCGCCCGTCCGCCGCGTGCGCCGCGCCGGGGGGAACGGCGACGATGAATCCACTGACCGCGACACTTACGGCCAGCGCCTGGGCCAGTACCCGTTTCAGCATTTTTGCTCCTCATGCCCTGAACGTCCGGCTCAATCAGCAGTACGGACGTCCAGGGCATGAAGGATTCCTTAACCCTATCGGCGGCATCTATCAGTCAATGCGCCGATAGTGGGCAAATCACCAGGTATCAGGAAGCCACGGCCCGTCCAGGCCCGGCGTCAGCGGAGTATTGCCTTGCGAATTCATGACCATCACTTCATGATCCGGTGTTATCTGCCAGAGTGCACCTGTCGCGTCGTCGGCTATGACAACCGATCCGTCATCGAACCTGCGTGAGCGAAGGTTCTCCGCGCCGCTGACCTCGCTCAGTTTGTCCAGCAGTATTTTCTCTCTGTCTTCCGGGCGAGCGGACCGCAGCTTGCCGCTCAGATCATTGAAAATGTCATCCTCAGCGGAACCATAACCTCCATGTCCTGGTTTGGGGCCGCCTTGCGTGTCACTGGTGGCACCAGTAGGGCCGTCGCCGTCTCCGCCGCCGCCTCGTCCCGCGCGGCCACCTGCGTCGGCCGCGTCGTCGGCATGGAGGTTGGGTCCAGGGAGGGATTCGAGCAAGAGCTCGAAACCGAGGCCCGTGCTTTCGGGGTCAATGGTGCTGGCGGTGTAGCCCTGGTCGTCTTCGACCTGGCCTGCCAGCAGGAAGATACCGACGGCGCGCAACGTTCGTACGCCCATTCCGGCCATGGTGGCACTCATGGCGGTCTCTCTCAGGAGGAACGAGCCGGCTTCATGCGGGCTGGGTGCGTTCTTCATGGCGTAGTGCACGTCTCCGGCGGAACCGTTGGCGTCGCGGCGAGCATTTTTGGCGGTCACGTCCCAGAAACAACGGACCCCGAAAATGCACAGCCCGTTGGGATCGACGTTGCTGACGGGGTTGTTGAGGGTGAACGTGTACAGATTGGAAGTGCGCGGATTGGCCTTGTCGAGATCCGGGGTGAACCGGAAGAGAGGGTCGGCACTGGTCCACTGCATGGCGTGCAGGTCGGCCCAGCGGTGCCCGTAGTAATTCAGGCCGGCGAACGAGTCGTGGTCCTTGTCGTTGATCTGGCGGGAGTACCTGCCTGCCGGGGGTGGGGTGGTGGTGGCGGTCTTGGCGATGAGCTCGTCGCCGAAGGGGGTGTAGGCGGCGGCGCGGCGGGTGGTGGCGCCGCTGGTGGTGCCGGTGCCCGCGGCGTCCAGGGCCAGGACGTGGTGGCCCTGCGGACTGGTCAGGTAGTGCTCCAGCGTGCCGGTCATGCTGTCGCCGTCGATGCGGCCGATCGACTGGCCGGCCAGCGTCAGGTAGGTGCGGTACCCGTTGTTGGCGCCGGGGGCGTACTGGACCTCGACGGCGCCGTACCAGCGGGTGGCGCCGGTGACGGTGCCGGCCGCGTCGCGGTGGACGGCGGCGACGCGCCGGTGTCCGTCGTAGAAGACGGTCTCGCTGCCGCCGCCGGGTTTGGTGATCAGGCGGAGGTTGGGCCCGTCCCAGACCTGGGTGGCCTGGGTGCCGTCGGGCAGGGTACGACTGGTGGTGTTGCCCGCCTCGTCGTAGACGTAGGTGGCCAGGTCGGTGGTGTCGGGCTTGCGCAGCGCGTCCAGCCGCTGCGGGTCGCCGGTGGCCGGGTCCTGGTACTCGTAGGTGACGTTGCGCGCGGTGGCGCGGAACGCCCCCGCGGTGGTGATGTTGGCGGAGGCGAGCCGGCCGCCGGGGGTGTAGGAGAACTCGCCGTTGTAGAACATGCCGGAGCTGTCGCCGGAGTTCGCGGTGAGCAACTGGTCGCGCAGGTCGTAGGTGTAGAAGCTGGTGACCGGCGGCTCGCTGCCGTCGCCGTGCACCTCGTCGGTGCGCCAGATCTCTCCGGCCTCGTTGTACTCGTAGGTGGCCACGTAGCGCAGTGTGGAGCCCAGGGCGGCGGTCATCCCGGTGACGCGGCCGTACCTGTCGTGGCCCCAGTTCATGACCGGCCGGGCGAAGCCGGAGGTCGCGCCGGTGTTGACGTCCCGCTGGGTGAGCAGCCCGGCGGCGTTGCGGGTGTTGGCGATGGTCATGTTCTTGCCGCCCAGCGTTGTGTACGTGACGGCGGGGGTGGCGTCGCGGTCGTAGTCGGTGAACAGGACCGGGCCGTCGTAGGTGGGGCTGCCGCCCAGGGCGGCGAACGCCTGAACCTGGGTGGACTCGACGGTGCCTGTCGAGTGGTAGGTGACACTCGTCTGCAGATCGTGGACGGCCAGCCCGAGCCCGTCCATGGCGTCCAGCCGCTGCCATGTGGTGATCGGGCGGCCATGCCCGTCGTAGCGGGTGCGGTCCTTGGCGATCGCGGAGTCCGTGCAGGTGAGCCGCCCGATCTGGAACAGGGCGATGGGCAGCGCGGTGCTGCTGGCGCACAGCGAGGGGTGGGGCCGGTCGTAGACGTACCTCTTGACGCCGATCTTCAGAGCGTCGAGGTTGGCCAGGTCGTCGGCCGGGGTCCCCGGGTCGTCGGCTTCCAGGTCCCGGGGCGCGGGCGTCTCGGTCAGCACACGGTCCAGGTCGTCGTAGGTCATCGTGCGGGCGTAGTCCGCGGCGGTCCCTCCCGCGGGGACCGGCTCGGTGACCTTGACCAGGTTGCCGTTGCGGTCGTAGTCGTAGGTCCACGTGCGGCCCGCACCGGTGCCGCCGGTGGTGATCTCGTGCCGCTGCCCGAACCCGTCGTGGGTCATGACCGTGACGGCGTCGTCTGGGTCCTGCACGCGGCGGGTGTTGCCCGCGGTGTCGTAGCGGTAGTGGGTGGTGGCGTACGTCCCGCCACCCCCCGGGCCGCCGGTCTCCGCGGTCTTCTCCTCCACCAGCACGACCTGGCCGAGCGGGTCCACGGTGGACCTGGTGACCGACTCGGGCGAGCCGTCCTGCACGACCTCGGTGACGCTGGTGGTGAGGCCGTTGTAGCTGGTGTGCGTGAACTGCCTGGTGCCTGAACCGGTCTCGTCCAACCGCACCGTGCGGCCCAGCGCGTCGTAGGTGACGGCCATGCCGACCGTGCCCGGCTGGCCGTCGGGGCGGGGGCTGTGGACGGCCGCCATCCGGCCCACGGCGTCGTAGTCGTAGGTGACCACCTTGTCCGCCTGGGGGTCCTGCTGGACCGTGGTCTTGACGGTGCGGCCGAGGCCGTCCAGTTCGGCCTTGGCGTGGGTGAGCTCGCCGTCCCCCGCGGGGGTCTCGGTGACCGAGGACACCGGAGTGCCGGGTGTGTTGTAGGCGGCCATGTCGTCATAGGACGCCCGGGCGACCACGACCCCCGCGCCGGGCCCCGCCGGGTAGGCCGTGACCTCCAGCGCCCGGCCGAGGCCGTCGATCGAGGTGACGGTGCGCTGCCGCAGCACCCCGGCGGTGGTGGGGGTGCAGGTGGCGGACGGCGGCTCGGGGTCGCTGCCGGCGTCGGTGCCGTCGGGGCAGACGAAGTCGGGGCCGGCCGACTCGGTCACCGCGCCGGTACCCCCGTCCACCTTCTGGGTCACCACGTGGTCGAACGGCATCTCCGCGTCCGCGCCGATGGTGGACCCGCTGTGGAACGTCGTGGTGGTGACGTGCACACCCTGTGTGTCGTAGGCGTAGTCGGTGTAGCCGGGGTCGTTGTCGGAGTCGACCCCGTACCGGGACACCTGCTGGGGCGCCCAGGTCCGCTTGACCTGCCCGGTGGCGGTCCCGCTCGAATGGTAGGCGTAGCGGACGGTCCGGGCCGGCGCCCCGGCGTCGGTCTCATCGGTGGAGGTGATGGTCTCCACCCGGCGCAGGTCGGCGTCGTAGTAGTCGTAGACGGTCGTGGACAACGGCACGGGCGTGCCGCCGGTCACCCCGGAGACGTCCCGCTGGACCAGGGCGATGACGTAGGTGTCGGCGTCCCAGGCCAGGCTGTGGTCCATCTCGGTACGGCGGATCTCCGGCACGCCGTCGGCGTCGGTGAAGCGGGTCTCGGTCTTCTCCGGGACCAGCAGCACGAACTCGCCACCGGCCTGTTCCGCCGTCCAGAACGTCTCCTCCACCGCGAACGGGGCACTGGCCACGCAGGCGTTCAGGGTCTGCCCGCCCGCCCCGGTGCAGGTGCGGCGGGTCGTCTGCTTCGGCAGCACGACCCGGGAGGGGTAGTCGGTGCGCATGCCGGGGACCAGCAGGTCGAGCTGGTGGACGTGGTAGGTGTGCTCGGTGACGGTCGCCACGCCGGGCGTGGTGGCGGGGTCGAGCCCCGAGGTGAAGGCGGCGTTGCCGCGGACCGTGACGGTGCGGGTGAGGGTGCCACCCGGTTGCAGGTCGTAGGCGTACTGGCTGAGCGTGGTCAGGTCGTCCCCGGTGCTGCCGGGGTTGCCCACGGTGAGGGTGGCGACCTCGGTGTAGCCGCGGAAGACGTGCTGGCCGTACGGGCCGGCCACGTAGGCGGGGCCGCGGTACGCCATCCGCATGGTGATGGCCGGCTCGCTCTGCCCCGGAGTGGTCTTGACCTCGCTGGCCAGCCACTTCCCGGCGGCGCTGTCGCGGGTGTAGGTGACGGTGTCGGTGGCGCCGAAACCGTTGGCGACGGTGCGCAGCAGCCGAGCGGGGGCGTTGTGGGGCGCGGAGGTGTCGATGATCTGCTTGGCCAGGCGCACCGTGGGGATGCCGTCCCCATCGGGGTCCTGAAGCAGATCCAGCAGTCCGTCGCCGTTGAGGTCGACGGCCTGGTGGGTCAGCCGCTGGCGGTAGTCGGAGCGGTCGGGGGACTGGCCGATCGCCTCTTCTCCCGTGATCATGCGGCCGGCGAGCATGGGCGCCACCGAGGCGTCGGCGTCGGCTACGGTGTTCCACTGGGTGCCGCCGCCGAGATACAGCTTGGACTGGCCGTCCGGGGTGTAGTACAGCACGTCGAGGTGGCCGTCGCCGTCCAGGTCGGCCGTCCGGGTCCTGTGGTGGCGTTCGCTGTGCGTGGGATAGTTGCGCCAGTCGTCGTCGTAGGTCTCCGTGTAGGTGGAGTTCATCTTGGTGGTCTGCGGGGCGCCGTCGCTGAACATCACCTGGCCGCCGTCGGCGGCCGTGCCGAACCCGTAGCCCTTGTTGAACCGGACCTCGGTGCCGTTGTCCAGCACTTCGACGCGGTCGGGCAGAGTGTCGCCGTTGACGTCCAGCGTCACCCCCTTCTTGAGATAACCGAGTTCGCCGTCACCGGACTCGACACCGGCGTGCACGGGCAGGCGCAGGTCCTCGCCGTTGTGGGTGTAGCTGTTGTGGAAACCACCGCTGCCGGTGCCTCGGTGCACCCGCACGGTGCCGTTGACGTTCGACGGGGTGACGTAGTCCAGGTAGCCGTCCCCGGTGAGATCGCTGACCAAGGACTGGACGGCGGCCCCGTCGATCTCCGGAGTGTGCGGTGAATCGGTGACGACGACCTTGTAGCCGGCGGCGACCTGCTGCTGCGGCACGATGGGGCTGCGTCCGTTGGCCCAGAACCGCTCCGGCGCCGTGGTGTCCGGCAGGGTGGCGCTGCTGGGCACGCGAACGCGGGTGGGTGTGGTGGAGAACCCGGTGCCGGTGTTCTTGTACACGTACCAGTAGCTCTGCCGCACCGTGTCGATCACCGGCCGGCACTGACACGGGTTGAGCTCCGGGTCGGGGATCCCTCCGGGGATCGAGTGCTGGGCGTGGGTCACCCAGGTCGGGTCCGGGTCATCCAGGTTCCACGGCACGTCCTGGGTGCTGTCGTACGGGCAGTCTCTCGGCGTGACCGGCTGGGACACCAGATCGGGGTCCCGGTCCCCGTCCACGTCGAAGAATCCGTGCATGACCTGGTGCATCGATCCCCAGGCGGCGTTCGCCTCCCAGTAGTCGGAACAGGGCTCGGTACCGTCACCCATCCGGGCGGAACCTTCCGGGCCGTTGTAGTCGACAACGCCGCGCCAGCCTCCCGGCACCGCGCTGAACGACCGCGACAGCGAGCACAGCAGTTCCCCGGTGCCTGCGGAGCCCGGCAGCGAGGCGACCGGGATGTCGGCCATCGCGTCACGCAGGCTGAAACCGGAGAACACCGTGGAGTCCATGACGAACCCCGGGTCGCCCTTGTTGACCCACACCTGGACCTGGCAGTTGCCGGTGACGGGCGGCGACGCGACCAGTCGCGGTGACGCCGTCAGGCGCAGCATGTCCGGCCGGCCGTCGGCGTTGACGTCGAGATAGAGCGTCGAGACGCTTTCGCCGGTGGCCTGCGTCTGCGCCATGCGCCAGGCCATCTGGCTGGCGTCGCGGCTGGTGGTGTACCCGCCTTGGGACGAGGGCAACCGGGTGGACCCGGCGTTCCCAGGAACGTCGCAGAAGGCCACGTCGCAGCGCACGAATGGAATGTCGGGATGGAAGTGGTCCCTGTCGACCCGGAGATCGCCATCGCCGTCGTGACTGCCGCCGTTCTGCAAGGTGTGCACCGACTCCGGCACCCGCAGGTTCGCCAGAGTGGTCGGTGTCTCGTAGTGCGCGTCCTGTGTGTAGGTGGCGGCCTTGCCGTAGGTGAACGTCGTCGGCGGCAGCACGGTGGTGCCGCCGCCCGGCGCGAAACCCGTCTGGGACACGGACGCCAGCTCGCGGAACGGCCCCGCCTGGTTGTTCGCGCACTGCTCCGTGGCCGCGGTGTAGCCGAGGTCGTAGCGGCGTATCGCGCTCAGCGCGCCGTTCCGCGTCGCCGCCGTGCTGATCCGGGTCAGTTTCCTCGTGCCGGTCAGCCGGCCGAATCCCTGCCGGTAGTCCAGCCGTGATCCCACCGGAGGCATCGTCGTGTCGTTCCCGCAGAACACCGGGGCGTCGTAGTAGAAGAACACCCGCGCGTACGGGACGGTCGCCCCTGGGGAGAGGTAGTCGATGCGGTCCAGCAGGAACTCCCGCGGAAGACCGGCCGCCGGCGTGGTGTCGGAGTTCCGGCCGACCACCCGCCACACGTACTTCAGCGTGTGCCCGTCACCGTCGAGTTGCTCCACCAGCGGCGCGTACGAGTAGGGGCTCTGGTCCTTGCGCCCGAACCGCACCACGTCGCCGTCCTGGGTGAACGCCTCCCACCAGTACGCCGAGCCGCTCACCTGGCCGAGGTACTCGTACCGGGTGAACCGCCCGTCCCCGAGCGCGCGGAACGCGATGCCGCCGGTGCGCTTCGGCAAGGTCGCGTCGGCCACCAGCGGGCTGCCGTCGGGCGCGACGAAATCGCGGGGGATGGCAGGGCCGTCCCCGCCCGGCTCGACGGGGTGCACCGCGCCCGGCTGGGGATCGACCGTGATCGCCGGTATGGGCAGGGACCAGCCGGCGGCGATCCCGCCGTGCACGTCACCGGCGGAGGAGTACGCCAGTGACAACGCGGGCTGCATCTTCTTGCGGCCCGGCGGCACTTCGATCGGGTAGGTGAACGTGTAGTCTCCCCGGGTGCTCGCCTGGCCGGCGCCACCGGGCATGCCGACCGCCGCCGGCGCCGTGGGCGTCGCGGCCGCGAGTCCGTCGAGGTTTCCCGGGCTGGTGACCGACGCCGCCGCCGGTACCGCCATCGCTGGGACATGGATCAGGGCGGCGAGCAGACCGGCGACCAGCGCCGTCCACAGGTGCCGCGTGCGCCGGGGGGGAACGGGAGAACTGCGCATAGGTACCTCGTCAGGGCGGTGGGGCTAGCCACGACAGAAATGAGGCGACACGGCGGAGCGTAGAAACCCCGCCTGTCGGTCGGCTCCCAATTCCCTGTCAGGCCCCTCACGCGCATTTCGCGCCGAGGTCACGCGGAACACCGGTGCCGGGCCGGACAGCCTGCCCCCCGTCAGGTCCCACGCTCGCCCGGCCGGCGCACGGCGGCCCCGGGCACCGGCCGGGCGAGGAACCGGCGGCACGCGGGTGCGTGCCGCCGGCGGGGCTCGGCGCGGGGGGCGGGCGTGGATCCACCCCCGCGCCGAGGGCGATCACGGGTCAGGCGACGAGCCGGTAGAAACGCCAGAACCCGAAATCACTTATGGGGAGTACCTCGATGTCGCGGAAGCCCGCGTCGACGGCGTAGCCGCGCAGGGTGGAGGGCCGCATGACGGTGCCGGTGGCGGCGGAGGAGGGGTGGGCCCGGCCGTCGGGGAGGCAGATGAGCAGGCTGAAGCCGTACATCAGGCGCTCGGTGTCGTCGCCGTCCGGCTGGAAGGAGTCCGCCACCGCTTCGTCCATGAGCATCACGTGGCCGCCGGGGACCACGGTGCGGCGCATCGCGGCCAGCACCTCGACGGGACGGGGCATGTCGTGCACGCACTCGAAGGCGAAGGCCGCGTCGTAGGCGCCCTCCTTGAGGTCGGCGGCGTCACCGAGGTGGAAGGTGACGTCCGTGCCGCGGGCGTTGCGCCTGGCCATCTCGATGGAGGGGCCATCGATGTCGATGCCCTCGACCCTCGCCTGCGGGTAGGTCCGCGCCAGGGCGATGGTCGACCATCCGCCGCCGCAGCCCACGTCGATGATGCGGGCACCCGGGCGGCGCAGGGCCTCGTCCAGGTCGGTCACGGTGGCCAGCGCGTCGGGGAGCGCGGACTCGAACCAGGGACGGTTCATGTCCGCCTGCGACTCGCGCACGTCGGCGCCGAAGGCGCCCCAGCCGACGCCGCCGCCGTTGCGGTACGCCTCGACGAGCGCGGGCATCTGCGCCGCGGCGCCGGCGAACATGCGCGCCAGCGGGGCGAGGTAGTTGAGGCTGGACTCGTCGGTCAGCACCTCGGCCGCGCCCTCGGGCAGCAGGAAGCGGCCGTCGGGCTCCACGGTGAGGATGCCCGCGCACGCCTGCTGCTCCAGCCACTCCCGCGCGTACCGCTCGTCGCCGCCCGCCCGAGCCACCAGTTCCCCGGACGTCGCCGGGCCGTGGGCGGCGAGTGCCCGGTACCAGCCGAGCCGGTCGCCGAGGTGGACGGACAGCACCTCGGCCGTGCCGAGTGCGGCGCGGAAGATGCGGTCGGCGAAATGCTGCGCCGTGGTGCTCATGGCTCACCTTTCAACATGTGGGGGAGGGGTCTGCGTGGAGTTCCTCCATGCGGTACGCAGTGGTTTCGCCCATCGGTTCTGGGCGGATGCGGGGTTGTCGTGCGCTCCGGGCCGGTCGTGCCGGGCGGGGTGGTGCTACCAGGCGGTCGAGGTGCTGGACGGTCCCGGGCGGGAGGCGGACGGGTGGGAGGCGGAGGTGAGGGCGTGGTGGAGTTCGTGGCGGCGGGAGACGCCGAGTTTGCGGTAGACGTTGCTCAGGTGCACCTCCACGGTCTTCACCGTGATGTAGAGGCGCTGGGCGATCAGGCGGTTGGCCAGGCCCTCTGCGGCGAGTTCGGCCACGCGGTGCTCGGCGGCGGTCAGGGCCTGCCCGCCGGTGGCGGACGCGGGACGGGGGCGGCCGCCCGCGGTGCGCAGCTCCGTGCGGGCATGGCCGGCGAGGCCGGTGGCACCGCAGCGAAGGGCGAGTTCCAGGCCGGCGGCGAGGCGTGTCCGGGCCCGCGCGGGTTCCCCGTCCCGGCGCAGGGCCGTGCCGAGCTCGACCAGCGCGTACGCGTGCGCCAGCCGGGCGGGGCTCCTCTCCAGCACGGCGACGGCCCGCCGGAGCAGCTCGGCGCCGTCCGGGCCGGGGCGCAGCATGCCCGCCACGCGCAGCGCGTGCCCGAGGGTCTGCGGCGCGCCCCAGCGGGTGGCCAGCGCCACCTCCTCCTGCGCGTACCGGCGGGCCTGCTCGTTCCTGCCGAGCGCGTGCAGGCTCAGCGCCGCCTGCGAGCGCCAGGCGACGACCGCCGGGTTGTCGCCGCCGATGGCCCCGAACCGCCGTCCCGCGGCCTCCGCGGCGTCCAGCGCCTCCTCATGCCTTCCCTCGGCGTGCCGCACCCGGGCGTAGGCCAGCAGGTACGCCGGCTCCATCTCGTGCAGCACCGAGCCGGCGGGCAGCCTGGCGCCCTCCAGGCTGGTGACCGCCGCGTGAAGGTCACCCCGCTCGATGTGCACCTGGGCGAGCAGTGTGTTCAGCGACAACCGCGCGAAGCCGAAGCGGATCATGTCGGTGAGCCGCAGCCCCTCGCGCAGATCGGCCTCGGCGTCCGCCAGGTCCCCCCGGCCGAGCAGCCCCATCGCCCGGTAGAAGAGGTGCAGGATCTGCGCGTTGATCGACCCCCGCGCGCGGGCCTCCTCGATGACCACGCTCTGCGCGGCGATCCCCGCGTTCAGGTCTCCCGACATCATCACGAAGTAGGAGCAGCTCGCCAGTGGCGCCCCCTGCGCGGCGAGGTCGGTCATGCGGGGGTCGGCGACCGCCTTGCGCGCCCGCTCCAGGCCCCCCGGGTCGGTGTGGTCGGCGTCCAGCACCGCGACGACGCCGTCCAGCAGCAGCGCGCCGACGGTCCCCGCGGGTGGCAGACGCCGCAGCCCCGGCAGCCGGCGCAGGATCTCGGTGTGGCTGAACGTCGAGGGCGGCACGGAGAGCAGCACGGCCTCCAGGTGCCGCCGCAGGTCGTCGTCGGTCTCGGGCAGCGCGTCGACGGCGGCCGTCAGCACATCGATCGCCTGCTCGGGGCGGCCGGTGTGCAGCATCGCCATCCCGAGGGCCACGGCCAGCCGGCCGGCCTCGTAGGGGTCGGAGGTCGCCGCGAGCGCCTGGGTGAGATAGCGGGCGCCGCGTTCCTTGTCCACGTTCAGGCCGGCCAGCCCGGCCTCGGTGAGCACCGTGACGCGCAGGTCGCCGCCGGGCGGCTCGGCCAGGGCGCGCTCCAGGTAGGCGAACGCCGGCTCGGGCACGCGCCGCGACAGCGCCGCCTCGGCGGCCTGCCGCAGCACGGCCACCCTCGCCTCGTCGCCGGCCGGCGGCAGCCGCAGAAGGTGTGCCGCCACCTGTTCGGCACGCGCGCCCTCCTCCTTGAGCAACCGGGCCGCCGCCTCGTGGTACGCCAGCCGTCCCGCGGCGCCGATCTGCCGGTACACCGCGTTCTGCACCAGGGGATGCGTGAACTCCAGGCACGTGCCGTCCATGCCGGGTCCACCCTGAACGGCGCCGGGGAACGGCGGCGTGTCCTCGCGCACGAGCTGGGCCGCGGACAACTCCGCGCACGCGGCCGCGGCCGCCGCCGGGTCCAGCCCCGCCACCCGGGCCACCTGTTCCAGGCCCGCGTGCGGCGCCATGACCGCGAGCACCTCGGTCAGCGTCCGCGCCGCGGGGGTCAGCCGCCGCAGTTCCACGGCGACCCGGCGGGTGATCACCTTGGCCCCCACGGGCTCGATCCCGCCGGCGTGCGCGGCGACCGGCGTCACCTCCGCCTCGGCCAGCCCGCGGGCCAGCTCGGCCAGCAGCAGCGGGTTCCCGCCGGTGGCCCGGTGGCAGACCCGGGCGAACTCCTCGTCGGGACGCGCGCCCATGCCGCGTTCCAGCAGGCCCGACGTCGCCCGCGGGGTCAGCGGCCGGAGCGGCACGGCCCGGCAGACCGGGTCGAGGCAGATCAGGTCGAGCAGGTGGGGGTCGGTGCCCCGTTCCGCGGGCCGCGTGCCCGCCAGCACCGCGAGCGGCGTGCCTTCCAGCCGCGGCAGCAGATGGGCGAGGAAGCGTAGGGACGACCGGTCGGCCCAGTGCAGGTCGTCGATGAACAACGCCAGGCCGTGGTCCCCGCACAGGTTCAGCGCCAGCCAGTACAGGCCGTTGAGCCCGGCGAACTCACCGGAGGCCGGCCCTGACGGCCCGGTGTCCGGGCCGAACAGGCCGCCCGCGTGCGCGGCCGCCCCCGACAGCAGTTCCGCGCGCGGCGGGCCCGCGGCGCCGGCCAGCGCCGGCTCGAAGAGCTGCCGCACCACCCCGAAGGCGAAGTCGCGCTCCAGCGTGACCCCGCGCGCCGTCAGCACGCGCATCCCCAACCCGGCCGCCGTCACCTGGGCCCGCTCAAGCAGCCGGCTCTTGCCCATCCCCGCCGCCCCGGTCACCAGCGCCATCGCGCCGGTGCCACGCCGCGCCGACTCCATCACCTCGCCGAGCGCGGCCAGTTCGTCGTCGCGTTCGAGCAGATCGGGGAAGCGCACCGCTCAAGTCTGGACGATTCCCCGTCCCCAGGACATCTCCCCGGCTCCCCTTACTCCTCCTTCTTCCCCGCCGTCCGCCGCCGCGCCCAGCGCATGCGCGCCGTCGCCCGCGACGGATCGCGGGCGAACGCGCCGGCGATGACGGCCGCGCAGCCGAATTCCCCGAGTTCGGCGAGCGTGTTCGCCACCGCCGCGTCCACCTGATCGTCCGTCGGGTCGTCCGACGGCTCCAGCGGGCTCGCGAAGAGGATCTCTTCCCTGCTCATCGGTGCCATGATGCTCCTGTCCCAGGGTGCGGGGGCCGCGCCGCCCCGCGCGGACCCGGGCCAGGCAGGACGGTCGGACGTCATAGGTGCCCCTAATGCCGGCCGGCCGGCTCCGCCAGGCGGTCCTCGGCCAGCGCCGTGGCGGCCTCAAGCGGGGTGACACCGGCCGCGTCCGCCTCGGTGAGGATCGACGTGACCCGGTCGCCGATCTCCAGCACCCGGGGCACCGCCGAGTCCTCGTCGCCGCCGCGGAGCTGCTCGTCCAGGAACGTGATCCCGCCGGCGCTGAGGATGAAGTCGGGCACGAACGTGACGCCGCGCTCGGCGAGCGGGACCGCGAGAGCGTCGTCGGACAGCACGTTGTTGGCGACGCCGGCGAGGATGCCGCAGCGCAGGTCGTCCATCGTGCCGGGATTGACGACCTCGCCGAGGGCGCACGGCGCGAGCACGTGGCACGGCGTGGCGATGGCCTCCGCCGGGTCCAGCACGACGGCGCCGATCTCGTCGGCCAGCGCGCGTGCCCGTGACTCGACGACGTCGCTGATCATCACGGTCGCCGACGACTTGGTCAGCATCCTCGCCAGGTGGTGGCCCACGTGGCCCACCCCCTGGACGACGGCCGTGTGGCCGGACATGTCGCCGGTGCCGTACACGTGCTCGAACGCCGCGACGATCCCGGCGTACGCGCCGAGCGCGGTGAGGTACGACGGGTCGCCCTCGGTGCACGTGACGACGTCGGCCTCGGTGCCGATGAGCCGCATGTCCTCGGCCCCGGTACCGATGTCGATGCCGGGAACGTAGCGCCCGCCGAGCGACTGGATGAACCGGCCGTGGGCGCGCAGCAGCTCGGGGGTCTTGTCCTTCGGGTCACAGACGATCACGCTTTTGGCGCCGCCGAGCCACAGCCCGGCCGCGGCGGTCTTGCGGGTCATCGCCCGCGCGAGGCGCAGGCAGTCGTCCAGCGCCGCCGCGTGGTCGGGGTAGGTCTTCAGGCGCACCCCGCCGAGCGCGGGGCCGCGGGCGGTGCTGTGGACGGCGATGATCGCGTCGAGGCCGGTGTCCGGATCGTTCCGGGTCACCACCTGCTCGAACTGCTCGAACACCACGGGACCGGACAGCTTCATGGCGACTCCAAAGGAGAGAGATTCGGTTGCGTTCGGTACGGCACCGCCCCGGCCATCGGTTCCGTTCCGTTACGCGCGGCGCTGCCCGCGGCCGGCGCCCTTGTGGTAGCGGGCGTACCGGTTGCCCGGGGGGAGCCACCATGCCACCAGGGCCACCGCCATGGCGAGCGCGATGAGCGCGCCGAGCCAGCCCATGACCGGCGAGACGGCCCCCGCCATGTCCCGCAGCCCGAGCAGGATCATCCCGGGGATGAACAACGTCAGGATCACCCGCGCCCAGGTCCTGGCCTTGCGCAGCGGCAGCAGGAGCAGCGCGATGATCAGTGCGGAGACGATCCAGACGACGGCCTGGGCGCGCAGTGTGGACAACGTCAGGTTCGCCGCGTACTCGGCCAGAGCGCGTCCCGACCCGCCGTCAAGGCCGAACTCGTCGGTCGCGTAGGACAGGAGCATCTCCTTGCCCGCGGTGAGCGCGAGGACCGCCGTGGCGAGCGCGGCCAGCACGGCGATCACCGTGCTGACCATGGCGACCATGACCGTTCCCGGCCGTGGCGGCGGCTGCTGCGGCGTGTTGCCCCAGTCGCCCGGTGCGGGGTGGCGGAGAGGGTGATCAGTGATGTCCATGGTGGTCCTTACTCGTCTCGTCGAGGCGGCCACCGGTGCGCCCGGCGGCCCGCAGAGCTGTACGGCGAGACGTGGACGACCGGTTCCGCCGCACGACGGCGGACCCGCCGCGTCGTGACCTCTCCGGAGCGTGTGGCCCGGCGCCGCGAAGGTGCCCCTCCGCTGACGGCCCGCGCGGCCCGGCGCGTGCACGCAACCGATCGCGGGTGGCGGTGCGTATCGCTCTCAGACCGACGGCGTCGGTGTGATCCACTTTCGCGTTTCAGCCAGAGCGGTCACCGCTCGGAACGGAGTATCGGATGATCGGCAACGATCGCGGGCGGCGCATCGGGCGGGCGGCGGCCCTGCCCGCGCTCGTCCTTGTGCTCGCGGGGTGCGGCCTGGCCGGCCCGTCCCCCCTGACCGGCGGGGCGGTGACGTCGGGGCGGCAGACCGGCACGCCGGAGGCCGGGCAGGACGGGCAGGGTCAGGTCGGGCAGTCGGACGGCCCGCCCGCCATCGGAGCTTCGGTGCGCGACGGCGAGTTCACCTTCCGGATCGACAAGGTCAGGACCGCCACCACGGTGGGCAGCGAACTGCTCAACACCAAGGCGCAGGGCAAGTTCATCCTGGTGCACTTCACGGTGAAGAACACGGGTAACAAGGCGCAGAGCTTCGTCGGCTACAGCCAGAAGCTGATGGACACCCGGGGCCGCGAGTTCGCCGCGGACTCCACCGCGGCGGCGTACCTGCAGAACTCCAACAGCCTCTTCGAGCAGATCAACCCGGGGAACTCCGTCAAGGGCGTGCTGATCTACGACGTGCCGAAGGACACCAAGGCGGCCGAGGTCGAGCTGCACGCCAGCCCGTTCTCCGAGGGCGTCACGGTCGCGCTGACGTAGGCGTCGTGAAGAACTCCTCGCTTCGTGCCCTCGCCGCCTGGTCGTGCGGCCTGCTGCTCACGGCGGCGTGCGGCGCCGGCCCCGCCCCGGCGGCCAAGGAGACGCTCGTCCCCGTTCCCCCGCCCCCCGGCCCGGCCCGGTCCCTGCCGCCCGCCACGCTCATCGGCGTCGCCGACACCCCCAAGGGCACGATCGTCGTCGACGCCGAGGGCCGCGCGCTCTACGTCTACGCCGAGGACCCGAGAAGCACGGCCAGGAAGCGGGCCACGCCGAAGTGCACGGGCGCCTGCGCGGCCACGTGGCCGCCCGCCCTCGCCCCCGGCGGCATGCCCGTCGCGCTGCCGGGCATCACACCGGCGTCCCTCGGCGTCGTCGTACGTGAGGACGGCGGCAAGCAGATCACCCTCGACGGCCACCCGCTCTACCGCTACTCGGGCGACACCGCCCCCCGCCAGACCAACGGCGACGGAACCGACCCCGCCTGGCGCCTCGCCACCCCACCCACCCGGTGACCGTCCCCCCGTCCGCCTGGCGGCCCACCGCCCGTCCCCACGGCCCTTCGTGACCACGGGCCGGTGACGATCGGCGCCGTCCCCCCTCCTCACCGTCCCGCCTCCGTGCCTGCGGCCCCCGCGAACCACCTCGCGGGGGCCGTCGGCATTCCCCCGAAACGGCCGCAACGTAGGCGGAAAACAGTGGGCCGGCTCTGGTACCGCACGAGGCGGAGACAAACCGATGAATGACCAGTGTGCGGCTTGGCGGAGGAGAGCCAGTACTGCCTGATTTTTAGTGTTTTTTTGGCCCTAATGAGTTGATTTATCCATATGACACCCTGAATACCGCATGCATGTCGTCATATGCGACGTAATCGACCGGTGATCACCCCTCCCTCCCGCACACCGTCCCGTCCGCAGATCTGCCGCGGTACCGCGCGGCGTGCTCCTTCGACATGGGTGAGGTTCGTGATGACAACCGCTGATCGGTCCGTACGGGGCCACTTCAGAAAGCGCCCCCCCGACCGCGGGCGACATGACAGGAGATCCTGGCCGCCCCGGCTGACGGCGGCGGGAGTGGCCGTGCTGACGGCCGTCACGCTGGCAGTGGTGCCGGGCGGCCCTGCGGTCGCGGAGACGGCCAGACCCGGCAACGCCGACGGGGCGCTCGCGCAGGCGGGACAGGCACCGGACCCGGTGAAGTCCACCGCGGGCACGGGCGGCGCGGCCGCGGACGGTGATTTCAGCTACTCGCTGGACATCGCGGTGCCGCCGGGACGCAAGGGGATGCAGCCGAATGTGGCCCTGCGGTACCGCTCGTCCGGCGCGGTCCACGGCGGCGTCGCGGCGGGGTGGTCGCTGGCCGCGAGCGCGGCGATCACGGTGGAGCCCGCGGCGGGCACCGTACGGCCGGAATGGCCGGACGGGGGAACCCCGGCCGCGCCGCGTGACTTCCGCGGGCCGGGCGGCGACCCACTGGTGCCCGACCCCACGCTGCCCGTCTCGCCGGGAGCGACCGGATACCGGGAGTTGGGCGACACCGGGTCCACCCGGTACGAGTACCTCGGCGAGGTGGCCTCCTCGCCGTACTGGTGGCAGGCGACCACCAAGGACGGCCTGACGTCAAGGTACGGGCTGAAGGCGCAGACGCCCTACGGATTCGCCCCGCTGGTCGAGCAGACCGATCACGACGGGCACACGCTGAAGTGGGTCTACCGGGTGGTGGGCCGCGTTTCCGACACGGTGCCGGCGGGCGGGCAACCGCGGGAGGTTCTGCTGGACCGCATCGAGTACCTGGCGCCGGGCGCCTCGGCGGCGTACGCCCGGGTGTTCTTCGAGTACCAGGCCCCGGTGTTCTGCGGCACCCCGGCGGTGATGCCGGCGATCGGCTCGCGACTCGACCACCGGCTGGGATTCGCGCAGTTGAGCGGCACGCGGAAGCTGACCCGGATCACCACCGCGGCACGCCGCGACGGGACGCTGAGCTCGGTGCGCCGCTACGACCTCGCCTACACCGCCACGACCGAGTCCTGCGCGTCGCCGCCCGGAGCCGCGGGCCCGTTCCGCGAACTGGCCTCGGTGACCCAGACGGCGTATCCGCCGGAGTCGTCGACGCCACCGACCGTACTCCCGCCTGTCGCCTTCACCTACGGCAAGGCGGCGTCGTACGTTCTCGACAGCCACTACGACTCCCCCGCCGCTCCGGTGCCGGCCAACCTGCGGGTACCGGAGTCGATCGACGGGGTGAGCGGGCTCGGGCTGCCGGGCGGCGGCACGAACCCCGGGGACTGGCAACAGTGCTCGGCACCGCTGTGCCCCCTCCCTCCGAACACCTTCGCGCACGAGCTGGCGATCGGGCAGCACACCGGCGAGACGGTGAGCCGGATGTTCCTCGACGTCGACGCCGACGGGCTGGTGGACATCCTGGAGCGCCCCGGCCTGCCGCTGATGGGCTCGGCGACGCCGACGCTCGGCGGCTGCGCCATCGACGTGTACCTGAACAAGGGACGGACCGCGGGCTTCGTCAAGCAGACCGCGGGCGGCGAGTTCCCGCCGTTCACGTTGCGGGACGCCATGGCCGACGTGCCGGTGACGCCGGGCACTCCTGCCTCGGGGGCGGGGGAGCTGCTGTGCGGGCTGAGCCGGTCCTTCAGCAACGACGCCTCCGGCGGCGCTGACGGTAACCCCGCGGTGCCGTGCAGCGGCGGCGGCGTGGACTTCCCGGCGTCCTGGGGGTCGATCCAGCAGGTGGCGCACGCCTTCACCGACGTGGACGGCGACCTCCTGCCTGACCTGCTGGCCCAGCCGATCGCCTCACGCAAGTGCCCGTACGCCAGCACCGCGGGCGTGCCACCGCCGGCCACCTGCACCGGCGACGCCCACTGGGAGCGGGAGTTCTCCATCGGCTGCGCCACCGTGCGCCAGCGGAACATCTACGTCTACCGCAACACCGGCAGCGGGTTCGCCACCACCCCGGTCCGTGTGCCCGCCACCCGCCCCGGCGGCGCCGGTATCGCCAAGGTGCCCCAGCCGTCCCTCATGGGCCGGTACTTCGCGCAGCCGAACACCTACTCCGAGGACAACACCTCCGAGTCGCTGGTGGACGTCAACGGCGACGGCTACCTGGACCTCATGTACGACGACAACGCGATCTCGGCCGGCCTCAAGGGCGGCGGGTTCGACTTCGCGCAGCCGCCGATCACCCTTGGAGCGGTACCGCAAGGACTGGCGCCGGAGCGGGGCCGCACGCAGATCGACGGCGGTGACCTGGACCGGCCCGACGACTACACCACCTACCACCGCACCGGGGTCGGCGCCGACGTCAACGCGGACGGGCTGCCCGACCATGTCAGCCTGAACATCGGCACCGACACCGGCAGCACGGTGCGGTTCAACACCGGCACAGGGTTCGGCACCACGGCCGACGACGGGCAGGTCCAGTTCAGCCAGAACGCGCCGGACACCGTGACGCTGGAGTCGGCGCACTCCCCCGACATGACCGACCGGTCCTGGCAGGAGTACCCGCAGTCCGCGCACCGCTACCACAAGCGCGCGCTGATCGACGTGGACTACGACGGGTACCCCGACGTGCTGTACAACGACCAGGGCGCCGGCGCGACGGCCTACCTCGGCGGTGGCCGGGCGTGGACCAAGGCCGTGGCGGTGGACGCCCAGGTCATCGGCGCGCTGGCCGGCGCGATCGACGCGCGCGGCCTGGCCGGCCAGTTCAACGACCTCGGCGAGTACCGGATCACGCAGAGTAGGCAGGCCGTCGACCTGGACGGCGACGGGCTGCTCGACCTGGTCTCCGACGACGCGGGCGGCTCCCCGTCGGTCCGCTACGCCAAGCGGGTCGTCGACGGCGCCGACGCGCACAACGCGCCGGCGCGGCTGCTTCGCACCGTCGCCAACGGGATGGGCGCCGTCACGAAGGTCAGCTACGAGCGTGACGTCACGGCGCACAAGTGGGTGGCGGCCAGGGTCGACGTCCACCCCGGCCAGAGCCAGCCGCTCATGACCACGCAGTACGCCTACCGTGGTCCCGTCTTCACGGCCGGCCCCTACGGCCGGCGGTCCTTCCGCGGATTCACCGAGGTGGCCACCGTGAAGCGGGGTGACACCCCCGGCGCCGACGACGACGATCTGACCACGGTGGCCCGGTACGGCTACGACCAGTCCCCGCACGGCCTCCCGGTACGCACCGTCACCGTCGTGGGCGACGACGCCTTCGGCGCTCCTCTCGACCCGGCGGCCCACACGCGGGTGATGACGGTGGCCGAGCACACCTACCACGTCCACGAGCTGAACCTGCGTACCCCGAGCATGGAGACGGCCTATCCGTCCCGGGTGGTGCTGCCGAAGGCGACCACGTCCTACACGTGCACCGGCGCCACCGGGCAGACCCTGAACGGCTGCCTGAGCACCGCGCCCCGGGTGACCCGTGACGTCACCTGGACACCGCACACGGACTCCGGCACCCTGGCCGCGGTGCTGCCCACCCGGGCCGACATCCAGTTCGTCAACGCCGACGGCCAGAGCGAGACCCGCCGCCAGGACACCACCTACCGGATCGCCTCGGGAGCGGACGTGTTCGCCGTCGCCCCCGACACCGTCACCGCCCGCAGCGTGCTCGACGGCAGCGCCACCACACAGGGCACCACGACCTACACCTACCGCGACACCGCCTTCCGCAGGATCGAGAACGTCACCGTCAGCGACGAGACCGGCTCAGGGGCGGCGTCACGCACCACCCGGTACGCCTACCACGGCGGCACCGGTGCGGACAAAGGACAACTGTTCAAGGTGTGGCCGCCGAACCAGGTGGAGCGCTACGGCAACACCGACACCGCCGACGGCTACACCGAATACGCCTACGACACCGACGGCGTCCAGGTCACCAGGGTCACCCGCTCGGGACAGGACCTCACGTACGGCGACCTGCCGATCGACCACGTGACCACGCGAACGGTGGACGCGGGCACCGGCGCGGTGCTGGAGAGCGCCGGTCCGGACTGGGTGTGCCCGGACGGCGCCGACGCCGGCACCGATCCGGATCCGCCGTCGGTCTCCTGCACCCCCGCGACGCCCGGAGCCCTGCCGTCCCGGACGGTCACCAAGGTCGACGGGCTGGGCAGGACGCTGGAGGTGTCCGCCTTCCCCGCCGGCACCGGTCCGGGTGTCCAGGTGGCCCGTGCCTCCTACGACGACCGGGCCAACCACGACGACCCCGGGCACGCCGCCCCCGTCACCGCCACGGTGGAGAAGGCGGCGGGAGACGGCGACTTCTCCCACGTGACGACCGAGCTGGACGGGCTGGGCCGGGCGGTCAAGGTGACCACCCAGCAGGACCCGCAGGCCGACAACGTCATCACCTACGCCTACGACGCGGCCGGCCGGCCCGCGGTGACCCGCGGCCCTCGCGGCGACGGCCTGTCCGGCACCTTCGACGTCCTTGTCACCTACGACGCGCTCGGCCGCGTCACGCAGGTGGCGGAGACCGGGTCCGGCAACGCCGTCTTCGCCACCAGCACCTACAACGGCCTGAACGTCACCAGCAGCGACGGTCCCACCGCCGACGGCTCGCCGGTTTCGGTCACCAACACGCTCACCGACCCGCTGAACCAGCTCGTCAAGGTGGAGGAGAAGGTCGCGGACACCGGCGGCCCCGGCGGCGGCCCGCGGTTCGCGGTCACCCACTACCGCTACGACACCAACGGCAACACCAAGCGCGTCCAGGACCCCGACGGCGCCGTCACAGAACTGGACCATGATTTCTTCGGTCAGCGGCGCGGCGTCACCCTGCCCGGCGGGCGGAGGTGGAGCTACGACTACGACCACAACGGCAACATGACGAAGGTCGTCGAGCCGGTGCCCGCCGGAGCGAGCGCCGCCGCCTACACCCACGAGAACTTCTACGACGACCTGAACCGTATCGTCCGCCACCGTCCCGCCGTACGGAACCTGACGAGCGCGGAGATCGACGAGTTCTACGGCCGGACCTCCCCAGCCGACGACATCGACACCCACTACATCTACGACGGCCCCGACGCCGGCCACTGCCCCACAAGCGAGGTGATGCCGACCCATCTCCACCAGATCGGCCACCTCACCTGCACCGACTCCTCCGTCGTGCGGAATGTCACCCGCTATGACGACCACGGCCGGCCGGTGACCACCAGGCAGATCATCAAGGACCCCATCGGCCTGGGCGACGACGTGCTGCAGACCAGCCTCACCTATGACCCCACCGGCACCGTCGAGTCCAGTCTCACCCAGGTCTTCTCCAACTCCACTGTGGGCTCGCCGGTCTTCGACGGAGTCCAGGTGCACACCGGCTACGACCGCGACGGAACCCCGTCCACCGCCCGGTTCGTCCTAGCCGGCAAGGACATGAACATCGCCAACACCCGGAACGCGGCCGGGCTGCTGTACACGAGGAACGTGAACACCGCGGGCACCGCAGGGTTCGCCCAGCCCACCATGGCCTTCGGCCACGACAGGTACGGCCGGCTGACCGGCGTCTCCGCCCAGATGGGGGACGTCTACCGCTACCTGCAGACCGTCGCCTACAACGACGCCGGTGAAATCGAGAACAGCTTCGAGACGCTCGGCGACATCGACCGCCCGGCGCTGTCCACCACCTACACCTACGACGCGCGGGACCAGTTGACCGGCGTCACCGCCACCAAGCCCAGCGAGCCGGGCATTCCCGCGGTGAGTTACAGCGCCGCGTTCACTCACACCGACGGCGGCCGGCTGGCCTCCGCCAACGTCGCCTCCACGGGTGCGCTCCGGGTGACCGACCGTAACGTCACCTACCGCTACCAGAGTGCCGCCACCGGCGACCCCAACCGGCTGGACCGGCTACGCAAATCGGACGGCACCCCCCTGGCCACCTACACCTACGACGAGGCCGGCAACACCGTCAGCCGGACACTTCCCGACGGCAGCCAGCTCGGCCAGACCTGGGACGGCCCGGCCCTGCGCAGGATCACCGCACCGGGACGGCCCACCGAGACCCTTTTCTACGACGGCCACCGGCGCATCGCCGCCGTGCACCGCGACAGCGCCGGGAACATCACCTCGACCACCCGCTGGTACGGGGCCATGGAGGTCCACAAGCCCGCAGGCGGGCCCGCCACGTACCGCACCTATCTGACGCTGGCCGGCCAGACCATCGGCCGCGTCGACGGCGACGCCGCCACCGGCACCCTGGAGCACTACCTCACCAACGGCCAGGGCCACCACGTACTCGCGCTGGACGCCGCCGGCCAGGGCACCACCCAGGGCGCCACGACCCGGCGCGTCGCCGCCTACGGCCCTTATGGTGACCAGTTGCTTGAGCTCACCGCCGAAGGCACCGCGCCCCCCGCCGGCAAGTACACCCGCCAGATCAACGACAAGGACTACGACACCTTCGCCGGGCTGCACCACTACCCCTACCGCTGGTACGACGGGCTGGCCCTGCAGTGGACCAGCGCCGACCCCATGTTCCGCGTCCTGCCGGACCTGGCCCCGGCCCAGCCGCGGATGGCGAACCTGTACACCTACAACCTCAACAACCCCGTCGGCAACGTCGACCCCGACGGGCTGTGCCCCAGCATCTACGCCTGCGCCAAAGGCTCCCCCGACGCGACCCCGCCACCGCCGCAGCCGACCCTCGGGCAGGCCATCGCCGACTGGTGGAACACGCCGACGGTGTACAACAGCGTCCACACCGGCGGCCCGGTCAACGGAACCAGAGGCGACCAGGTCATGGAGGCCGTCGAAACCTTCGTCATAGCCGTGGCGAGCGGAGGAGGCTTCGGACCGGCCCCGGCGAGCGCCAAGTCGAGCCCCGTCCACGCGGGACCGCACGCCCCGCCCGCCGGCACCGCGCGGGTCGGCACGGCGCGTGGCACCGCCGGCGACGGGACCGTCACCGTCGCCACGTCAACTGACGGCGGTGGAACGGCGCGGGTCGCCGTGGGGGAGAAACACACGAACATCACGACGATCAACCCGGAGACCGGGGAGCGCATCAGAAGCGATCTGATCGCTCCGGACGGCACGAACGCCAAAGGCAGAGTGCTGAGCGACAACACGAACGAGACCGACATGAGGAAGACCATCTACGAGGTCTCCGTCCCGGATGTCGCCGGGGCGCAGAAGGCACAGCGGGAGTCGGTCGGAGACCTGGGCGAATACGAGCTGGGCTGCAACGACTGCGTCACTTATGCCAGCGATATCCTGGCCGCCGGTGGCGTCAACGTGCCTTCGGGCAAACAAGAGTTCCTCGACTGGCTCGTGGCGAATGGCAGACGCGTCTTCAATCCCTGACCCACGGCGGTCTCCCGATCGCACGCCCCGGACGCCGCGCGGCCACGAGGCTCCCCGATCGAGCAGGAGGGTGAAGTCGCCTCACCCTCCTCTCACACCACCGGACATGCGGCCCCGCATCCGGCGCTTGGCCGAGTAGCGTTTCCACTCCTTCCAGCGGATCTGCCGCATCCGGCGGCGGAACCACTCGTCCACATCGCGGAGCCTGCGTCCCAGGTCCGCCAAGACGAAGTAGCTCATCCACCCGCGAATGCACGCATTCAGCCTCGCCCATGCCGGGCACACCACGGGAACGGGGGCGGAGCCGAGTGGCTCCGCCCCCGTTCGTGGTGGAGTTCTACCGGATGGTCACCTTGAACGCCTCCCCGCCACGGGCGGGAGAGGCGCCCGAGGCACCGCTAGCCGAGGTGCGGTGCGAGGATCACCGCGTCGGCGGCCAGCTCGAAGAGCGGGAGGCTCTTGTGGCGCAGGACCACCTCGATATCGTCGTCGTCGAGCATGATCCCCGCCGGGGTCAGGTTGACCCACCCGTCCGAGGCGGCTGACTGGTCGACCGGCAGCACATGGCTTCCGTCGGCGTGCTCGATCTCGTAGACCGCGTCCCTGGCCAGCCCCAGGTCGCCGCCGGGGAGCCGGACCCACAGGTCGTACCGGCCGGGCTCCTCCGGTTCGGGGAAGGTCCACCGGAGGCTCGGCAGGCCTGTGTTCGACGCGCGCATGTACGAACCGCCGCGGCAGGCCGCGCACTGGATCGGCCGCCACGTGCCGTGGATCTCCGAGCCCGGCTTGGCGTCGGCGACCTCGCCGTGCATCGACAACGTGTTCATGAACATGATCAGCCGGTCGTCGTCCCGCAACTCCGGCCAGGCCGCGATGAACTCGTCCACGGTGGTCGGCTCGAACTCGTCGATGGCCGCGACGATGTGCTCCAGGTCGATGCTCACCAGGTCGGTGAGGCCGTCGTCCAGCTCAAGCCCTTCGTCGTACAGGTCCCACAGCGCCGCGGCGACCCGGCCCTCCACCGATGGGCCGTTCTCGCACGGCTCCGGCGGAGTTTGCTGACTCCCAAGCGTCTGGCAGCTTTCCATGTCCCATCTGCCGTGATGGGTGGAGTTGTTGTAGCGGTTCTCCCCTACCTGGGCGACGAACTCGGCGATTCCCTCCACCCAGGCGCAACTGGGAGTGGTCGTCCAGGTGTAGTAGTGCTCTTGGCATCCGTACGGCGGCGGCAATCCGCCCTGGTACAGGAAGTCGGTCAGTAGGTGCCCCATCTCGTGCTCCGGGGCGTTCGTGTCCGCCCTCTCCCGGTTCAGTTCGATGTAATGGGTGCCACGGGTGTATGCCGAGGAGCCCTCGTCCTTCATCTGGATCCATGACGGGACCAGCTTGTCGGCCGGCCAGATCTCCCGCATGGTGTACGCGGCACCGTAGGCGTAGGCCTCGGGGCTGGTGGCCACCACGGTCTCCTGTGCCGGGGTGCGGTCGTAGTACAGGCCGAGCGGCACCGTCACGGCCACCTGCACCAGTTCGGTCGCCTTGTCCATGACCTTGACGTCGTGGGCGGCGTTCTCGGCGTAGACCACCAGGCGCAGGTCGTCGTCGGCGCAGGCGTGGGACAACATGAAGACCACGTCCGTGGGGGTGCAGCCCTCCTCCCAGCGGGTGCCGTCCATCAGCGCGTACTCCTGCGGATACACGAACGTCAGGCTGTACCGTCCCTGCTCGTCCAGGAAGCCGGTGACCTCTGCCCCGGACGGCCGGCCGATCTCGTCCATACCGTCCAGCACCGGCCGCACATACCCGTCGCGGCCGATGTAGACCAGGTGGTAACGAGCCCCGGGGAAGGTCCGCTGCGGGCCGGACAAGTTGACCTTGGTCTTGATGGTGCCGGTGACGGTCACCACCGGCGGCAGGCACGCCGGGCAGGGCGGGGTGTAGGGCGGCGGGTCGCACGTGTCGCACGGCGGGCGGTGGATCGGTTCCCCGTTGTCCGGCGGCACGGTGCAGGTCGGGTGGTTGTTGGAGTAGCCGTTCAGCCAGATCTCGCCGTACTCGTACGGCTCGCCCTCCGGCGGATAGGGGTGGTTCAGCGGGAACCGCTTGAACCCGACCGAGACCGGGGTCACGGTGTTCCAGGGCACACAGACGCGGTAGTCGGGGGCGTCGGTCCGGTAAGCCCAGACCTTGGCCGGGTACTGCCACCCGTACACCGGATACGGCGCGCAGTTGGCGAAATACAGATCCCCGAAATCATCATCGGCGGCACCGATCAGATGGAAACCGTGCATGCCCGTGGACGTACACGACGTCGGAGGCACGGTCCCCGTGTGCAGCACCCCCACATCCGGCCGCCCCTGAACCTCCGCCGTACCACTGGGCGACGGCGAAGGCTCCGCCAGCGCACCCGCTGGCGTCACCACACCCACCAAACCCGCCACCATCACCATGACCAGGGCTAGTCGTGACATCGATAAACGCATTTCTGTGCTCCGTTTCCGGTCGAATGACAGCGCCTCGCCCGCCGCCGGTGGTGACCGGACGGCGGGCGGGGACCAGAGGGTGGTCTCAGCCGAGGTGCGGCGCCAGGATGACCGCGTCGGCGGCCAGGGAACGCAGCGGCTGGTCCTCCTGGCGCAGGACGATGTGGACCGCGTCCACCGGGTCGAGCACGATGCCGTCGGGCGTGAGGTTGAGCCACCCGTCCACGGCGGCGGACTGGTCGGCCCGCAGCACGTGGAACCCGTGGGCTCGCTCGATCTCGTAGACCGCGCTCTTGTCCAGGCCCGGGTCCCCCGCAGGGAGCCGGACCCACAGGTCGTAGCGTCCGTACGCCTCGATCGCCGGCAGGCTCCACTGCAGGCTGGGCAGCCGCGCCGACGAGGAGCGCAGGTAGGAGCCGCCGCGGCAGGACGGGCACGGTGTCTCCATCCAGTCCCCCCGGATCTCCGAACCGGGCTTGGCGTCCACCGGTTCGCCGTGGGTCGACAGCGTGTTCATGAACATGAGCAACCGCTTGTCGTCGCGGACATCGGGCCAGGCCTCGATGAGTTCGTCCACGGTGAGCGGTTCGGACGCGGCGATGACAGTGAGCAGGTCGATCAGGGGAACGGTCACGTCGTCGACGAAGCCGTCCCGTTCCTCGCCCGTGGCGTCGTGCAGGTCCCACAGCGCCGCGGCGACCCGGCCCTCCACCGCGGGCCCGGGCCGGCAGTCCTCGGCCGGGTAGTCCTCGTCGCCGAGGAACCGGCAGCTCTCCATGTCCCAGTAGCGATACACCGTGGACCCGGTGTAACGGCTCTCCGCGACCTGGGCGAGGAACTCGGCCGTCCCCTCCTGGAAGGCGCACTTGGGGTTGCTCGGCACGGTGAAGCTGTGCTCCTCGCATCCGTCCGCCGGCGGCCACCCCTGCTCGTACAGCAGGGACACGAACAGGTGCGCCATCTCGTGCTCGGGTGCGCTGTCGCTCGCCAGCCCCCGGCCCAGTTCGATCTCCTGAGTGTCGGGGTCGTATGACGCGTCGTCCTCGTCCGTCATCAGGAACCGTGCCGACGACGTGGGCAGGCCCTGCGGCCAGATCTCCCTGAAGGTGTGTGCGCCGCCGTAGGCGTAGGCCTCGGGGCTGGTGGCCACCACGGTCTCCTGTGCCGGGGTGCGGTCGTAGTACAGGCCGAGCGGCACCGTCACGGCCACCTGCACCTCTCTGTTCTCCTTGTCCATGACCTTGACGTCGTGGGCGGCGTTCTCGGCGTAGACCACCAAGCGCAGGTCGTCGTCGGCGCAGGCGTGGGACAACATGAAGACCACGTCCGTGGGGGTGCAGCCCTCCTCCCAGCGGGTGCCGTCCATCAGTGCGTACTCCTGCGGGTAGACGAACGTCAGGCTGTACCGTCCCTGCTCGTCCAAGAAGCCGGTGACCTCGCCCCCGGACGGCCGGCCGATCTGGTCCATGCCGTCCAGCACCGGCCGCTCGTTCCCGTCCCGGTCGATGTAGACCAGGCTGTAGCGGGCCCCAGGAAAGGTACGCTCAGGCGCGCCCGCGTTGACCTTGGTCTTGATCGTGCCGGTCACGGTGACGACCGGCGGCAGGCACGCCGGGCACGGCGGGGTGTAGGGCGGCGGGTCGCACGTCTCACACGGCGGCCGGGGGATCGGCTCCCCGCTGTCGGGCGGCACGGTGCAGGTCGGGTGGTTGTTGGAGTACCCGTGCAGCCAGATCTCGCCGTACTCGTACGGCTCACCCTCCGGCGGATACGGATAGTTCCACGGGATCCGCATGAACCCCACCGGCTCGGTGGTCGCCGTACCGAACGGCACACAGACCCGGTAGTCGGGCGCGTCGGTACGCTGAGCCCACACCTTCGCCGGATACCGCCACCCGTACATCGGGTTCGGCAGGCAGTTGGCGAAATACAGATCCCCGAAATCGGCGTCACTCTCCCCCAGCAGATACCAGCCGTGATCACCCGGCGACGAACACGTCGGAGGCACCGCCGACCGGCGCAACGCCCCCACATCCGGCGGCCCCTGAACCTCCGCCGTACCACTGGGCGAGGGCGAAGGCTCCACCAGCGCACCCGCCGGCGTCACCGCCCCCACCAAACCCGCCACCATCACCATGACCAGGGTGGTCGTCCAGAGCCGCGACCACATCAGCGTGGCCTGTCCGCGGCCGACTCAAAGGAACCGAATGGGTTGCTCATGACGGTGATCCTCAGAACTCGATGTTCCAGTGGTCGATCTGGCCGGTCACGTCGCCGGTGTGGAGGTCCTCGACCTTCAGCTTCCAGAAGCCGTCGCGGGGGGCGCCCTCCACGGGAGTCGTGAACATCTGGCCGGACGACAGGGGCTGCCCGAGGTTCTTCAGCAGGACGGTGTCGCCGCCGGTGGTCACCAGGCTGATGCGCAGGTGCTCGGGGTGGGGGTGGAGAATGCCCATCTTGACGCGCACCTCGCCGTAGAAAAGCGCACCGTCACAGGTGGAGATCTGGATGATGCTGTGCGCGGTGCCGATGTCGGGGATGCCGACGTTGTTGTTCGCGGCCGGATTGACGGTGCAGTCGGTGTCGGGCTGACGTCCGACGCTGGCGTGGAGCAGTTCCAGCGGGGAGTGCAGACCGGGCTGCTGCATCACGTCGGAGGCGTTGCGATTCAGGGCGAGCGCGACCTCGTCCGGGGTGGCGAGCGGGTGGTCGTCGAGGTAGCGCGCGGCCACGCCGGTCACGTGCGGCGCGGCCATCGAGGTGCCCGACAGGACGACGGCCTGGGTGTCGGTCTCGTGGCCCGCGGACGTCACGTCGACGCCGTGAGCGAAGATGTCCAGGCAGCGCCCGTAGTTGGAGCTGTCCGCCTTGCGGTTCTGCGCGGTCGCGCTGCCCACCGTGATGGCCTCGGCGGTGTTGGCAGGGCTCACGGCGCACGCGTCCCCGTTGTCGTTGCCGGCGGCCGCGACGAAGGGGATCCCCCGGGCGACCAGTCCGCGCACGGCGGCCCGTACGGCGCCCGACGACGTGCCGCCGACGCTGGCGTTCACCACCGCGGGCCGGACGGCGTTGTCCGCCACCCAGTCGATGCCCTGCAGGAAGCTGTCCAGGGTGCCGTGGCCTTCACAGCTGAGTATGCGGACCGCGACGACCCTCACGTCCTTGGCGACGCCGTAGGTCGTGCCCGCGATCGTCCCGGCGACATGGGTGCCGTGCCCGGTGCAGTCGTCCGCGACCGGGTCGTGGCCGATGGTGTCCCAGCCGTACTCGGCCCGGCCTCCGAAGTCCTGGTGGGTGATCCGCACCCCGCTGTCGATCACGTAGGCCCGGACCCCGGTGCCGTCGCTCGTGGTCATGTACTGGTAGGTGCGGTCCAGCTCCGGCGAGCGCCGGTCGAGCCGATCCAGGGTCCAGGGCGGATTCGGCTGCGCCGCCGATGTCTCCGGCTCACCGGTGGCGCGCACGATCCGGTTCCGCTCGACGTAGGCGACCGCCGGGTCGGCGGCCAGCCGCCGCGCGCCGTCCTCGGACGTCTTCACGGAGAAGCCGCGCAACGCGTGCCGGTACTCGCCCGCCACCGTGCCGCCGTACCTCGCCGCGAGCGCCGCGACGTCGCCGGACCGTGTGGCCGCGCCGTCCCGCAGGACGGCGATGTAGCTGCCCGGCACCACGTCCGCGCCGCCGGCGCCGCGGATCTCCCCGGCGGGCGTCCCGGTGACGGCCAGGGCGGGCGAGGCGGTCAGCGTCAGTAGCAGCGCCGCGGCCAAAGCCGTACAGGCTCTCACTTGAGTTCCCTTCACAAAGGTGGAATTCGTACAGACCTGTACGCGCGCAAATTTGGTCAGGGTTCCTCAGCAACGCCCAACCGGTAATTTCTCACAAATACCGGGCGCCATCAGGAACGGATCAACCGGCCGATCCGTACTGGTGAAGGCGGCCCAGGAGGCCGAATGACTTCTCACCGGAGTGGAGCGATGACCCAGGAATTCCGCACACCTGAGAGACTCGTGCACCACCATTCGCACAACGACTACCTCCACCGGCCTCTGGTGGACGCGCTGGAGCTCGGCTACACCAGCGTCGAGGTGGACGTCTGGCGCACGATCGAGGCACCGGACCTGCTCCAGGTCGGCAACCGCTGGGGGGACGTCAGCCCACCCGACCCACGGCGGACCATGCAACGCCTCTACCTGGATCCGCTGCGCGCCCACCTGCGGGCCACGGGGTTCGAGCCGTACCCGCACCGTCCCGGCACCGTGCTGCAGCTCCTCATCGACGTCAAGGCGGGGGTGTCCGGCAGCAACGACGACGGGGACGAGACCGAGCGGCGGCGCCTGTACGACCAGCTCGAAGAGGTGCTCGCCGACTACGCCGACATCCTCACCGAGTACGACCGCGACGGTGTCTCGGTGCAGCGGGCCGTCAACGTCGTGCTCACCGGGGAACGTCCCGGGCTCGGCTACATCCTCGACCGCCCCAAACGTCACGCCGCCGGGGACGGCGTGCTGAGCTTCCTGCGGGTCGACGACTCCGACTTCCGCATGCCCTCCAGCCTGGTGCCGCTCGTCAGCGGGCGGTACGACCTCAACTTCCGGTTCCAGACCGGGCTGGAGCGCGACGAGGTGGCCAAGCTGGCCCGCATCTACGAGCTCGCCGAGGCCAACGGCCAGCGGGTGAGGTTCTGGGGCGGCCCGAGCGACCGTCCGACCTGGCAGCGCCTGCTCGCCCCCCTGGGGGACGTCTCCTGGAACCGGCCCCTGCCGGTGCTGCTGAACACCGACGACCTCGCCGGTTTCCGGTCGTTCCTGTATCCGGACGAGTCCTCCGGGCGGTGACCTGGCTCAAACCATGACGGCGGCCGCGATGACCAGCCAGACCATGTGCCAGGACTGGTCGAGGGCGTAGGCGCCGGTCCCGAGGCATGAGGGGTCGGTGCCGCCGGGGCGGGGGGCGCCGAGCCGGTGGAACTCGCCGACTGGTGGGCCGACCAGGTGGGCGAGCCACGCCAGCGGTGCCCTCCTGTCGGCCCACCAGTGGGAGACGGCGTTCAGGCCGAGCCCCAGCGTCATCTTCACCGGCTCGTAGGTGACGCCGAACCGCCAGCCGACCAGCAGGAGGGCGAGGGCGAGCGTGGCCGTGTACGTCAGCACGTGGGCGGCGGCGGCGACCCGCCCACGCCAGGCGTTCGCGCCGTACGCGCCTTTCGTGCTGGCCTGGTGGTGCGTCTGCACCCAGTGATCGGCAACCGGGTGCACGCCGTACATCACGGCCAGGGTGACGGCGAACGTGGTCGCGGAGGGTTCCATTCGGCAAGAGTCCGTTCCGACGCTTGGGGGCGATTGCGTGACGCCCTTATCGGTGTCGATTTCACCAATGGTTACGCGTCTCGGGCCGGCGCCGTTCCCCTTAGTGGTCAAAATACACAATTCCCTGTTCCGGCGGCCCAGGGCTCGCGGCCGCGCCGCGCCGGACGGTATGCGGGTGACAGGCGGGTGGGAGGGCGCCGGTAGCCGCGTCGGCTTTCCTGGGTCAGCACCTTCGAGCCGCGTGCGTGGACCGCGGCACCCGCACGAGTGGAGCAGTGAATTGCCCGATCCTGATGCGGACTCGTCGCTTGCCGAGCGCTTCGGGCAAGGCGATCATGCCGCGTTCGCCGACATGTACGACAGGTTCGCCGCGCCGATGTTCGCGGCCGCCCTGAACCTGCTCGGCGACCGCGAGCTGGCCGCCGACGCCGTGCAGCAGGCCTTCGTGCAGGCGTGGCAGGCCGCGTCGTCCTTCGACCCCAGCAGATCCCTGCGGCCCTGGCTCTACGCCATCGTCCGGCGCACCGCGATCGACGTCTACCGCCGCGAGCGGCGGTTCTCCGGCACGGTGTCGCTCGACCACGTCGCGCACGAATCGGCCTCCGGCGACGAGCAGAGCCTGGAGCGCCTCTGGACGGTATGGTGCGTCAGGGAGGCGCTGGAGCGCATGTCGCCGGACGACCGCACAGTGCTCTACCTCGCGTACTTCGAGTCCCTGACCCAGAACGAGATCGCGCAGCGGCTGGGGATCCCGATCGGTACCGTGAAAAGCCGCGTCTCCCGCGCACAGAAACGACTCCTGAACACCCTCGGCGCCGATTTCCTCACGGCCGGGGACTCACCGTCCGCCACTCGAAACTGAATACCACCCGGGTGCGTAGTATGTATGTGACCAGCGAAGCAAGGTTGTCGGTGACGGCCGTGGGGGACCTGTGAAGGACCGCGCTCACGCCGACGAGCCTCCCCCGTTGGACCGGCGGCTGCGCGACGCGCTTGCCAGTGACGCCATGTGGGCTCCTCCTCCGGACGACCTGCGGCGCCGCGTCCTCGACGCCACCCTGCACGCCCCCGGGCCGCCCCCGGCGCCGCCCGGCACGCGCCGGCGCCGCGCGGTCGTCACGACCCTCGCCGCCGCGACCCTGGCCATGGCGGCCGGTTACGGCCTCGGACTGCTGTCGGCACGCGACACCGTACCCGGCGGCACGAAGACGGTCGCGCTCGCGGGCACGGATCTCGCCCCCCGCGTCTCGGGTCAGGTCCTGGTGCGCGAGACACCCTCGGGAGTGGAGATCATCTTGGAGGTGGCCGGGCTTCCCCCCGCGGGCCGCGGCCGGTACTACCAGGGCTGGGTGAAAGGCACCGCGGGAACGGTCACCATCGGCACCTTCCACCTGCGCGATTCCCGCGAACCCGTCGTCCTTTGGGCGGGCGTCGACGTCCAGGGGTACCCCCTGATGACCATCACCTTGCAGCAGGAGGGCAAAGGCCCCGCCTCCTCGGGAAAGGTCGTGGCGACCGCCGCACTCACCCCCTGACGCCGCACCGGCTGCCCTCGGTGTGCGGCTCAGTCACCCAGGCCGGAGAGGCTGGTGACGACGGCCCTCACCGCCGTGACCACGGCGGCGCGGTGGGATCGGGTGCGGGCCGCCGGGGCGAGGCCGCCGATGGCGCGGAGGCCGGGGGAGGTGGTGCACCAGGTGGTGCACAGGGCGACGACCAGTTGCAAGATGTCCATGGCGCGCGACTCCGACACCGCGCCTGCCATCGCGCCTGCCAGTTCCCTGGCCTTGTCACGGTGGGAGGCAACCTCCCCGGGGGAGGCGTCCCCGCGTTCCAGCCAGCGCCATTGGGAGAGACGGACGAGCTCGGGGGTCTGCTGGAGGGCGTCGAAGAGGGCGCCGGCGTAGGAGGGCAGGTCGTCCGGGGTGAACGGGACCGCGTCGGCGAGAACACGCAGCCGCGTTTCGAGCACCGCGTCGAACAGGGCCTCCTTGGAGCCGAAGTAGGCATAGATGGCCTGTTTGTTAGCGGACGCGGCGGCGGCGACGCGATCGACGCGGGCGCCGGCCAGGCCGCGTTCGGAGAACTCGCTGAACGCCGCGTCCAGCAGGCGGGCGCGGGTGGCGGCTGAGTCGTACGGCATGGGGACCACGATAGCAATCCAAACGTCTGGTTGAATCTTCGGCCGGGGTGGTGTAGAACTGCCTCACCGACTAAACCAAACGGTTGGATATGAAGGGAACGACAATGGGCAAGACCTGGTTCATCACCGGCGCCACCTCCGGGTTCGGGCGTGCCATGGCCGAACTGCTGCTGGAGCGCGGGGATCGTGTGGCCGCGGCGGTCCGGCGGCCGGACCGGCTGAGTGACCTCGTCTCGGTGTACGGCGACCGCCTGTGGGCGGCGGAGGTCGACGTCACCGACACCGCGCGGCTGCGGGAAGTGGTCGGGAGGGCGTTCGCCGGGCTCGGGCGGATCGACGTGGTCGTGTCGAACGCCGGGTACGGGGCGTTCGGCGCGGCCGAGGAGTTCAGCGACGAGGCCATCGACCGGCAGATCGCCACGAACCTCAGCGCGCCCATCCAGCTTCTGCGCGCGGTGCTGCCGCCGTTGCGGGCACAGGGCGGCGGGCGGATCATCCAGTTGTCCAGCGCGGCCGGCCAGGCGGCGTTCCCCGGCGGCAGTCTCTACCACGCCACGAAGTGGGGGGTCGAGGGGTTCTTCGACGCCGTCGCCCAGGAGGTGGGTGCGTTCGGCATCGAGGTCACGCTGGTCGAGCCGGGAGTCGCGCGCACCGCGTTCGGCACCTCGATGGACATCGCACCGGGCCTCGACGTCTACGCCGCGACGCCGGTAGGGGAGGCGCGCCGGCACATGGAGAGCCCCGGGGGCGTCACCGCCGGCGGCCCCGGCGACCCTGACCGCATCGCCGCCGCCATCGTGGCCTCGGCGGACGTCACACCGGCCCCTCGCCGGTTGACCCTGGGCAGCGACGCCTACCGGTACGTGCACTCCGCGCTGACCGGCCGCCTCAGGGAACTGGAAGCCGCCAGGGACACCGCGTTCTCCACGGACTTCGCCGCCGCGTAGCGTTCGCGACCCGTCGTCACGGGACAGCGGGGCCCGCTTGTCATCGGCCGATCGGCTGATCGGAAGCGGGCCCTTCTGGCGATGAGGGGGGACGGGCCGGATCGCGACGATCGGTGCATGGAGAGAACCGGTCGGCGGCAAGGGGAGATCACGGTGGGTGCTGACAGGGGCAACGCGACGGCGGCGGGGATTCTGTACTTCGTCACGCACGTCGCTTCTATAGCGGGGCTCGTGCTGTACGGGCCGGTGCTGGGCGACCGCGGGTACGTCACCGGGGGTGGGGCCGACGCCCAGATCTTCTGGGGGGCGCTGCTCGAAGTGGTCACCGCGGTCGCCGTCGTCGGGACGGCGGTCGCGTTGTTCCCGGTGGCGAAGAGGGTGAACGAGGGGATCGCGCTGGGGTACGTGGGGCTGCGGGTGCTGGAGGCGGGGGTCATCGTCGTGGGGATCGTCGCGCTGCTCTCGGTGGTGACGCTGCGGCAGGAGGCGGCGGGGGCGGACGGGCTCGTCGCCGTGGGGGCGGCCCTGGTGGCGGTGCACGACTGGACGTTCCTGCTGGGGCCCAACTTCGTGCTCGGGGTGAACACGGTGCTGATGGCGTACCTGATGTACCGCTCGCGGCTGGTGCCGCGGGTGATCCCGGTGCTGGGGCTGGTCGGCGGGCCGCTGGTGTTCGGGTCGGCCGTGGCGGTGTTGTTCGGGGTGTACGAGCAGGTCTCGGGCTGGGGGGTGCTGACGGCGGTCCCGGTGTTCGCCTGGGAGCTGGGTTTCGCGGGGTGGATGGTGTTCAAGGGGTTCAGGGCGCGGGTGCCCGGTCCTCGGGAGGAGAGCGTGACGGCGCTGTCCGCCTAGCGGTATCGCCGGACGGCCCGGGCGTGGGCGGCGGTGAGCACCGAACGCAGGTGCTCGGCCGTCGCCTCGCCGGGGTTCAGCACGCTGACCCACGACTGGGGGGCGTAGACGGGGTGCGGGAGCAGCCGGTCCAGGGCGGTGTAGTCCCAGTCGCCGTGCCGGTCGGCGTGGGCGGCGGGCGGGTAGCCGACGAGCTGCTCGAACGCCGCCCGGCCGGCGTTGACGTTCACGCGGAAGACGCCGGGGCGGTCGAGGTCCGAGGTGGTGTCGAAGCCCGGGTAGTCCTTGGTGACGATCGTGGCGAACGGCATGTGGCGGCTGGTCGCCGTCCGCCCGTCCGGCTCGTAGTAGATGAACGTGTCGCCCCACGCGATCTCGGGGGCGCCGTCGGCCTTCCCGGCGGTGAACGCGGTCACGCCGGGAAGGCCGCACGCGACGGCGATGACGTCGGCCTCGGTCAGGCCGACGGCGGGCCCGGCCGTGGACCGGTGTGCGGGAGAATCCATACCTTCGATTGTTTCATTGCATCACCCAGTGAGACTTCCGCCGGATCTGACCAGACGAACTCGGCGGAACTTTCAACGCGGGGACATGCTCATGCGATACTCGTGTCCCCGCACAGGTGGACCTCGACGCCGAGGCCGGCGAAGAATGCCGCCTTGGCGACGAGGGCCTTGCCGGCCGTCTCGGCGTCGGGTGCGTAGGCGACGTTGAGGTGGTTGGCCTTGTGGCGGGCCATGAACTGGTCGCGGGTGACGCCGTGGAGTACGGCGTGCATGATGGGCCAGGCGGGGGTGGTGGCCTTGGAGCGGCGCTCGGTCTCCTCGTCGGGCAGGGAGACGGCGGAGGCACGGCCGAGGTCCACGTGCAGCCGGCCGCCCTGCACGAACACGCGGCTCCAGACGATCTCGCCGGGCTTGCAGACACCCTTGATGGTGGAGCCGCCGAGCGGGAAGTACACCGGGTCCTGCCGCCGGCCGACCGCGTCGGCGTAGCCGCGCGCGAAGTGGGACGGCGGCACCGAGCCGGAGATCTCGAAGACCCAGACGAACCGGCCGTCGTACTCCTCGCCCCAGCGAACGTCGTGCAGGGTGGTCGCCGGGTCCAGGCCCATGGCGGTCCACAGGCGGTTGGTGACGAGCGCGTCCACGGCGACACCCTCGTCGGCCTCGTTGAAGTGCGGCAGCGGCCGCCCCTCCCACAACACACGGGAGCCGTCGCGCGAGGTGACCGGGGGGCGGTCGGCGTTGTTGAGTATGCCTTCGGCCAGGTCGGACGCCGGGGACAGGTCCTTGAGGCCCTGCTGGTACTGGATGCCCACGGCGTCCAGGCCGAAGTCGTCGCTGATGCGCAGCGCCGCGATGTACATCTTGTACTGCCAGCGCAACTGCGCCGCGGTGAGCTCGGTGGCCTCGTCGACCCCGAGGCGGAACGTCATGCCCTTGGCGACGAGCCAGTCGCCGACCGCGTCGGCCTCCTCGTCGGGCACCTTCTGCATCTCCGCCCACAACGCGCTCTGCGAGAGGCGTTCCTTGTAGACGCCGATCGGGTTGAGCAGCTCGTCGTCGATGATCGCGTTGTACATGCCCATGCAGCCCTCGTCGAAGACGCCGATGATGGCCTTGTCGGCGAGGAGCTGCCGGGCGAGCGCCTGCCCGAGGTCGCGTTCCGGGCTCTCCGGCAGCTCGGGCAGGTCACGCACGTGGGACCCGTCGTGCTCGATGGCGCCGGTCTCGACCCAGCTCTTGATGCCCGCCCTGAACCAGTCGTCGGTGAAGTCGACGCTCCAGATGGTCGAGTACGGCACCCCCATCTTGGCCATCCCGGCGTTCAGGCCGAGCAGGCCGACCAGCCCCGGCCAGTCGCCCGCGAAGTTCGCCACGGTGAGGATGGGGCCGCGGTGGGTGCGCAGGCCGGCGAGGACGTGGTGGCTGTACTGCCAGACGGCCTCGGCGACGATGAGCGGCGCGTCGGCGGGGATGGTCTTGAAGACCTCCAGGCCCATGCGCTGGCTGGAGATGAAGCCGTGGCCGGTGGCGGGGTCCAGCGGGTGGGCCCGCACCACGGTCCAGCCGAGCTCGGCGAAGGCGGCGGTGACGTCGGCCTCCATCCTCACCTGTGTGGGCCAGCCGGCGAGGTTGGCCGCGGGCCGCAGGTCACCGCTGGCGATCAGGTAGGCGGTCCTGGGCGGCGCGGCCGGGCGGCTCGGCGGGGCGGGGAAGGCGTAGCCGGTCATGGACATGTCCTTTCGCGATGGTCAGGCGAGGGCCCGTTGCCGGGCGGCGAGGGTGTGGGAGATGGTTCGGGTGGCCGGGTAGAGCTCGCGGTACAGCGTGTAGAGCTCGTCGTAGGCGGGGCGGAGCGCGGGGTCCGGCGTGACGGTCCGCGCGGGCGGGTTCCATCCGGCGATGCCGGCGGCGACGGTGGTGCGCGCGGCGAGGTAGGCCGCGCCGTACGCCGCGCCGACGGTGATGGCGGGGATGAGCTGGGGCAGGCCGGTGACGTCGCTGACGATCTGTGTCCACAGGCCGCCGCGGGTGCCGCCGCCGGCCGCGACGACACGCCGCACGGACGCGCCGGCGGCGCGCAGGGCCTCGACGTTGTGCCGCACCCCGAGGGCGGTGGCCTCCAGCAGGGCGCGGTAGAGGTCGCCCCGGGTGTGGCTGAGCGTCAGGCCGGCGACGACGCCGCGGGCGTCCGGGTCCCGCAGCGGCGTGCGCTCCCCCGCGAAGTACGGCAGCACGAGCAGGCCGTGGGCCCCCGGCCCGGACGCCTCGGCCTCGGCGAGCAGCGTGCCGTAGTCCGGTGCGCCGGCGAGGTCACGCAGCCAACCGGTGAGGGCGCCCGAGGTGGCCATGCCGCCCGCAAGGTTGCGTGAGCCGCGGTAGGTGCCGACGGTGCCCCACATGGACGGCGTGCGGAGCGGCCGGTCGACGGTCGCGATCAGGAACATCGTGGTGCCGTACATCAGCATGAGGTCGCCGGGGTTGTGGGCGTCCACGCTGACGGCCTCGGTCCACGCGTCGATGGAGCCGGTGACGACCGGGGTGCCCGCCGGGATGCCCGCGACCGGCTCCCGTGTGGTGCCCGCGACCTCGTCGGACCAGGCCAGGGCCGGCAGTTCCAGCCCGTCCGCGACGCGGCCCGCCCACGGCAGGTACCAGTCGAGGGCCTCGGTGTCGTACATCGGGGTGCACTGGCTCGCCGAGTGGTGGTCCAGGGTGTACGCGCCGGTGAGGCGGCGGACGAGCCAGGAAGCGGGCATGTACAGGCGGCGGGCGCGGCGCCAGACGTCCGGCTCGTGCTCGGCGACCCAGCGCAGCTTCGGGCCGGCGGCCTGCGAGGACAACAGCGAGCCGCAGCGGGCCAGGATCGCCTCCGGGCCGCCGAGCTCGGCGGTGAGCTCCTCGATCTGCGTGGCCGCGCGGGTGTCGACGCCGTACAGGATGGCGGGGCGCGACGGCCGGTCGTGCTCGTCGGTCAGCAGCACGCAGGGGCCCATGCCGCTCACGCCGACCGCCGCGACGTCCACACCGGCGGTCAGTTCCGCGGCGAGGTCACGGAACTCCGTCCACCACAGCTCGCCGTCCATCTCGACGTGGCCGGGGCGCGGGCGGGCGGGCTCGTGCTCACGCACGGCGGACGCCAGCAGGCGGCCGGCGGCGTCCACCAGCACGCCCTTGCTGCTGGAGGTGCCGATGTCCACGCCCAGGAAGGCCTTGGGGGTCACTTCTTCTCCCTCGGTGAGCGGTCGGTGCGCAGGACGACCGTGCGCGCCGGGCCGTCGTCGCCCGCGATGCGGCCGAGCAGCAGGTCCGCCGCGGCCTCGCCGAGCTCGCGGGCGGGCAGGTCCACGACGCGGATGCCCTGGCGGGTGAACGACGCGAACGGCAGGTCGCCGAAGACGGCGAGTCCGAAGCCGGGCGGGGTGAGCCCGGCGTCGCGCAACGCGTCCAGCGCGCCCGCGGCCATGAGGTTGTTGGCGACGACCGCGGCGTCCGGCGGCTCGCCGAGCGCGAGCAGGTCCGCCATCGCGGCGCGGCCGCCGTCCACGCGGTAGTCGGCGTACCGCAGCAGCTCGTCGCCGCCGGTGCCGTGGCGGTCGCGGGCCTGCCGCCATCCCTCCACGCGCAGTTGCGCGGTCTCGACGGTGCTCGGCCCGGTGATGCAGGCCACCCGGGTGTACCCGGCGGCGAACAGCGACTCCGCGGCGGACTGCCCCCCGGCCCGGTTGTCGACGGTGACGGCGTCCACGCCGGGCCGGGCGAGGCTCCGGTCCACGGCGACGACGGGACGGCCGTACGCGACGAGGCGGCCGACGTCGCTGGCGTCGCCCGCGGGGGCGAGGATGACGCCGGCCATGTGCTCGGCGAGCGCGATGCCGATGTACGTCGACTCGCGGGCCGGGTCGTCGTCGGTGTTGCACAACACCACCGAGTAGCCGCCCGCGCTGGCCCGGTTCTCCACCCCGCGGGCGAGCGCGGTGAAGAAGGGGTTCTCGATGTCCGGGATGATCAGGGCGATGACCTCGGAGTGGTTGCGGCGCAGCCGCCGTGCGGTGCGGTTGGGGGTGAAGGCCAGCTCCGCGGCGGCGGCCCGCACCAGGCGTTCCGACTCGGCGGACACGCGCGCCCCGTTCATGACCCGGCTCACGGTGGCCGGGGAGACGCCGGCGCGGGCGGCCACCTGGTAGATCGTCACGTTCGCGCCTTTGGCGGCGCCGGTCATGCGCGGCCCTGCAACGCGTCGATCTCGTCGAGGAGGCCGATCGTCATCGACGCCGTGACGGCGAGCAGCAGCGGCGCCACCACGGGTGCGAGCACACCGGTGGACGCGGCGACCGCGAAGCCGCCGAGCCAGTACAGCGCGACGAGCGTGAGCGCCTGCGACGGCCGGAACGCGACGAGGATCGCCCCGCCCCGCAGGGCGTGCACGCCGCGCCGGTCCCGCAGCGCGCCGTAGACCAGGGCGTACGGGAAGACCAGCATCAGCGCGGCGGCTCCTGCGGCACCGGCCACGGTGGCGGCGCCGCCGGCGGCCAGGGCGAGCCCGGCGAGGGACGCGCCGGCCGCGAGCAGCAGCGCGAGCACGGGGTCGATGCGGCGCAGCAGGGCGAGGCGCGGGCCGTCACCACGGGCGGTCGCGGCGGCGAACCGGGCGAGACCGGTCAGCGCGAGGGCCGGCGGCACCGTCGCGATGACCCGCATCCACCCCGGGGCCGCGAAGAGCAGCGCCGCCGTGAGCGGGACCGCCGCCGCGAGGCCGCACACCCCGGCGGCGAGCCCGCGGGGCAGCTCACGCCAGAACGCGCGCACACCGCGCCAGGCGAGCCACGGCGACGCCGCGGCGGCGGTGCTGGGCCGGGCAGACATCAGAGCTTCAGCCCGCTGGAGGCGATGGACTGCACGATGTAGCGCTGCGCCAGCACGAACACGATCAGGACCGGCACGATGGCCATCGCGATGCCCGCCGCGATGGTGCCGAGCGACCCGGTGGAGAAGCGGCCGGCGAGCAGCACGAGGCCGACCGGCAGCGTCTGGCGCTCGGTGTCGCTGATCATCACCAGGGGCAGCAGCAGGTCGTTCCACCAGTAGGTGAAGCACAGGATGCCGAGCGTCGCGATGGACGGTCCGGAGAGCGGCAGGATGACCCCCGCGAACGTGCGCAGCCGCCCCGCGCCGTCGATCTTGGCGGCCTCCTCCAGCTCGCGCGGCAGCCCGAGGAAGTGCTGGCGGAGCAGGAAGATGCCGAACGCGCTGAACACGCCCGGCAGGATGAGCGCCCACAACGTGTTGGTGAGGCCGATCTTCGACATGACCAGGAACAACGGCACGATCGTGACCTGGATCGGGATCATGAGCGAGCCGATGACGACCGCGAACATCGCGTTCTTGCCGCGGAAGTGCAGGCGCGCGAAGGCGTACCCGGCGGTCGAGCAGGTGACGAGCTGCGCCGCGGTGACGACGGTCGACACGATGATCGAGTTGAGGAAGAACCGGAAGTACGGCACCTGCTCGGCGACGCGGCCGAAGTTGTCCACCGTGAGGTTGCCGAGCTGGAGGGTCGGCGGCAGGCGGTACAGCTCGGCGTCCGAGCCGGAGAACGCGCCGCGGAAGATCCACAGGAACGGCGCGGTGATGGCGAGGGCGGCGACGGCCAGCACCAGGAAGGTGACGACGCGTGCGGCGGCACGGGAGATCGCGGGGCTCATGAGTAGAAGGTCCATCTGCGCGAGAACCAGAACTGGACGGCGGTCAGCACGACGAGGACGAGCGCGAAGGTGATGCCGATCGCGGAGGCGTAGCCGAGGTCGAAGTCCCCGAACGCCCGGTCGTAGAGGTACTCCACGATCGTGCGGCTGGAGTCTCCCGGGCCGCCCTGGGTGAGCACGCGCGGCTCGGCGAAGATCTGGAACGAGTTGATCGTGTTGATGACGACGAGGAAGAAGATGGTCGGCGAGAGCAGCGGGAACGTGATGCGCCAGAACCGTGTCCAGGCGCCGGCGCCGTCCACGATGGCGGCCTCCCGCATCTCCTTGGGGATCGACTGCAGGCCGGCGATGTAGACGAGGATCGAGAACCCGATCGTCTTCCAGGAGTTGACCATGATCACCGAGATCGGCGCGAACGCCGACGACCCGAGCCAGTCGACGCGGTCCACCCCGGCGAGGCCGAGCAGGTAGTTGACCAGGCCGAGGTCCTTGTTGAGCAGGAACCGCCAGATCAGGGCCACCGCCGACGCCGACACGACGAACGGGAACAGGAACGACAGGCGGAAGAAGCCGCGCAGCCAGCTCGGCATGCGCGATTCGAGCAGCACCGCCAGCAGGAGCCCGAGGACGACGTTGACGGCGAGGATGGCGAGCGCCATGTACGTCGTGGAGCCGTAGACCCCGAGCAGGCGGCCGTCCTTGAACAGCCGGGCGAAGTTGTCGAGGCCGACGAACGTGCCGTCGCTGAGCAGGTTCCAGTTGAAGAAGCTCAGCACGAGCACGCCGGCCGTCGGGGCGAGGACGAAGACGAGGAACGTGATGATCGCGGGCGTGAGGAACGCGAGCGCGGCCGCCCCGTCACCCCGGGGCCGCGGGGCCGCCGGCCCGGGGCCGGTGACCGTTCGGTCACCGGCCTCGGGCCGTAGCGTGCTACTGGTGGTCATGGTCCGCCTTAGCAGGTGACGATGCCGCCCAGCTCACCCTGCAAGCTCTTGAGGCCGTCCGGCACGGAGGTCTCGGAGGCGAAGATCTGCTGCAGGTGGCGGAGGACGGTCGACTCGAACGTGCTGTACTTCGCGGGCGCGGGGTACGGCACGAGGGTCGGGTACTTGTCGATGCTGTTGTAGTAGAGGTCGGAGTTGGCGGGGGGAACACCGACCTTGGAGATCGTCTCGGCCACCGAGCGGCGGGACGGGATCGAGTCGCCCGGCTTGCCGGGCGTGCCGACGTACTGCTTCTCGATCTCGTTGCTCACGGTGAACTTCTGGTACTCCCAGGCGAGGTCGGGGTTCTCCGACGATTTGAGGATCGGGTACCCGGCGCCGCCGAACACCGTCTTGTAGGTGTCGCCCTTAGGGTAGAGCTGGATATCGAAGGCTTTGAAACCTGCTGGGAGGAATGTCGCGATTGGCCAGCGACCCGCGCCGAACATCGCGACCTGGCCGTTCTGGAAGCGGGTGAAGACGTCGCTCATCGGCATGGGCGCCGGGGAGATGCCCTCGTCGATCAGGCCCTTGAGGAACGAGACGGCCTTGGTGACCTGCGGGGTGTCCGCGGTGGCCGTGCAGACGTCGTCGCTGGTGAGGTTGCCGCCGGCGTTCGCCACCCAGGGCATGATGCCGGGGAAGATCTCGTTGCTGGCCCAGGTGAAGCCGTACTGGTCGGGCTTGCCGTCGCCGTCGGTGTCCTTGGACAGCTTCTTGGCGGTGGCCTTGAAGTCGTCCCAGGTCCAGTCGGCGGCCGGCGGCTCGATGCCGGCCTTCTCGAAGACGTCGGTGTTGTAGTAGACGACCATGTCGTTCCAGCCGTACGTCAGCGTGAGGACGTCGCCCTTGACGGTGAAGCCGTTGATCAGGCCGGGGGCGATGTCGTCGACGATCGCCTTGGCCTCGGGGTCCTTGCCGAGGTAGGCGTTGATCGGCTGCACGAGGTTGTTGGAGTGCACGAACTGGGCACCCTCCCCCGAGATCACCATGAGGTCGGGGTGCTTGCCCGAGGCGATGAGCGTCGCCGCGTTCGCGTAGTAGGTGCCCCAGTTCTCCCCGGTGACCGGGGTGAGGGTGACCTTCACATCGGGGTGGGCCGCCATGAAGGCGTCCGCGGTGGCCTTGTTGCCGCTCTCGGCGGCGGGGCCGTAGTTCCAGTAGACGATTTCCAGCGACTTGTCACCGGACGCCGACGACCCTGACGGGGCGGCGTCGCTTGAGCAACCCGCAAGGGCGGTCACCGCCAACGCGGCGGTCGCGCAGGCCAGCGCGACCTTGCGGTTGGGGACGTTCATAGGCCTGCATCCCTCTCCATACGGCTGTGGGGTGCGCCACAGTGAAGTCTAAGAAATCGATTTCGTCAATAGCCGCAACCCAGCCGTTACCGCCCCGCTCTGATCAGGGGGATGTCCTGGTGGCATCGATTACAGGGCTAAGTCCTCGCCTGGCCTGCTGACCTCGGCGCGCAGCACGACGGTGCGCAGCGGCTGCGCGTCACCCGCGATGCGTTCGAGCAACATCGAGGCGGCGGTCCTGCCGAGATGGCGGGCCGGCAGGCGCACCTGCACCACGGAGGCGGGGTCCAGCGGCATGAAGGGCAGCTCGCCGACGACGGCGACGCCGAAGGTCTCCAGCGGGACGCGGGCCTCCACCAGGGCACGCAGCGCCCCGATGGCCATGAGGTTGTTGGTGGTCACGACGGCGTCGGGCGGGGTGCCGAGGGCGAGCAGGGCCCGCATCGCCGCGTGGCCGCCGTCCACCCGGAAGTTGGCGTGCCTGAGATAGCCCTCGTGGACGCCGGCGCCGCGGGCGGAGACCACCTGGCGCCAGCCGAGGAAACGGTCCTCGGTGTTCTCGATGCCGGCCGGGCCGGCGATGCAGGCGATCCTGCGGTACCCGGCGTCGAACAGGGCGTTGGTGGCCGCGATGCCGGCGGCGCGATTGTCGATCTTGACGGCGTCCACCGGGTACGGCGTCGTGCGGTCCACCGCGACCACCGGGCGGCCGAGGGACACGATGGCGCCGAGGTCCACCTCGTCGGAGGCCGGCGACAGGATGACGCCCGCCATCTGCTCGGACGCGGCGATCTCCAGGTAGCGCAGCTCCTTGGCGGGGTCGTCGTCGGTGTTGCACAACACGACCGAGAAGCCGGACTCCTGGGCGCGGTCCTCCACGCCCCGGGCGAGGGCGGTGAAGAACGGGTTCTCGATGTCGGGGATGAGCAGGGCGATGATCTCCGAGCTCTGCTTGCGCAGCCTGCGGGCCGTCTTGTTCGGCGTGAAGGCCAGGCGCGCGGCGGCGTCGCGGACGAGGCGCTGCTTCTCCGCTGAAACCGTTTGCCCGTTGAAGACGCGCGAGACGGTCGCGGGTGAGACCCCCGCGAGCGCCGCTACCTCGTAGATCGTGGCCATGACCCCCAACTTTACCGGCCCCGGACGAACCGTCCCGGCCGGCGGAGCTCGCGCTTGACACCACCTGTGACCTCGGTCTAGCTTGTGTGAAATCGATTTCATGATCAAGATCAGGCGGGGTGCTCCCCGTGAAGGGCAGGCGTCGGTGAGGCGGTACACCGGAGAGGCACGGCGCGCGGTCGCGTTCCCGCTCGGCGGTTTCGGCACCGGACACGTGGCTCTCGGCGGCGACGGCGCGCTGCGCCAGTGGCAGCTCTCCGGGGTGGCCAACCACCTCGGGTTCCTGCCCGACAGCTTCTTCGCGCTGCGGGTCTCCTCGACCGAGCCGCCGGCGGACACCGTCCGGCTGCTGCGCTCGGCCCCGCTGCCGCCGCACGAGCGCCCGGCGCCGAACGTCTCCGACGCCGAGGTGCCGGACGCCGGGCACCTGCCGTCATGGCCGCCGGTGACCACCACCGAGTTCCGCGCCGCGTACCCGTTCGCCGAGGTGACGTACCTGGACGAAGAGCTTCCCGTCGCCGTGTCGCTGTCGGCGTTCACCCCGTTCGTGCCGCTCGACGCGGACGCCAGCTCCCTGCCCCTGGTGCGCTACCGCTTCACCGTGACCAACACCGGCGGCGAGTTCCGCCACGGCTGGCTGCTCGGCACGCTGCAGAACGCGGTCGGCTGGGACGGCGTCACCCCGATCGAGGGCACGCGCGGCGCGGGCTACGGCGGCAACGTCAACCGCCTGCTGCGGCGGCCCGGCCAGACCGGTGTGCTCATGGACAACCCGGGCCTCACCGAGGACGACCCGGCGTACGGCGAGATGCTGCTGTGGACCGACGGCCCGGCCGCCGCGCTGCCCCGGGCGGCCGGCACCGAGGCGATGCTGCGCTTCGTGGAGACCGCGAAGCTGGTGACCCCGGTGCAACTCGGCGACTTCAGCGAGGCCGCCCTGCGCGCTGCGGTCGCCGACGGGGTGTCGCCGATGCGGGCACCCTCGGGGCCGAGCCTTCCCGGGCACACCTGGGACGCCGCCGTCGCGGTCGCGTTCGCGCTGGCCCCCGGGGAGACGACGACGATCGATTTCGTGCACACCTGGTGGTTCCCCAACAGGTACGCGGACTTCGACCGGTTCGGCCCGGCCCGGTCGTACGGCCGCAGCCGGTTCTGGGTGGGCAACCACTACGCCCGCCGGTTCGGCGGCGCGCTCGACGTGCTCGACACCTATCTCGCCGACCGGGAGTACCTGGACGGCGCGTCGCGGACGTGGGCCGACGCGGTGGCCGGCAGCGACCTGCCGGAGCCGATCCGGGACGCGATCTCCGCGCAGGGCGCCCTCGTGCGCTCCCCCAGCCTGTTCCGCACCGCCGACGGGCACACGTTCGGCTTCGAGGGCACACTCGGGGCGTCCACCCGCAACTGGAACGGCGACGCCGGCGGCTCGTGCCCGCTGAACTGCAACCATGTGTTCAACTACGAGCAGGCGCTCGCCCGGGTCTTCCCCGAGCTCGGCCGCGACATGCGGGACACCGAGTTCTCGGTGCAGGCCCCCGACGGCTCGCTGCCGCACCGGGTGGTGCTGCCGCTGTACCTGCCCCAGTTGCACGACGTCGCGATCGGCGGCCCCGAGCGGCCCGCCCTGGACGGCATGCTCGGCGCGGTGCTCAAGACCTACCGCTCGGTGCTCGACGGCGCCGGCCCGGGCTGGCTGCGTGGCCACTGGCCCGCGCTGCTCCGCCTCATGGACCACATCACCACGACCTGGGACCCCGACGGCGACGGTGTGCTCCAGGGCGACCAGCCCGTCACGTACGACATCAGCCTGCACGGCCCCAACATGTTCGTCGGCGGCCTGTGGCTGGCCGCGCTCCAGGCGATGCGCGCGATGGCCGAGCTGGTGGACCCGCCCGCGGCGCCGTCCTACGCCGCCCGCTTCGCCACCGCCCGCGACACCTACGACAAACTGCTCTGGAACGGCGAGTACTACGCCCAGCCCGTCACCGACGAGCCGCACGACTTCGGCCAGGGCTGCCTGTCCGACCAGCTCCTCGGCCAGTGGTGGGCCCACCAGCTCGGCCTCGGCCACATCCTCCCCCCGGACCGCGTCCGCACCGCCCTCGCCTCGATCGTCCGCCACAACCTCCGCACCGGCTTCACCGAACACGGCTACCGCGTCTTCGCCGACGGCACGGAGACCGGCCTGGTCGTCTGCGCCTGGCCTCACGGCGGCCGCCCCGCCGTCCCCCTGCGCTACTGCGACGAGGTCTGGACCGGCGTCGAGTACCAGGTGGCCGCCCACTGCCTCTACGAGGGCCTGACCACCGAGGCCCTGCGCATCGTCGAGGCCATCCAGGCCCGCCACGACGGCACCCGCCGCAACCCGTTCAACGAGATCGAATGCGGCGACCACTACGTGAGAGCCATGTCCGGCTGGTCCCTGCTGAACGCCTACACCGGCTTCACCTACGACGCCCCCACCCGCCGCGTCACCGTCGCGCACCGCCCCGGCCGCCACCCCTTCGTCGCCGGCACCGCCTGGGGCACCGTCACGGTGACCGAAGACGGCACGGCCACCATCGAGGTCCTCGGCGGCGAACTGCCCGCGGACCTGACCGTCGAATCCGCCTGGCTGCCCTGACGCGGGCCGGGTGCGGCGGTCAGCGGGGTGAGGTCGTCAGGTAGTGGGAGAGCACGGTGGCGTTGTTCATGGTGGGGTGCTTGGCGGCGTGGAGGAGCGTGATTCTCGGGTGTTCGGCGGCCAGGCGGAGGAGGGAGGCCACGGCGGGGTTGTCGTCGAGTTCGGCGGTGTATTTCCGAGCGAACTCCTCAAAACGGTCGGAGCGGTGGGCGAACCACTGGCGGAGGGCGGTGCTGGGGGCGATGTCCTTCAGCCAGAGGTCCACCTGGGCCTTCTCCTTGGTCAGGCCGCGGGGCCAGAGGCGGTCCACCAGCACGCGATGGCCGTCCTCCGGGGCAGGAGGGTCGTAGACATGCTTGGTCGGCCAGGGCGTCTCGGCGCCGGGATCCGTACCTGACATGTCTCACCTCGCGACCGGCCGTACCCGGGGGTAGGTGGCGCCACACCGGCGCTTTCGACGGGGGGTCGACGTGACGCGTCAGCGGCGGGGGTCCACGTGGATCTTGGGGGCGCCGGTGGGCGGGCGGTCGCCGGACAGGACGGCGGCGGTCTGCGCGAGGGGGACCGTGGCGGCGACGAGGGGGCGGGGGTCCACGGCGCCGGAGGCGTACAGGGCGATGGTGTCGGCGAGGGCGCCGGAGCCGCTGAGGACGCCGACGGCCGTGACGTCCTTCAGGACGATGGCACGGGTGTCGAGCAGGCTGGGGTCCGCGGACAGGCCGATGTAGACCACGCGGCGACCCGGCTCGACCAGGTCGGCGGCGAGGGCGGGCAGGCCCGGGGCGTTGGAGGCGTCGACCACGGCGTCCCAGCGCAGGGACGGCAGCGTGTCCCGGGTCCACACGTGCCGGAAACCGAGGGAGCGGGCGAAGGCCAGGGACGGCTCGGTGGCGCCGAGCAGGTGCACCTCGGCGCCCCGCGCGGCGGCCGTCTGGGCGGCCAGCAGGCCGATGGTGCCGGGGCCCAGCACCAGCAGGCGCTCCCCCGGCGCCAGGGCGGCGGCGCGGACGGCGCGCAGGGCGTTGGCGCCGGGTTCGACCAGCGCGCCGAGCGTCGCGTCCACCGCGGCGGGCAGCGCGTGCAGGGCCGTCACCGGGACGGGGAGCCGCTCGGCCAGGGCGCCGGGGCGGCCGTTCCTGATGCCGATCTCGTACCGGTCGGCGCAGACGTGGTGACGCCCCGCGGCGCAGCGCCCGCAACGTCCGCAGCCGAGCATCGTGTCTCCGGTGACACGGCGGCCGAGCCACGACGGATCCACACCCTCGCCGAGCGCGCTCACCACGCCGCACCACTCGTGGCCGATGCGCAGCGGGTAGCGGGCCTGGCCGGTGTGCAGGTAGGACATCGCGCCGGAGAAGAACTCGGCGTCCGTGCCGCACAACCCCACCCGCTCGACGTCCACCACCACCTCCCCGCGCGGCGGGACGGGCGCCGGCACGTCCATGACGGCACCCCGGCGGGGCGCGGTGACGACGAAGGCGCGCACGCTAGCCGCCGGACCACTGGCGGGGCGGCAGGCCCGTGGTGCCGGGGTCGGCGAGGAAGAGGCGGCCGGAGTCGGGGTACTCGGCCCGTTGCTCCTCGGTGAGGCCGAAGGCGGCGGTGGTGATGAGCAGCCGGTCGCCGACGAACGCCATGCTGGTGGTGTGGGGGGCGGGCACGTCCACGACCCCGGCGAGCACGCCGTCCGGGGTGTACCTGCGGACCTGGCCGCCGCCCCAGACGGCGACCCAGACGTGGTCCTCGGCGTCCACGCACAGGCCGTCGGGCAGGCCGCCGGCGAGGTGGAGCCACTCGCGGCGGGGGCCGACGGCGCCGGTGGCGGCGTCGTACGGGCGGGCCCAGACACGGCCGGGCAGGGTGTCGACGCTGTACAGCACAGTGCCGTCGGCGCTCCACGCGAGGCCGTTGGACAGGGCGAGGTCGTCGTCGAGCACGGTGACGCGTCCGTCCCTTTCCACACGCACGAGCACCTCGGTGGTGCCGGCGGCCTCCTCGTCCAGGGTCATGCTGCCGACGAGGAAGGCGCCCGCGGGGTCGCAGGCGCCGTCGTTGAGGCGGCGGCCGGAGCCGGGCGGCAGGATCACCGGGCCGGAGACGCGGGCGCCCTCCGTGGTCACGGTGACCAGGGCGTGCGTGCCGGCGACGAGCAGGTCCCCGGACGGTGCGACGGCGACCGCGCCGGCCGTCCGGTCCACGTGGTGGGAGCCGGTGCACACGATGCGGTCGCCGTCGAGGCGGCCCTCGTGGACGGTGCCCGCGTCGATGTCCACCCACAGCACGCGGTCGCGTGCCGGGTCCCAGACGGGGCCCTCACCGAGGCCGAAGACCTCGGCGGAGGCGACCGCGGCGGGCCATCGCGGGACGGCGTCTATTACGTCATGAGGGGACATTCGCCACATATTAGGCGTCGGATGATCGGTTGGAGAAGAGCGTCAGCCGGAGCCGCCGAGGACGAAGGTGTGCCAGGTGAGGCCGTCCAGGGAGACCTTGTACTCGCCCGGCCCCCCGTCGTGGGACCACACGTAGCCGATCGGTGTCCAGGTCACCGTGCCGGGCGTGGGGCCGCCGGCGGTCTTGCTGAACGTCCGGCCACCGTCCTCGCTGCGGTAGACGCCGTCCTCGGCGTGCAGGATGAGGGTGCCGGCCGGGGTGACGACCACGTCGGCGAGGACCGAACGGGGGTCCCTGCCGGGGCGGAACGACCAGACGCGCTCCCAGGTTCGGCCGTTGTCGGTGCTGCGGTGAATGGCGCGCAGGCCGTTCTTGACCACCTCCTCCGGGGGGAGCTGGCCGCGCTCCACCGCGTAGAGGACGGTGCCGGAGTCCACGACGCGCAGGCCCCAGGTGTCCTCGCGGCCCGGGCCCTGGAGAGCGCGGGTCTGCCAGGTGCGCCCGGCGTCGTGGGTGACGGCCAGGGCGGGCAGGCGGGTGGCGGGGTCCACACCGGACACCCAGCGGGCGCCGTCCCGGCTGGTGCCTGCGGGGACGAGGACACCGGTGAGGGCGGGCTGGGTGGCCAGGGCACGGTGCTCGCCGGTGCCCGGCATGACGAGCGCGAGGCGGGACTCGACGCAGCCACCGTCCTCGATGCCCCGGCAGTCCGTGACGAGGAGAGCACCGGGCGGGACGGCGTCCACGGTGCCCTTCACCTCGGTGGTGCCGCGGGTCCACGTCCGCGCGCCGTCGGCGGTGACCCAGGTGCGGTCGGGGTCCCTGCCGGTGCCCACCGTCACGAGCGCCTGACCCGGGGCGAGGGCCCGGATGTCCGCGGTGATGCCGTCGTCGCCGGTGATGTCAGGCAGGGGCGAGCGGCGCAGGTGCCAGCGCCCGTCCTCCAGCACCCCGATGTGCTGGCGGCAGCGCTGCCCGGCGGTGCCCTGCTCGCCCTCACACTCGGCGAGCAGCACGAAGGCGCTGTCCGCGCCGGCGAAGGTCACGAAGACGGCCTGCCCGGGCAGGCCGTCGCCGGACGGCACACGGGGCGGCGCCGGGGCCGTCGCCGCCGGCGTGACGACCGGCACCGCCTTCGGCGCGGCTTCCGGCGCCGGGGCGCACGCGGCGAGGACCGCGGCGACGGCTAGAGCGATGACGGGTGGCCTCGCGTGGTCACGCATGGGGTCTCCCTAAGGTGCGGCCTCTCCTGTCACTTACCGCCCCAGGCGCGCCGAAGTTCCGGGCCCCGGATTGCGCGAGTACGTTCAGCGTCACCGGTCCCACCGTCCCGCGAGCCCCCGAGCTCAAGGAAGAAGCAGAGGAAGGGCCTTCTCCAACGAGGCGATCCAGTAGGGCCAGGTGTGGGTGCCGGGCCCGTAGAAGTCCTTGGTCAGGGGAACACCGGCCTTCTCCGCGGCTTCGGCGAAGTTCGTGTTCTGCCGGTGGATACCGGCCTCCACCCAGTCGTACGTCGCGTCACCCCCGTCCAGGAGACCGGGGTCGCCGTCGCCGGTGGAGGCGTACAGACGGATCCCTCCCAGCCGGGAGACCTGGTCGGCGGGATTGTGCGGCGGCCAGTCCGAAGGCGGTCCCCAGACGGCGTCGGTGGATTCACCCTTGCTCTGGAAGAAGGACTGGTACCCACCCACGTCGGCGCGAATGTCCAGCACACCGGAAAGCGAGGCGGCGGCTTCGAAGACGCCCGGATGGCGGGCGGCGTACATGAAAGCGCCGTGCCCCCCCCATGGAGTACCCGACGACAGAACGCCGGTCACCCACCCCGTAACGGGGCTCCACGAGACCTCGCACCTCAGTCATGTGAAAGGTCTCCCACGCGGGCCCCTCCCGCCAATCGGTGTACCACCCCATCGGCCCGGCCTCGGGAACGATCACGACGACATCCAGCGAGGCGGTGAGTGCCGCCACCTCCCCCGTCCTCAGCCAGTCCCACCCACCACCGGCACAACAACTGTGAAGCATGGACAACGCACGCCAGCCCGTGGACCCGCGCGTCCACGTCACCGGCCTCATCACCCACACCGAACGCCGCGCCCCTGTGGCCGGCGACCCCACCGTCAGCCTGTCGATACGTTCGTCCACCTTCTCCACCGCCAAGAGGAAGGACTCGTCCATGGCGGGATATTCGGATTCTGCCGCATATGACGAACCTGGCACACGCCACGCTGCGATAGACATGGTGTGAAGCGATTATTTCGCAGCCGGCAAGCGCATTCCCCTCCGCCGGACGTGGAGGACGACGTCGCCCTGCTGGCCGCCGCGGCCGAGGGCAGGGTCGAGGCCCTGCGAACCCTCCACACACGGCACGCGCCGTGGCTGCGGATGCGGCTGTCCCGCAGGTGCCCCGACGACGACATCGTCGACGAGGCGATCCAGGACACCTTCCTGGCGATCTGGAACAGCGCCGGCCGCTACGCGCCGTCGCGGGGAGAGCCGGCGGCCTGGATGTGGACGATCGCGGTCCGCCGGCTGGTCTCGCTGCTGCGCGGACGCGGGAACCGCTGGATCGGCTCCGGTGTGCCGCTTGAGGACGTCCAGGTGCCTGAGGGCTCGGTGGAGGACGTCGTCATGCTCAAACTGGGGCACGGTGACCTCGCCACCGCGCTCCAGCGCCTCTCGCCCGAACTGCGGGCGGCACTCCAGGCGACCGTCCTCGACGGGCTGACCGTGCGCGAGGCCGCGATCCTCCTCGGTATCCCTCAGGGCACCGTGAAGACCCGTGTGATGAGGGCCAAAGCGCGACTTCGGGAGCATCTCGCATGAGCGGAACCTGGCACGTCGACACCGATCTGCTGGAACGCTACGTGTCGAGCCGGCTCGACCCGGTGACCTCGATGTCCATCGAGACGCACCTGACCCGGTGTGAACGATGCCGGAACACCCTGCCCCGTGAGGACGCGTGGCTGTCACGTTCCTGGGCCGCCATCGAGGACACGATCGGCAGGCCGCGGCTCACCGTCATCGAGCGCACGCTGCGCCGGCTCGGCGTCCCCGAGCACATGGCACGGCTGCTGGCGGCCACCCCGATGCTCAGCCGGGCGTGGCTCTTGGGGGTCGCCGCGGTGCTGACGTTCGCCGTCGCGGCCGCGCACTGGGCACCCGCCCATCCCGCGGCGCTGCTGCCCTTCCTCGTGGCGGCTCCGGTGTCGCCCCTGGTCGGGGTGGCGATCGCCTACGCCCCCCGGATCGACGCGGCCCACGAGATGCTCGCCGCCACCCCCATGGCGGGGAGCCGGCTCCTGCTGGTGCGCACCGGCGCCGTGCTGGTCACCGCGACGCCCCTGGCCGCGGCGACGATGCCGTTCCTCCCGGCCCCACCGGTGGTGACGGTCGCCTGGTTGTGCCCGGGGCTGGCGCTCGTCACGGCCTGCCTCGCGCTGTCCGTCCGCGTTCCGGTGCGGACCGCCGCGCCGCTGCTCGTGGTGGCATGGCTCATCGGGGTGTTCGCCGCCGGCCAGTTCACCGGCGACCGTCTGCTGCCGTTCCAGCCGCCGGCGCAGATGGTGTACGGCACCACGGCCGCGGTACTCGCCGTCTTCGTCTACCTGCGGCGCAGCCGCCTCGACGCGGGAGGGACCCGTTGACCACAACCGTCAGCGTTCACGAGCTGACCAAGACCTTCGGCCGGGTCAAGCCGCTCGACGGGCTCAGCTTGGACTTCGGACCGGGAGTCACCGGGCTGCTCGGCCCGAACGGCGCCGGGAAGACGACACTGCTGCGCTGCCTGGCCACCACCCTCGCCCCCGACCGCGGAGACATCCGTGTCCTCGGCCTGGACATCGCCGACCGTGAGCAGCGCACCGAGGCGCGCCGCCGTCTCGGCTACCTGCCGCAGGAGCCGGGATTCTTCACCCGCTTCACGGCGTTCGAGCTGCTGGACTACATCGCGATTCTCAAAGAGATGACCGACCGGCGCCACCGGCACGGCGAGGTGCGGCGCGTGCTGGCGGAGGTGGACCTGGCCGACCGCGCCACGACCCGGATCCGCAAGCTGTCCGGCGGCATGCGGCAACGGCTCGCCCTGGCTCAGGCTCTGCTCGGCGAGCCGGAGCTCCTCGTGCTCGACGAGCCCACCGTCGGCCTGGACCCCGAGCAGCGGATGCGCTTCCGCGCGTTGATCTCCCGGCTGGGCGAGAGCCGCACAGTGCTGCTGTCCACCCACCAGACCGAGGACGTGGCCGCCCTGTGCGAGCGGGTCATCACGATGAAGGACGGCCAGGTGGTGTTCGACGGCACTCCGGCCGGCCTCACCGCCGGCGCCGCGGGGCTGGTCTGGCAGTCGGCCGAGCGGCCGCACGCGGGGCTGTTCTGGCGGACGTCCGAGGGGATGTACCGCACCCTCGGGCAGCGGCCGGCGGGAGCGGAACCCGCCGACCCCACGATCGAGGACGGCTACCTGCTCGCCCTCGACACCTCCTCCACGGCGACCGCCGCATGAGGACGGCCCTCGCCCTCTTCGAGGTCAGACGCCTGCTGCGCTCTCCCCTGCTGTGGGCCGCGGCGGCGCTCGCGGTGACGTGGCGGGCCACGATGACATGGCAGATGATGCCGAACTGGTCGCTGGAGGCGGTGCACACCGCCACGGCGACCCTCATCGTCGGCGCCGCGGCCCTCGTGGCCGCCAACCTGGTCACCACGCGCGACCGCCGCGACGGCATACGGGAGGCACTGGCCGCACTGCCGGTGCGCGCGCCGGCCCGTACCTCGGCGGCGGTCGTCGCCACCTGCGCGGTCGCCGTCCTCGGCGCGACCGCGGCGACCCTTCTCCTGCTGGCCACCCTGTCGGTCGATGCCGTGCCCGCCGGCCGCCTCGACGTCTACGAACTGTGCGGCGGTGTCGCCGCGGTGGCGCTCGCGGCGGCCCTCGGGGTCGCCCTCGGGCGCTGGATCCCGCACCCCATGGCACCTCTGGTGGCGATCTTCCTGCTCGGCATGGCCATGATCGTAGGAGCGGGCGGCCGGCTGCTCCCGGTGGTGTTCGTGTGGGACATGCCGGTCCACCTGTCCCGGCCCTCCGGCCTGCACGTGGTGTACGTCTGCGCCCTGGTCGTGCTCGCCGGCGCCGCCGCCCTCCTGCGGTACGGGCCCCGGCCGGCGCGCGTCACGGCCGCCGTCACGGCCCTGGCCGTGGCGGCCGGCGTGACGACGGCCACGGCGGGAGAGGCCCAGGACGTCCCGGCGGCCACCCAGCACTGCGAGCGCCGCGGCGATCTCACCTATTGCGCCTTCCCCGGCTACGAGCCGTGGATCGCGCTGTGGGCCGGTGCGGTGGAACCGGTGGCGAGGGCCCTCCCTCCGGCGGCGCGGGCTCACCTGCCGCAGATCAGGCAGCGCGCCGGCGGGGACATGGAGTTCTACCTGCCGCAGGCCGACGCCGACCGTTCGGTACGGCCGGGGCAGACGTGGGGACGCAACGGCGGGGAGACCGCCTACCGCAGGACCCTCGCGGCGCGGACGGCCGCGGCGATCACCGGGCTGCCGTGGGGCGGCAGGAACTCGCAGGTCGACAGTCTGTCCTGCGACGCCCGCGACCAGGCCCGGACCGTCGTCGCGCTCTGGCTGGCCGGTCACACCGCCGCGCAGCGACTCCCCGTCGACGTCGAGATCATCAGGAAGTTCGGCAACCGGCGCGTCGGGACCATGGGCAGGTCCGACATGGGCTGGGTGGACTACAGCGCGGCCGAACTGGAGTACTCCCGCCACCTGCTGGCCCGGCCCGGCGCGCGTCAAGCCGTCTGGGAGCACTGGGACCGGCTCCTCGACCCGCGGACGACCGTCCGGCAGGCTCTGCCGCTGCTCGGCCTCCGGCCTCTCCCCGCCACGTACTCGGCACTGCCCGCCGACCGGATGCGCGAGGAGGCGTGCCCCTGATGCGTGTCGCCAGACTGATGCTCCGGCCGCTGGCACGAACGATCGATTGGACCCCGCTGGCGGTCTCGGCGCTGCTCACCGTTCCCCTCGCCTTGTTCGCCGGCGCCGGCGCGGACCCCGGGCCGGCCCTGTACTACGCGGTCGTCCTGCTCAGGCTCTCCGCGATACTGATCGGCGCCGCCGCGGGATTCGTGCTGGTGGATCCCCTGGCAGCCGGTACGGGGCCGGTGCCGGTGCCCCGCTGGTTACGCCAGGGGGTGCGCGCGCTTCTCGGCGTCGCCGCCGGGACCCTGATCTGGGCCTGCGTCTTCACGGTGGTGCGGTCGCGGCTCCCCGGCGTGCCGCTGCCCTTGGCGGGGCTCGCCGCCGAGGCGGGGGTGTGCCTGGCCCTCGCGCTCGCCTGCACGGCGTCCACCCTGCGCCGGTATCCCGACCGGCCGGCGGCGCTGGTGGGGGCGGTGGTCCTGTCCGGTGTCCTCGCGGCCACGCTGTTCCTGCGCGGAGACGCCTCCCCATGGATCATGCCGGGAGAGCCGGGCTGGGAGGAGGTCCATCGGGTCTGGCTCGCCGTGTCGCCGCTGCCCGTCATCTGGCTGGCCGTCGCCAACAGGGATCTGCGGTGAACGCCGGCTCACAGCCAGCCCTTCTCCTGGGCGGTGCGGATGGCCGTGATGCGGTTGGCGGCGCCGAGTTTGGTGATGGCGCTGGAGAGATAGTTGCGGACGGTGCCTTCGGTGAGGTGCAGGGATTGGGCGATCTCGGTGACGGAGGCGCCGGTGGCGGCGGAGCGGAGGGCGGCGCGTTCCCGGTCGGTCAGGGGGTTGTCGCCGGCCATCATGGCTGTGGCGGTCAGTTCGGGGTCGAGGTAGCGGCCGCCGGTGTGGACCTTGCGGATGGCGGTGGCGAGTTCGTCGGCGGGGGCGTCCTTGGGGAGGAAGCCGCGTACGCCGGCGGCGAGGGCTCTGCGCAGGTAGCCGGGGCGGCCGAAGCTGGTGAGGATGACGACGGCGCGGCCCGGCAGTGCGTCGGCGACGGTGAGGCCGTCCATGCCGGGCATCTCGATGTCGAGCACCACCACGTCGGGGTCGTGCTCGGCGACGGCGCCGGCCACCTCGTCGCCGCGGGCCACCTGGGCCACCACCTCCAGGTCGGGTTCCAGGGCGAGGAGCGTGGCGATGGCGGCGCGCACGAGGTGCTCGTCGTCGGCCAGCAGGACCCGGATCACGGCGCCCCTCGGAGGGGGACGACCGCCGACAGCAGGAAACGGCCGCCGTCGCCACGGGCGGTGAGCACGCCGCCGAGTGACGCGACACGCTCGGTCAGGCCGGCGAGGCCGCTGCCGCTCCCGGCGGACGGGCCGTCCGCTCCGTCGTTGGCCATCTCCAGCACCGCCTTCCCGTCCCGTACGGCGAGCCCGATGCGGCACTCGCCGGCCTTGCTGTGCCGCAGCACGTTGGTCGTGCCCTCCCGCACCACCCAGGCCAGCACGGTGGCGACGTCCTGCGGCAGGCCGTCCGGCACCGGGTCGAGGGCGCACCGGATGCCGCCCGCCTCGAGGACGGCCCGCACGCTGCGCAGCTCCGCGGCGAGGTCGACCGTACGATACCCGCGCACCGCGCCGCGCAGCTCGTGCAGCGACTGCCGGGCGAGGACGCGCACCTCGGCCATCTCGGCGGCGGCCCGCCCGCCGTCGGTGGCGGCCAGCCTGGTTGCGACCTCACTCTTGACGGCGATCGCGGACAAGCTGTGCCCCACGAGGTCGTGCAGGTCACGGGCGAAGCGGAGCCGTTCCTCGGTGACGGCGAGCCGGGCGCGGGCCTCCTCGCCCTCCTCTGCGGCCCGGACGACCTCCCAGAGCCACAGCTGGAACCGGTTGGCCCAGGAGATCGCCGTGGCGAGGAAACCCAGGGTGACCAGCAGGCCGGGCTCGGGGAAGCCGCGGGAGACGAGCACCGCGGACGCCACGGTCGAGACCACGCAGATGAGGACGGCGGCCGACGTGCTGACGCCGAGCACCGCCACGGCCGCCCACGCCGGCCCGAGCAGCCCCCAGGTCCATTCCTCGCCGTCCTGGGTGAGGATCAACACGACGGTGACCACCCCGGCGAGCACGATGTCCCACCGCGCGCGGCGCCCGGCCACGGCGGCGAGCATGGCCCGGACGTACAGGACGCTGAACAACGCCAGGCCCGCCACCCCGGCGATCATGACGGGGGTCAGGGTCCCGCCGTTCTGCCGGCCGATGTCCCCGAGGCCCGCCAGCGGGCCGCCCCAGGCGGCCATCACGGTGCCGGTCAGCGTCCAGAGAGTGACCCGGCGCACCCGCTCCGAGCGGGAACGCTTGTGCCGGCCGGACGGCCACAGCCCGATCGCCCGCAACCGCTGGTCCATGTTCATGCTGCCGCCACGCCAGCCCCATTTTCCGCACATCGCCCTCGACGACCTGGACGGATCACTCACCGTACCGAATAACACAGAACACCTGACCAGGGACATTCGGGCTCGTGCGGAAAACAGGGCTAGCCGCGCTTGGGGTCCCAGCGGAACAGGACTTTCGCCGCGATCGCGGCGATCAGCAGCCACGCGGCCAGCACACCGAGGGACGGCAGCGCGGCCAGCCACTGCCCGGCGACGGTCAGCTTCCCTCCCGCGCCGCCGATGAAGTCCGCGCCGAGAATGGCGGTGCGGGTGATCTCGACGATCGGGGTGGCGGGGACGAACTCGGCGGGCACCGCCAGTTGCGGGGGCTGCGCGGACAGCGGCGTGAACAGCGGCGCGCCGATCATGACGACGAAGAGCACGGGCAGCACGGTGACCTGGGCGTGCTCGGTGGTGCGGGTGAGACCGGAGCACGCGGCGGCGAGCAGCGTGAAGACGGCGGCGCCGAGCACCGCGGCGACCAGCAGCAGCGGGATGTTCGCGGGAACCGGGCCGTCCACGGCCCGGAGCCACGCCAGGACCAGCCCCGTCTGGACGAGCTGCACGGCCAGGCCGCCGAGGGCCGCGCCGCCGAGGATGCCCACCGCGGAGACCTGCCCGCCCCTGAGCCGCCGCAGCACCAGCTCCTCGCGCCGCGCGGTGAAGGTGTTGACGAGGTTGACGAAGACGGCGAACAACGGCAGCAGCCCCGGCAGGCCGGTGAGCACGAACACCTCGGCGGGCAGGCCGGCGATCACGGCCTCCCCCGCGAGCGCGCTGAACATCCAGCCGAACAGCAGCGGCAGGAAGAGCACGGTGAACAGGGCCGTCTGGTTGCGGCCGAGTACCGTCAGTTCCAGCCGCGCGAGCCGCACGGAGTGCCTCACATCGGTGAGCATCGCCGATCCATGGGCCCGCGTGCCGACGGTGGACGTGGTCATCGGGCTTCCCTCGCCGTCGTGGCCGATCGTGGACGTGGTCATCGGGCCCCGCTCGCCTTCGCCGGTGGATGTGCTCATCGGGCGTCCCCCACCACGCGCAGGAACACGTCCTCCAGAGTTCCCTTGCGTATTTCGAGGCCGTGCAGGGTCAGGCGGTGCTCGTCGGCCCAGGCGAGGAGGGGACGCAGGGCGGCGTGGGCGCGGCCGGCGGGCGAGGTGCCGGTGAGGGTGTAGGTGACGGCGGCGCCGTCGCCGGAGCGGGCGATCTCGGCGGTGGTGTCCAGCAGGGACGGCGGCCCGCCGCGGGGCAGGCGCGGCAGCCGGAAGACGATGCGGTCGCCGGCCTCGGCCACCACCTCGTCGACGGTGCCGCGGACGTGGACGGTGCCCTCGTGCATGATCGCCAGGTGGTCGGCGAGGCGTTCCGCCTCCTCCAGGTAGTGCGTGGTCAGCAGCACCGTGGTGCCCGCGGCGCGCAGGCCCTTGATGACGTCCCAGGTGTCGCGGCGCGCCTCGGGGTCCATGCCGGTGGTGGGCTCGTCGAGGAACAGCAACTCGGGGCGGGACAACACGGCGAGCGCCAGGTCGAGGCGGCGCTTCTGCCCGCCGGACAACTGCCGCACCCGGGTCCGCGCCTTGCCCGCCAGGCCGACCGTCTCCAGGACGTCCCCGTCGGGCGGCCGCCCGACGTCGGCCGACAGACCACCCCAGACCCGCACGGTCTCCGCCACCGTCAGGTCGCCGACGAACCCGCCCTCCTGCAGCATGACCCCGACACGGGGCCGCAGCCGCCGCCGCTGCCGGTGCGGGTCGAGGCCGAGTACCCGGACGTCACCCTGCCGGGCCGGGCGCAGGCCCTCGAGCACGTCCATGGTCGTGGTCTTGCCCGCCCCGTTCGTGCCGAGCAGGGCGAACAGCTCACCCGGACGCACCGTGAACGAGATGCCGCGCACCGCCTCGAAGTCCCCGTACGCCTGGCGCAGGCCGTCCACTTCGACGGCGGGCCGGTCATGTGGTGTTCGCATGCGCCGATCGTCGCCGCCGGGGCCCCGCCGGCGGCAGTCGCCGTTATCACCGGGGCGATGTGGATCTCGCGCCGGAACGGCATGACATCCGTCATGTCCCCCGAAAAGGGGACAGGCCCCGCCGGGGTCCGGGCGGGGCCTGTCACTACTGGCGGGATCAGGAGGTGAAGTTCACATCGCTGCAGATGTAGTACGCCTGGTCCATGTGCGAGGCCTGCCAGATCGTGAACACGACCGCACGGCCGGAGCGGCCGGAGGTGTTGACGTTGATCGAGTAGTTCTGGGTCTGGGGGTAGCGGCCGGTGGTGGTCACGAGCTCCAGGCTGCCCCAGGTCAGCGGGGTCGTCACGGGGTTGAAGCCCGGACGGGTGATGTAGACGCGGAAGTAGTCCGCACCGTGGCTGGCCTGGTCGTAGAGCTGGATGGTGAACTGGTTGCGGATGGTGGTGTACTTCCAGTCACCCACGGTGTCCATGGCGCGGTAACGACCGCCCTCGGCGAGGCCGCCGCTGCAGAGCTGGCCGTCGCGCACCGCGCCCTGGTGGTTGCCGCCGACGCCGTTGCGGTAGAGCCCGTTCCAGTTCCACATGGCGTTGGGTTCGGTGCGCCATGCCTGCCAGCACATCGGGTCCTGCTGCTGCATGGCGGGGTTGAGGTGGTCGTTGCCCCAGCGCTGGTGGCACCCGTAGACGCGGGACGCCGGGTTGATGACCGAGCCGTGCGCGGACGCGCTGTCCACCCACGGGACCATGAAGAGCACCATCGTGGTCAGCAGGGCGGCGAGGGGGCGCAGTGCCCTGCGGCGGGGGTGCGCTTGATCGCGACGATCCATGTGCGGTCCTCGTCTTCCGTCGGGGGGATTCCGGGGGGCAGGAGGGATGGGAGCGCTCCCATCTGTGTTAAGGGGATATTACCTGACGCCATCTAGTTGCAGAACATGACTGAGAAAACCTGAAAGTTTCAGAGGTCATGAAGCCGATCAATGGTAGGCCGTCAAAAAGATCAACAAATGGCGTTCCCCATGGTCATGCCCTCCCCCGCAGACGTGTTCGATGGAACGAGTGAAACCCCGCTCCACCAGCCCTGACCGTCACGCTTTACACCGCACCTGACTGCCGCGAGATCTCGTCGAATCCACTTCGACAATAGGTCAATTCCACAAACTTGACCGGTTCATACTATTCCTTGATCGTTGAATCTTTCACCAGAGTCGAACAGCCACCGATGGGCCCGCGGCACGGCGGCCGTCCGAGGGCCGGCATCGTCCAGGCGGCGGTTTCGACCCGTCGGCGGTGATCGGCGGGATGGACGAAGCAGATCACGGCGAAGGGCGTCAACGTCGCGTAGGCATTGGCGCCCCTGCCGTCGGAATGTCGTAGCGATCAGGCGTCACCCCGCTTCACCTGGCCTAGCGTCACGAACGTCCGACTTCTCCAAGGAGAGAAAGATGTCGAGCGTTCCCCTGTTCGTCCCGATCCGCGGGACGGGTTGCAGCGATACTTTGTGCCTGTTCCGCACGGCGTCCGGCAAGCGGACGGCGGTGGCGTTCTCCTCACCGGTCAAGCTGGCCAAGGTGCTCGGCCCCGGCCAGCGCTGGGTCCGGCTCAGCGAGCCCGCCGTCCGGCAGATGATCGCCGGCCTCGATGTGACCGGCATCGTCATCGACCCCGCCGGCACCACGCGCCGTCCCACGGGGAGGGTCGCGTGATGCGCCTCGTCGGCCGGGAGTCCCGCACCGAGCGGGACCAGCCGGGACGGCTCGACGCGGGCCCCTGGCCGTCCACGTTCCTGCGCACCCCCGACGGCGACGCCACCCTCGGCGGCGTGTCGCTGTGCGCCATCGCCGGGCGGTTCGGCACCCCGTCCTACGTCATGGACGAGACCGACGTCCGTCGGCGCGCCCGCGCGTACAAGGCGGCGCTGCCGGACGCGACCATCGCGTACGCGGCCAAGGCGTTCCTGTGCCGCGCGATGGCCGACTGGATCCGCACCGAGGGCCTCAGCCTGGACGTGTGCTCCGGCGGCGAACTCGCCCTCGCCCGCTCGGTCGGCTTCCCCGGCGAGCGGATCATCTTCCACGGCAACGCCAAGACCCCGCACGAACTGCACGAGGCGGTCGAGTACGGCGTCGGCCGCGTCGTGCTGGACAACCTCCCCGAGATCGCCCGCCTCGCCGTCCTTGTGCCTCTGGGCAAACGGCAGAAGGTACTGCTGCGCATCGTCCCCGACGTCCTGGCAGGCGCCCACGCCGCGATCCGCACCGGCGGCGAAGGCCAGAAGTTCGGCCTGTCCCTGGTCTCCGGCGACGCCGCCACCGCCGTCCACCAGGTACTCGGCCAGCCCGGCCTGGAACTGGCGGGCCTGCACTGCCACATCGGCTCCCAGATCACCACCGTGGAGCCCTTCCAGGAAGCGGCCCGCGTCATGGTCCGCCAACTGGCCCACATCCGCGACACCCACGGCGTCGTCCTCCCCGAACTCGACCTCGGCGGCGGCCACGGCATCGCCTATCTCCCCGGCGACCACCCCCTGGACCCCCGCCACTACGCCGCCGCCGTCACCTCGACCATCCACGACCACTGCACCGCCCTGGGCCTCCCGGCGCCCCGCCTGACCATCGAACCAGGCCGCGCCGTCTCCGGCCCCGCCGGCATCACCCTGTACCGCGTGATCGTCGTCAAACGCCAAGGCTCCACGACGTTCGTCGCCGTGGACGGCGGCATGAGCGACAACCCCCGCCCCTCCCTGTACGGCGCCCCCTACACGATGTCCCTGATCGGCCGCCGCACCACACCCATCAAACGCCGTGTCACCGTGGTAGGCCGCCACTGCGAATCAGGCGACGTCATCGCCGAGAACGTCCCCATGCCCGCCGACATCCACCCCGGCGACCTGATAGCCGTAGCCGCCACCGGCGCCTACAACCACTCGATGGCCTCCACCTACAACCTCACCACCCGCCCTCCGGTAATCGCCATCTCCGAAGGCACCGCCCGCCTGGTAGTCCGCCGCGAGGCCCCCACCGACCTCCTTTCCCGCGAAGTAGGCCTCTGACCCGTCAGCGGTCGACGCGGTATCCCCAGGCGCGCCCGGCTGTCGCGATGAGGTCGGCTGGGGCACCTGGGTCTGAGCCGTCCACGTCACGCCAGGCCTGATGCAGCGCCGCGAAGGCCTGCAACTCCCGTCCCGCCCGGGCCGCCATCTCCGCCCGCAACGCATGTGCGCACGCTCGCATGACCCGGCTGTCACCGCGCCGGGCGATACGAACGGCCTCATCACGCCTCGACGGCCGGGGCCAGCGCCACCTGAAGCCGCGCGAAAGGCACGCTGCCCACTTGAGCGTCCACGGCATCGACGATCTTGCCGAGCGCGTCCACGACCTCGGCGTCGAGCGTCTCGGGAGCCGCCAGGGCGGCGCCGATCGCGCCGTCGTCCCCTGGGGCGAGGAAGGCCAGAATGCTGTGGCCTCGTGTGGCCACCTGGACCACCTGGGCCCGCAACTCGGCGATCCGTCCGGCTGACGTGCCCCACTCGGCCATCAACGACAACAACCGCTCGACATCCGAGCCCGCAGCGACCGCTCCGTCATCGCCACGCGCGCATAGGCGTAGGCGAGCAGAAGCCGGTACCGCTCTCCTGGGATCACGGCGGCGCCCTCGCTCTCCCAGCGCGCGATCGTGCGCACCAAACTGGCCACGCTCATGCCGGCCACTCCCGGGACGGCCAGGACACGGGCGGCGTCCTTGAGTGCCCGCGCCTGATCCGCCCAGGACCAGCCGCGCCGCTCCCGCAGCGCCCGCAGGGCACGCGGGGTGGCACAACGATCCCTCTGCGTCATGGTCATTACAGCACGCGACGGCCTATACGGGCAGGACAAGGCGAGGTTTGCCGTGCTCGGCGGCGTAGTCGAGGGTGTACCAGGTGCCTCCTCCGGCAACATCGGCACGCGGAAAACCGATGACGAACTCACTGCGATCGACCATCCATCGGTTGCGGTGGTGGTAAGCCTCCGCCGAGGGATGCGCAGGGTGGGCGAGCTCGACGAGCTCGCGGAGGCGGCCGCGGGCCACGGCCACCGCGTCACGAGCGTCGGCAGGCTGACCGTCCATTGCGCCGGGGACGACCACGACGAGTTCGGCCCGTGTCTCGGACGCCAGCCACAGCAGTGTCAACGAGTCCACTCCACTGGCTCCACCGATGTAGAACCGCCTGCCCGGCCCGGCGAAGGGAGCGAGGTACTCAGCGAACATCCGCCGGTACTCGCCGAGCGGCCGGTGACTGGTCGACCTGGTGCCACTGATCGTTATCGTGTCAGGCACAGCCGCCGCCACAACGTCATCGGATGTCATCTCCCTTGCCGAGGGACGAAAGCGTGTACTCGATGTCGTGACGATGGATCTCCACCGCCCGGCCGTTCCACCCGACGGTAACGGCCCGGGCACGCTCCCGCGCGACCTGGCCTTCTCCCGCACCCCTCGTGAGATCCTCTGGGATCTCCCGGTCGACGCCGAGGCAGCCGGGAGAGCACGTGACATGGTCCAGGACACGCTGACCGCATGGGTCTCCCCGGCGTGGTCCCCTCTGACATGATCAGCGACGTCCTGGTGGTCGTCAGCGAGCTGTGCACGAACGCGATCCAATACGGCACCCACCCATCACCCTCCGCCTGGGCCTTGCGGGCCGATGCCTGTCCGGGGAGGTCGCCGGCCATGGCCCACCCTTCGTCCTCCCACCTCAGCCGCCCTCCGGCACGACGGCAAGGTCTTCTGGTTCACCATGTGCTGGTGACACGCGACCTCACCCACATCCCAGCGAATACAGCGGACACTCACGAAACCGCGACGCGGCGGGCACTCCGTGGGGCGAGGGTCGCCTGAGAAAAGAACAGCGCCGAAGGCGCCGTTCAAGGGCCGCGGGCACGATTCCAGGGAGCCGGGGCGAGGGGCTTAGAGCTCCTAACAGAATGATCTCTGTTGTGCTTTGATCTCTCGCTGTAGCGGTGGCGAGAGGGGTGGGTCGTGGCGCGGCTGAAGCCGTGGGAGGTCAGTGACGAGTTATGGGCGGTCATCGAGCCGTTGCTGCCCAAGCATCAGCGGCGGGTCCGCCATCCGGGACGCAAGCGGCTGGATGACCGCCTGGCCTTGCAGGGCATCCTGTTCGTCCTGCACACCGGGATCGCCTGGGAGCATCTGCCGCAGGAGCTGGGGTACGGCTCGGGTATGACCTGCTGGCGGCGGCTGGCCGAGTGGAACAAGGCCGGGGTCTGGCAGCGCCTGCACGAAGTGCTGCTCGATCGGCTCCGCGCCGCCGACGCCCTGGACTTCTCTCGCGCCGCGGTGGATTCTTCCCACATCAGAGCGCTAAAAGGGGGGCGCAGACCGGTCCGAGCCCCGTCGACAGAGGCCGGTTGGGCAGCAAGCATCACCTGATCACCGAAGCGACCGGCGTCCCGCTGGCAGTCATCCTGACCGGCGGCAACCGCAACGATGTCACCCAGCTGGTGCCGTTGCTGGAGGCCGTCCCAAACGTACGCGGCAAGCGTGGCCGGCCTCGCAGGCGTCCCGATGTCGTCCTGGCCGATCGCGGCTACGACCACGACAAGTACCGCAAGCAGGTCCGAGCCCTGGGCATCCGACCGCTCATCGCCCGCCGAGGAACCGAGCACGGCTCCGGCCTGGGCAAACAACGCTGGGTCGTCGAACAGACCTTCGCCCTGCTGCACCACTTCCGACGGCTGCGCATCCGCTGGGAGATCCGCGAGGACATCCACCGAGCCTTCCTCAGCCTCGGCTGCGCCCTCATCTGCTGGCGACGCCTCACCTCATTGCGTTAGGAGCTCTTACGGGGTGAAGCGGTAGCCCATGCCTGGTTCGGTGATCAGGTGGGTGGGGTGGGTGGGGTCTTGTTCGAGTTTGCGGCGGAGTTGGGCCATGTATTGGCGGAGGTAGTGGGTTTCTTTGACGTATTGGGGGCCCCAGACCTCGGTGAGGAGGCGGCGTTGGGTGATCAACTTGCCGGGGTTGCGGACGAGGATCTGGAGGATGTGCCATTCGGTGGGGGTGAGGTGGAGGTCGCCTGAGACGGTGTGGGCGGAGAGGTCTATCTCGTACGGCCCTATGAGGATCTTGGCTTGTTCGGGCTCGTGGGCGCCGGCGCGGCGGGTGACGGCGCGGACGCGGGCCAGGAGTTCCTCTATGTGGAACGGCTTGGTGACGTAGTCGTCGGCGCCGGCGTCCAGGGCTTCCACCTTGTCGTCGTTGCCTGCCCGGCCGGAGAGGACGAGGATCGGGACGGTGGTCCAGCCGCGTAGGCCGTGGATGACGTCCACGCCGTCGATGTCGGGGAGGCCGAGGTCCAGCAGGACGACGTCGGGGCGGAAGTCGGCGGCTTCCCGCAGGGCGGAGCCGCCGTCGGGGGCCACGGCGACCTCGTAGTGGCGTGCGGCGAGGTTGATGCGCAGGGCGCGGAGGATCTGGGGTTCGTCGTCGACGACCAGGACGCGGGTCATGCTGTTTCCTCCAGGGGGACGGCGCCGGCGCGTGAGGAGATGGGCATGGTGAGGATCATGGTGAGGCCTCCTCCTGGGGTCTCGTCGGGCAGGAGTGTGCCGCCCATGGCGTCGGCGAGGCCGCGGGAGAGCGCGAGGCCGAGGCCGACGCCGGTCTCGTTGTCGCGGTCGCCGAGGCGCTGGAACGGCAGGAAGACGCGCTCGTAGTCGCCGGGCGGGATGCCGGGGCCGCGATCCACGACGCGGATCTCGACGTGGTCGCCGAGCCGGCTCGCGGTGATCAGCACCTTCTGGTCCGGCGGGCTGTGGCGGACGGCGTTGGCCATCAGGTTGACGAGGATGCGTTCCAGCAACGCCGGGTCCGCCACGATCTCGGGGAGTTCGGGCGAGACGTCCCCCTCGATCCGCTCGCTGAGCGGCCCGAGGTCGTCGACGGACCGCGGGACGATCTCCTCCAGCGGCACCGGCCGCAGCGCCAGCCCGAGCACCCCGGCCTGCAGGCGGCTCATGTCGAGCAGGTTCTCGACCAGGCGCTGGAGCTTGACGAGCGATTCGTCGGCCGTGGCGAGCAGCTCGCGCCGGTCCGTCTCGCTCCACTCGATCTCGGTGGTGCGCAGGCTGTCCACGGCGGCCTTCGCCGACGCCAGCGGGGTACGCAGGTCATGGCTGACCGCGGCGAGCAGCGCGGTGCGCATGCGGTCGGCCTCGGCGAGCGGCTTGGCCTTTTCGGCCTGCTCGCTCAGCCGTTCCTGGCGCAGCGCGACGGCCGCCTCGGCGGCGAACGCCTCGAGCACGCGCCGGTCGGACGCGCCGAGCAGCCTGCCCCGCAGCGCCAGCACCAGGTCCTCGTCGATGACCACGTCGCTGTCGGAGGACGCCGGGCTGGTGCAGGGCACACCTCCGGCGTTCGCGACGATGCGCCACACCCCGGAGTCGGCGCGGTCGTCGGGACTGGGTGCGGTGGTGCGTTCCAGCAGGGTGACCGAGGTGAGGCCGTAGATCTCACGCAGCCGGGCCAGCAGGGACGGCAACGCCGCGTCGCCGCGCAGCACGTGCCCGGCCAGCGTGGACAACACCTCGGCGTCCGCGCCCGCGAGTGCCGCCTCCCTGGTGCGGCGCGCCGCGAGGTCCACGACCGCGGCGACGGCGGCGGCGACCACGACGAACACGGCGAGCGCCAGCAGGTTTTCCGGCGCGGCGATGGTGAAGGTGCCGGTGGGCGGGGTGAAGAAGTAGTTGAGCAGCAGCGACCCCGCGACGGCCGCCGTGATCGCGGGCCACATGCCGCCGACGAGCGCGACGCCCACCACCATGCTGAGGAACAGCAGGATCTCGCTGGGCAGGGAAACGATCTCGCGGAACGGCACCAATCCGGCGGCGAGCACAGGCATGCCCGCCACCGCCATGGCCCACCCGGTGCGCCGCCGCGTGCGGGTCAGCGCGGCCCTGGACCGGGCGACGCGCCGGCGTCCACGCCGCGCCTCCGCGTGCGTGATCATGTGGACGTCGATGCTCCCGGACAGGGCGGTGACCTCGACGCCGACGCCCCGGGAGAAGATCTGCGCCAGCCGTCCCCGCCGCGAGGCGCCGAGCACGAGCTGGGTGGCGTTCACCCCGCGGGCGAACTCCAGCAGTGCCCGGGGCACGTCGTCGCCCACCACCTGGTGGTAGCTGCCGCCCATGCTCTCCACCAGGGCCCGCTGCCTGGCGAGGGCGGCGGGGTCGGCGCCGGTGAGGTCGTCGGCGCGGGTGACGTGCACGGCCAGCAGGTCGGCGCCCTTGCTGCGGTCGGCGATGCGGGCGGCCCGCCGCACCAGGGTGTCGCCCTCGGGGCCGCCGGTGAGCGCGACGACGACCCGTTCGCGGGTCTCCCAGGTGCCGGCGATGCCGTGGGCCGCGCGGTAGCGGTCGAGCTGGTCGTCGACCTTCCCCGCGACCCACAGCAGGGCCAGTTCCCGCAGCGCGGTGAGGTTGCCGACCCGGAAGTAGTTGGACAGCGCCGCGTCGATCTTCTCCGGCGGGTAGACGTTGCCGTGCGCCATCCTGCGGCGCAGCGCGTCGGGGGACATGTCGACCAGTTCGACCTGGTCGGCCCGGCGCACCACCTCGTCCGGCACGGTCTCCCGCTGAGGCACGCCGGTGATCTCGCGCACCACGTCGTTGACCGACTCCAGGTGCTGGATGTTGACGGTCGAGATCACGTCGATGCCGGCATCCAGGATGTCCTCGATGTCCTCCCAGCGCTTGACGTTCGCCGAGCCCGGCACGTTGGTGTGGGCCAGTTCGTCGACCAGGACGGCCCTCGGGCGGCGGGCGATGACCGCGGCGGTGTCGAGCTCGGTGAAGGTCGCGCCCCGGTAGACCACTTTCCGGCGCGGGACGACCTCCATGTCCTCCAGCAGGGCGGCGGTGCGGGCGCGGCCGTGCGTCTCGACGAAACCGACCACCACGTCACGCCCGCGTTCCCTCGCGCGGCGGCCCTCGCAGAGCATCGCGTAGGTCTTGCCGACGCCGGGGGCGGCGCCGAGGTACACCCGCAGCCGCCCGCGCGCTGTGCTCATCCGCTGCCGGCCCTCCCCTCGTTCATCCCTGGTCGAGGGCCAGGTTGAGTTCCAGGACGTTCACCGCGGGCTCGCCCATGAAGCCGAGGCCGCGGCCGTCGGTGTGCGCGGCGATCAGGGCGCGCACCCTGCCCTCGTCCATGCCCCGCGCCTTGGCGACCCGGGGCGCCTGCAGCTCGGCGTAGGCCACCGAGATGTGCGGGTCGAGACCGGAGCCGCTGGCGGTGACCGCGTCGCCGGGGACCCTGATGTGGGTGACGTCGCCGCGCACCGGGACGGTGCGGCCCGCGGAGTAGTCCTCGCCGGGCCTGCCGCACTCCACCTTAACGCCGCCGTACTCGGCGACGAACGGCGTGGCGGGGCAGGCCTGGTTGACGCTGACCACGCGGATGGGCAGGCCGACCGCCGGGAACACCTTCAGCACCGCGCCCACGCCGTCGGGGGTGCAGTACGGCCGGGCGCCGGACACGCCCTCGCGCTCGCCGATCTCCTTGGAGCGGGCACACACCTGCGTGAGCAGGCTCTGCCGCCCGCCCTCCTCGGCCCCGGGCACCGGCAGGACGTCCACGACGTCCTCAGGGCCGAGGTTGCTCGCCGCGGTGGAGAGCATGTCGTAGCCGTCGCCGGCGGCCGACGGGCGACTCTGGAAGTACGTGCCGACCGCCTTGCCCTCGGCGTCGGTGAAGGACTGCCCGATGAGCGCGCTGCCGACGGCCCTGCCGTCCCGCTCGATCATCGAGCCGTTGGCCCTGCCGTTGAACAGGGCCTGCGCGACCCCGGTCACCGCGAGCGGGTAGACCGCGCCGAGAAGCAGGGTCAGGACGACGACCGCGCGGATCGCGGCGACGTGCCGGCGGAGCCAGCCAGGTAGACGTTCCATCACGACATCCCGGGAAAGAACTGGACCAGCAGGTCGATGAGCTTGATGCCGATGAAGGGGGTGATGACGCCGCCGAGCCCGTAGACGTACAGGTTGCGCGACAGCAGCTTCGACGCCGCGGCCGGCCGGTAGCGCACACCGCGCAGGGCGAGCGGGATCAGCGCGACGATGACGACCGCGTTGAAGATCACCGCGGAGAGGATCGCCGACTGGGGGCTGGCCAGGCGCATGATGTTGAGCGCGTCGAGGCCCGGGTACACCGCGGCGAACATCGCGGGAATGATCGCGAAGTACTTGGCGATGTCGTTGGCGATCGAGAAAGTCGTGAGCGCGCCCCGGGTGATGAGGAGCTGCTTGCCGATCTCCACGATCTCGATGAGCTTGGTGGGGTTGGAGTCGAGATCGACCATGTTGCCGGCCTCCTTGGCGGCCGACGTGCCGGTGTTCATGGCCACGCCGACGTCGGCCTGCGCGAGCGCCGGCGCGTCGTTGGTGCCGTCGCCGGTCATGGCGACCAGGCGGCCGCCCTCCTGTTCCTCGCGGATCAGGGCGAGCTTGTCCTCGGGGGTGGCCTCGGCGAGGAAGTCGTCCACCCCGGCCTCGTCCGCGATGGCCTTGGCGGTCAGCGGGTTGTCGCCGGTGATCATGACGGTGCGGATGCCCATGCGCCGCATCTCGTCGAAACGCTCGCGCATGCCCTGCTTGACGACGTCCTTGAGGTGGATCACGCCGAGCACCCGGGCCCGGCCCGCCACGTGCTCCCCCACCACCAGGGGTGTGCCGCCGCCGGACGAGATGCCGTCCACCAGGTGGCCGGCGTCGTCGGTGGGGTGCCCGCCGTTGTCGCGCACCCATTTCATCACGGCGGTGGCCGCGCCCTTGCGGACCTGCCGGCCGTCGAGATCGACGCCGCTCATGCGGGTCTGCGCGGTGAACGGCACCCAGTGCGCGTGCGCCAGCTCGCCCAGGCCACGCTCACGCAGGCCGTACGCCTGCTTGGCGTACACCACGACGGACCGGCCCTCGGGGGTCTCGTCGGCGAGGCTGGAGAGCTGGGCCGCCGCGGCGAGGTCCATGGCGGCGACCCCGTCGACGGGCAGGAACTCCGACGCCTGGCGGTTGCCGAGCGTGATGGTGCCGGTCTTGTCGAGCAGCAGGGTGCCGACGTCGCCCGCCGCCTCGACCGCGCGGCCCGACATGGCGAGCACGTTGCGCTGCACCAGGCGGTCCATGCCCGCGATGCCGATGGCCGACAACAGGGCGCCGATGGTGGTGGGGATGAGGCAGACCAGCAGCGAGATCAGCACGACGCCGGTCACGCCGTCGGCGTTCAGCGCCAGGGAGTCGGGCACGCCGGGGTTGATGTTCCTGGCGTGGATCGCCATCGGCTGCATGGTCACGGTGGCGACCAGGAAGATGATCGTCAGCGCGGCGAGCAGGATGTTCAGCGCGATCTCGTTGGGCGTCTTCTGCCGGCCGGCGCCCTCGACCAGGGCGATCATGCGGTCGATGAAGCTCTCGCCGGGCTTCTGGGTGATCTGCACGACGATGCGGTCCGACAGCACCTTGGTGCCGCCGGTCACCGCCGAGCGGTCGCCGCCCGACTCTCGGATCACGGGGGCCGACTCGCCGGTGATGGCCGACTCGTCGACGCTGGCGATGCCCTCCACCACGTCGCCGTCCCCGGGGATGATCTCCCCGGCCTCGACGACCACGAAGTCGCCCTGCTTGAGCTCGGACGCGCCGACGGTGTCCCACCGGGACGCCTCGGCGCCGGGACGCCGGCCGGTGAGCCTGCGGGCCGTGGTGTCGCGCTTGGCGGCGCGCAGCGTGGCGGCCTGGGCCTTGCCGCGGCCCTCGGCCACCGCCTCGGCCAGGTTGGCGAACACCACGGTGAGCCACAACCACACCGCGATGGCCCACGCGAAGAACGACGCCTCGCCGGTGGCGGCGAGCACCGTCGTGGCGAGCGCGCCGGCCTCCACGATCAGCATGACGGGGTTGCGCCACAGCGTGAGGGGGTTGAGCTTGCGGAACGCGTCGGGCAACGAGGTGATCAACTGCTGGGGGTCGAGCAGCCCGCCGCCGACGCGGGAGTTCTTCCGCGCCTCGGCGGTACGGTCCCGCGGGACTGGGGTGGACATCAGTGGATTCCTTCTGCGAGCGGTCCGAGCGCGAGGGCGGGGAGGAAGGTCAGCGCGACCAGCACGATCGTCACCCCGACGACCAGGCCGACGAACTGCGGCCGGTGCGTGGGCAGGGTGCCCGCCGACTCCGGTACCGGGGCCTGCCGGGCGAGCGAACCCGCGAGGGCGAGCACGAAGATGATCGGCAGGAACCGGCCGAGCACCATGCACAGACCCAGCGCCACGTCGTAGAACGGGGTGTTGACCGTGACGCCGCCGAACGCCGAACCGTTGTTGCTGGACGCGCTGGTGAAGGCGTAGAGGATCTCGGAGAAGCCGTGCGGGCCGCTGTTCAGCATGGCCGCGAGGCCCGCCTCGTTGGCCATCGCCACCGCGGTGCCGGCGAGCACCAGGACCGGCGTGACCAGGAAGTACATCGAGGCGAGCTTGATCTCGCGCGCACCGATCCTCTTGCCCAGGTACTCGGGGGTGCGGCCGACCATGAGCCCCGCCACGAACACCGTGATCACGGCGAGCACGAGCATGCCGTACAGGCCCGCGCCGACGCCGCCGGGCGCGACCTCGCCCAGCATCATGTTGAACAGCGTCATCATGCCGCCGAGCGGCGTGAACGAGTCGTGGAACGAGTTGACCGCGCCGGTGGAGGTCAGCGTGGTGGCCGCGGCGAACGTCGCGGAGTTCGACACGCCGAACCGGACGTCCTTGCCCTCCAGCGCCGCGCCGACGGCCTGCGGCACGGTGGCCCCGCCGCTCAGCTCGAACACGTTGGTCAGCGCCACGCTGCCGAGCGCGATGACGGCCATCACGGCGAGGATGGCGTGGCCCTGGCGGACCTGGCCGACCATTCTGCCGAAGGTGCGCGGCAGGCTGAACGGGATGACCAGGAGCAGGAAGATCTCGAACCAGTCGGTCCAGGTCGTCGGGTTCTCGAACGGGTGGGCGGAGTTGGTGTTGTAGAAGCCGCCGCCGTTGGTGCCGAGTTCCTTGATGACCTCCTGGCTCGCCACCGGGCCGCCGGTCATGTGCCGAACGCCGCCGGTGAGGGTGGTGACGTCGTGCGGGCCCGTGAGGTTCTGCACCACGCCGCCGGCCACCAGGATCAGCGCGCCGACGAAGGCCACGGGCAGCAGGACCCGGACGATGCCGCGCACCAGGTCCACCCAGAAGTTGCCGATGGTGTCGCTGCGGCTGCGGGCGAACCCGCGGACCAGGGCGATGGCGACGGCCATGCCGACCGCGGCGGAGACGAAGTTCTGCACGGCGAGCGCGGCCATCTGGGTCAGGTGCCCCATGGTGTTCTCGCCGGAGTACGCCTGCCAGTTGGTGTTGGTGACGAAGCTGATCGCCGTGTTCCACGCGATGTGGTCGGGGACGGCGGGGAGGCCGAGGCTCAGGAACAGCTTGTCCTGCACGCGTTGCGTCAGGTAGACGAACCCGATGGAGACGATCGAGAACGCCAGCAGGCTGCGGGCGTAGACGCCCCATCTCTGCTCGGCGTCGGGGCGCACCCCGAGAAGGCGGTAGATGACGCGTTCGACGGCGAGGTGGCGCGCCCCGGTGTACACCCGGTACATGTGGTCGCCGAGCGGCTTGTGCACCAGGGCGAGCACCGCGACGAGCGACGCGACGAAGATGACCCCGGCGGTGGTCGTGCTCATCTAGAAGCGCTCCGCGAAGAGCAGGGCGGCGACCATGAAGATCACCAGCAGGACCGCACCGGCCAGGCCGATGGCGTTGACGGCACTCACAGCCGTTCCACCGCCTTGACCACGAACCCGAAGATCACGAAGATCGCGATCGTCAGGACGACGAAGATGACGTCGGCCATCCCCACTCCTCAGATTCCGGACAACACGCTTCAGGCCGCCCGGAGAGGCGGCCCATGTCCAGGAAATCGCGGGATTTAGGGCTTTTGACGGGTCTTGACGGTTTTCATACGCCGGTCAGCCGTTTGTTGACGAGTTCCCGACGCGACGGCGTCGTACGGTGAGGCTCCCCGGCGAACTCAGCCGCCCACGTGGATTCCCGGGCGGCGGGACGGCTCCGGCTCGTTCTGCCGGATGATCTCGCGCACGACCGGGGGCGTGTCGCCGCGGCCGAGGAGGAGGTAACGGAACAGGTGGGTGAGCGGAGCTCCCTCCGACCATTCGAAGTACGCGTGGGGCCGGACGCCGGTCGCGTCGCGCAGCGCGAGCAGGATCGCCGCGATGGCGTTGGGGGCGGCCGGGCTTTCCGCGCGCAGCACGCGGTGGCCGCCGACGTCGATGCCCCGCACGCGCAGCACGCCGCTGAACTCCGACGGGTCGACCACGTCGATCTCGAGGAACAGCACGTCGGCGGGGTTCGGCACCGGGTTCATGCCCCGCTGCTCGGCCTCCTTGGCGTCGTACTCGGCCGCGTCGCCGTCCTGCCTGCGGTTGGCGATGATGTTCAGCGCGCCGTCGTGGGCCAGGGAGCCGGCGACGAAGCGGCGGGCGTTCCCGTCGAACTCGATGCGGTCGGCGCGCAGCTCGGTGGTGCGTGACACCCGGGAGACGAGCGACACCACCACGATGCCGAGGATGAACATCGCGGAGATCGCGATGCCGTCCGGCTTCTCCCTGATGTTCTCCACCAGCGCGTACAGCAGGACCAGGGTGAGCACGCAGAAGCCCGCGGCGGCGGCGCGCCGCCGGCGGCGCAGGGCCGAGATGGTCACCGCGACCGCGCCGGACACCATCATCGCGAGGATGCCGGTGGCGTACGCGCCGGCCTGGGCGTTGACGTCGGCGCCGAAGACGACGGTGATGACGACGGAGATCACCGTGTAGACGATCACCACCGGCCGTACCGCGCGGCCCCACTCCGGCGCCATGCCGTACGACGGCAGGTACCGCGGCACGATGTTGATCAGGCCGGCCATGGCGGAGGCGCCCGCGAACCACAGGATGAGGATGGTGCTGATGTCGTACGCGGTGCCGAACACCTCACCGAGACGCTCGTGCGCCAGGTACGCCAGCGCGCGGCCGTTGGCCTCGCCGCCCGGCTGGAACCGCTCCGGCGGGATGAGCAGGGTGGTCACGAAGCTCGTGGCGATCAGGTAGACGCTCATGATCAGCGCCGCGACGGTCAGCAGCTTGCGGGTGTTGCGGATGCGCGCCTCCTTGCGCTCCGCCGCGTCCTTTCCCTCGGCCGCCACCAGGGGCATCATGCTGACACCCGTCTCGAAGCCCGACAGGCCGAGCACCAGCAGCGGGAACGCCAGCACCGCGGGGCCGAGCACGCCGCCGAGTCCGCCCCCGCTGTGGGTGAGGGCGTCGGTCCACCGCGACCAGGTCTCCGGGTGGGTCAGCACGTCCCCGAGACCGACGGCCACGACCACGGCGTTCAGCCCGAGGAACAGCGCCACCAGCGGGATCGCGACGCCGACCGCCTCGCTGAAGCCGAGCAGGAACACCCCGCCGAGCACCAGCAGCAGCACGATCGTCAGCGGCACCGCCTGGCCGTGCAGGAAGCCAGGGGCATAGGGGTTCTCCAGGACGTGCACCGAGGCGTCCGCGGCGGACAGGGTGATCGTGACGATCCACGAGGTGACCACGAAACCCAGCAGGACCAGCACGAACAGCTTGCCCCACCAGAACGGCAGCAGGTTCTCCAGCATCGCCACCGAGCCCTGGCCGTTCGGGCTCTCCCTGGCCACCCGCCGGTACATGGGGAGCATGCCGAGCAGGGTGAGCGCCACGATGAGCAGCGTGGCGAGCGGTGACAGCGCCCCCGCGGCGAGCGCGGCGATGGCGGGGAGGTAGGCCAGCGTCGAGAAGTAGTCCACGCCGGTCAGGCACATGATCTTCCACCAGGCCTGCGGGCGGGCGTGGCTCTCGTCCGCCTCCGGCCCCACCGGCTGCACCCGATGCTCCAGCATCCACCGCCCGAACCGGCTCCCGGGCGCCCTCGGCGGCACCGGGCTGTCCATCACCTCGGGTACGGCCAGCTCTCCCGTGCCGCTCATCGGCCTCTCCTCACCCCGTGCGTACCATTCGGGCGCGTGCGGCGCACGAACAATGGCGTTACCCTACGGCAGCCGGCAACACGCTCACGCGCCTCACCACCCCCCGGCGAGCGGCACCCAGCCCGGCAGCGGCAACAGGCGCAGGTACGGCGGCAACACCTCGATGAGCAGGATCTTCAGCGGCCACACCAGCAGGGCCACCCCCACGCTGACCGCCAGGCAGACACCCCAGCGCGGCGTGTCCGCGCGCTGCTCCCGCAGATGGATGCCGAGGATCAGCGCCGCGACCACCAGCGGCGGCCCCACCGCGATCATCCACGGCGGCACGGGGCCGAGCGTCACCGGCGAGTCCGGCAGGCCCACCACGGCCACCACGCAGGCGGACAGCGCCAGGCTGAGGTCCACGAAGTGGAACAGCGCCGGTGGCGGGTTCAGATCTGTCAGCGCGGTGGTCCTGAAGGAGAAGCACGACAGCAGGAACAGGAACGTCATCAGGACCAGCACGCCGCGCACGACCTCGTCCGGTGACGGCGGACGCGGCTCACCGAACGCCTTGACGCCGTAGACGACCCCCACCAGGAGCGAGAACAGCAGGAACACGGCGAAGACCCCGGCCGCGACATACCCCGGCGGCGGCAGCCAGCGCGAACGCGGCCCCTCCTCGCTCCCCCACAGCAGCCGGCGCACCGGCCCGCGCCGCACCTCGGGGAGCCCCTGCTGGGCCCGCATCTCGCGACGCAGCCGGGCCACCTCCAGCCGCCGCTCCGGGCCCTCCAGGACGTAGCCGGCGTACATCAGCGGTACGGCCAGCGCGAACACGCCCATCTCCGCCCGCCCGGCGCCGCCCGAGAACAACGCCATCAGCGCCGGGGTGAACACCGCCAGGTAGCCCGTGAGCACCAGCAGGAAGGCCATCGTGGTGAGCGGCGAGGCAAGCTTCCCGAACGGCGTTCCGAGGAGCAGGCCGAACAGCAGCCAGAACCCGATCAGCAACACCCACTGCGTCACGATCGCCGCCGGCAGCACCTCCGCCAGTTGCTCCTTTCCGAGGTGGAGAAGGGCGTCGGGCAGCGTGCGTTTCTGTTCCTGGCCGTAGAAGGCGTAAGCGATCACCAGGAGAACGAAGCTGATGAAGGGCGCCATCTTGTCCGTCTCGCGCCAGAACTTCTCCTGATCTGGCGGCGGGCGAAGCCGTACGCACTTTCGCCGAACGACAGAAGTGATTTGATCAATTTGGCGGTCCAGTACAGCAGGAGAACGCCCACGAGCAGCCATAAGATCCTGCGGAGCGTGAGGAGGCTCACGTCGGCGCCGAAGGCCGCCAGGAGCTCCTGGACGAGGCCGAGTAAATCATCCACCCACTGCACGATGGGCAGCATATGACGGATATATCGTGCGGCCTCGATATCCAGGGCGATATCGGTAGGGAGAATTTCCAGCAGTCATGAGATATCGCCATTTCGCTGGACTTCCCTGGGTGAATGGGTGGCGGCGCGGGCGAGGGTGCGCTACATCGAGAGGGTGACCGAGTTCGAGGAGCTCGCCGGGCGGGCCGTGGCCCATCTGGTGTGGGGCCTGAGTGCCGGGGCCGCGGGCGGCCCGGCGGCGGGACGGCTGCGCGACCTGGTGGCCTCGGCGGGGGGCGACACCACGGCCCTCGTCCGGCTGGAGCAGGAGGCCGCCGGCGGGCTGCCCGGCCTGGACACCATGCGCGCGGCGCGTCTCACGCTGGAGGCCGCCGCGGACGCCGGCCCGCCGTACGCGCGCGAGCTCGCGGCGATCGTGGCCGACCTCGAGCGGGGCGAGCCGGGGACGCCTCCGGAGAGGGCCCCGGCGGAGGAGGCGGCCGGACGGCCCCCGGCGGATGCCCCGCCCGGACCGCCCCCGGCGCGGACCGCCGGGCCACCTCCGGCCGATAGGCCGGCCGCGGCGATGCCGCTGGCCGCGCCGGTGGCCGAGGTGGCCGAGGAGGTGTCCGAGGCGGGGCCCGCGGTGGCCGAAGGCATGCCTGGGGTGGACGAGGCCGGGCCGGCCGGGGACGAGGACACTCCGGCCAGGAGCGGACGCGGGCCGGCCGGGGACAAGGAATCTCCCGCCAGGAGTGGACGCGGGCCGGCCGGGGACAAGGAATCTCCCGCCGGGAGCGGACGCGGGCCGGCCGGGGACGGGGGAACCCCGGTGACCGGGGAGGCCGAGGACGCGGTGACGCTGCGGAACCGGGGGTGGCTGGCGTACTGGGCCGGGGAGACGGGGGACGCGGCGGGGGCGCGGGAGCAGTACGCGGCGCTGGTGGGGGCGAGTGGGCGGGTGCTCGGGGTGGAGCATCCGGAGACGTTGACCACGCGGGCCAACCTCGCGTACTGGACGGGACGGGCGGGGGACGCGGCCGGAGCACGGGAGTTGTACGCGGAGCTGCTGCCCGTATGCAATCGGGTGCTCGGGGAGGAGCACGTCGAGACGCTGACGGTGTGGGCCAACCTGGCGCGCTGGACGGGCGAGGCGGGGGATCCCGAGGGGGCGCGGGCGCGGTACGCCGAGCTGCTGCCCGTGCGTGAGGTCGTGCTCGGGGAGGAGCACCCGGAGACGCTGACCACGCGGGCCAACCTCGCCTACTGGACCGGCAGGTCCGGCCGCGGGGAGGAGGCGCTCGCCATGTACGAGGCGCTGCTGCCGGTCCGGGAGCGGGTCACGGGGTACGAGGACCCGGAGACGCTGATCACCCGGGGCAACCTGGCCTACTGGAGGGGCGCGACCGGTGACGCGGCCGGGGCGCGCGACCTGTACACCGTGCTCGCCTGGGTGCGGGAACGGGACGCCGGCCGCGACGCCCCGGCGACCCTCGCCGTGCGCGCCAAGCTCGCGCACTGGACCGGGAAGTCGGGGGACGCGGCCCGGGCACGCGATCTGTTCGCGGACATCGCCGCCGCGTGGGAGCGGGCCGCCGGTCCCCGGCACCCCGACACCCTGGACGCGCGCTCCGAGCTCGCCCACTGGACCGGCGAGGCCGGCGACCCCGAGGCCGCCCGCGACCAGTACCGGCGGCTCGCCGACGCGCACGGCGACGAGCTTGATGCCTGGGTGCTGCGCATGCGAGCCGAGGAGGCGTACTGGACCGGCGAGGCGGGCGACCCGGCGCGGGCGAGCGACCTGTGCGCCCGGATCCTGGAGGCGCGCGTCCCGCCGGACATGACGGATCCGGACACCATGGCCGTCGCCGTGCAGCTCATCCGCTGGACCGGGGAGGCCGGCCGCCCAGGGGACGCCAGGGACCTCGCCAAGGAGCTGCTCTCCCTGCGGGTCGCCCAGGGCCTCCTCGACGACGACACCGGGGTCGCCCTGTTCTCCCAGCTCGCCCGGTGGACGGGCGAAGCCGGCCAGGCCATGGATGCCTTCCGCCTGACCGACATGCTCAGACTCCTGCTGCGGCACCGCCACGGGAAGCGGCACCCCCGCACGCTGACCGCCCACGCCTGGGTGGCCCACTGGGCCACCCGGCTGGACGCCCCGTACTTCGCGCTCGACCAGTACGCCTCGTACGTCTGGGACCGCGAGCGGGAACGGCCCACGTCGCCGTACCCCTACACCCCCGGCGCCTGGAAGGTCTCCCCCGAGGGGTCGGCCGAGCCCGTGGACGAATGAGGGCGCCGCTCAGGGACGTCCTCCTGGGTGCCGTCCGGGTGCGCCGGCGGGGCGCCGTTCGCCGTGCCGCCGGCGATCGCCCCCCTGCCTTCGCTCATCGCCCTGTTGATGGCCTCCACCAGCGCCGTCGGGGTGATCCACTGGGTGATGGAGTCCGCGTCGCCGCCGGACGCGATCACCGACGGGACGCCCATCTTGGTGAGCAGGGCGATGAAGCGCTCCTTGGCGACCTGTTCGCGGCCGAGCATCTGGATGAGCACCCGCACCTCGGTGCCGACCTCCACCTCGCGGCGGGCCCGGTCCACCTCCAGGTCGTCCAGTTCTATGCGGCGCCGGATCCGCGCGTTGCGCTCCTCCTGTTCGAGCAGCGGGTGCTGTTCCCGCGCGACGACCCGGGTCTGGCGCATGTCGTTGAACTTGGAGTCCTCGAACTCGATACGCCCGATGGTGGTGTTGGTGGCGACGACCGACCACTCCTCCAGCTTGCGCTCGATGCTGGTCTGCAGGTCCGCCTGCACACGCTGCGGGCTGTCCACGAAGTCGGTGATGCGGTACTCGGCGGAGATGGAGGAGAAGTATCCGATCACCACCGAGCCGAGGACCCGCTCCACGAACCGCTTGACCGGCGCGGGCCTGGCCACGAAGCCGAACTGGTCGGCGTCCGCGGTCTCCTGCTCGCCGAACCTCCTGACCAGCAACGGCGCCGACTCCGCGGGGATGCGCAGGGTCTGGGTGAGGTGCACGCGCAAGGTGTGCCCTTCGATGGTCACGGGGATCGGCTGCAACGCCGAGTCGTACCGGTCGTCGGGACCGTCCTTGTCCGCCCACTCCAGGATCAGCTCCCTTGTCGGGATGCGCACGACGCGGGCGAACCAGGGGTTGATGGCGTAGTCGGCGCCGCCGGGCAGGGTCTCGGTCTGGGTGCCCTGCCGGCCGCCCCGCTCCAGGAAGACCCAGGGGAGCTGGAACCGGTTGTGGCCGGGGATCCGCGGGGCGAGCTCGGTCCCGTCGGGGACGGGGGCGCCCTCGCGGACCACGACGACGCCCGTGTTGCCGTCCAGCAGCGAGATGAGCTTCAGGTCCTCCTTGGTCAGCCCCGTGCGGCTGGACTCGACGTTGTCCTCGGTGATCACGTCGAAGATGTACGGGTTGATGTTGTACCGGTTGCCGCCCTGCAGGACGGCGAGCTGCGGGCCCTGCTGCCCGCCGCGGGCGAGGAAGCCCGGCCCGTCCTGGAAGTAGTCGCACTCGACGTGGCGGCCGAACGGCCGGCCGTGCGGGAGGTTCTCCCCGACCCGCGCGACGACCACCCCGATGTTGCCGGGGCGGATGTAGGTCACCGGCTTCACCAGCACGTCGAACATGTACGGGTTGATGGCGTAACGGCCTCCGCCTTGGAGGACCGCGAGCTGGGGCCCCTGCTCGCCGCCCCCGGCGAGGAAGTTGTGGCCCTTCTGGAAGTAGTCGCACTCGACGTGGCGTCCGAGCACCCTGCCCGCGGGCAGGAGCGCGCCGACCTTGGCGCTGACCACGCCGATCGAGTCGATCGGGATGACGACCAGCGGGACGAACTCCACCGAGTAGACGAACGGCGGAAGCCAGACGACCGCGTTCGGGCCGAGCACCGTGGCCTGGGGACCCGGCGAGCCGTAGAGGCTCACCCCGTAGATGTCCCCGGGGTGCAGCCGCCCGAGCCTGCGGTGGACGACGCCGATGCTGTCCCCCGGCACATGGATCATCCACCGGTTGTAGAGACGCCACGCGAGCATCGGGGCGCCGAAGACGACAGCGAGGGTGAGCAGCACGATGACCAGGGTGCTGAATTCGTGGCCGGTGATGATCCATACCAACGTGAGTAAAATCAGGCCGACGAGTGTGATGATCACTCGTAGGTCCTCGAACAACTTCACAGGCGTCTCCGAAGCTGATGGTGAACCGCCATGACCGTCAGCGTCCACCGGTCGTACCATCCATTTTGCAACTCTCGGGATGGATTGCGGAGCGTGGGAAAGAAACCCGGCCGATAATCCGAGCGGGTAGCCCATTGGGGATATGTCCCATTTTTTGCGGATAAGTTCACAGTCCAGCCGAGCGCCCGTGCCAGTTCGGTGAAATCGGTCCGCGTGCCGGCGCGCTGGTGGCCCCAGTACCGGCCGAGCTGCGCGGCGAACCCGTGCCGCCCCGCCGTGCCGTCCGCCCAGGCGGCCTCGATGTCGCGCAGGAACGGGGTGGTCAGGCGTGCGCCGTCCGACTGCGCCATCCAGCCCTCCTCGGTGCGCCCCGCGGCGTCGAGCAGGAGCGCCGTGGTCAGGGTGTCGGCGGCCACCAGGTCCCCGGCGGCGGTGAGACGGCGCAACCTCTCCAGGCCCGCGGCGGGGACGGCACGCGCGGGTCTTGGCGGCGTCTCGCACAGGCGCCGCAGCCACGCGATCTCGGCCTCGCCGGGCAGCGAGCCGTCCCTGGCGTCGTAGAAGCGCACGTGGCCGGGCTCGTGCCCGGCGAGCAGCACACGCAGCACCGGGACGCCGAGGCGCCGGGCGTCGCTCAGCGCGCGGGCCACGGGTTCCGGCTCGTCCGGCGTCATCAGGGCGACGAGGGCCGGCGCGCCGTCCAGCCGCTGGTCGCCGTCCGGCGCCTCGTAGGCCGAGCGCACGGGCAGGCCGTCCTCGCGCAGCGACCGCGTCAGCCGGTCGGCGTACTCGGCGCGGGCCTGCGGGCCGCAGAGGACGATCTCGGCGCGGGTCAGGTCCATGCGGACCATCTCGGCGGTGCGCGCGGGGTCGGCGCCGGGGCCGACCAGCGTGGTGAGCAGGTCCCAGGCGGTGGGCCGCTCGGCGGGGTCCTTGGCCATCGCGGCGGCCACGACCTTGGCGAGGCCCTCGGGCAGGCCGTCCAGGTCGGGCTGGTCGTGGGTGATGCGGTGCAGCAGGTGCAGCAGGCTGTCGCCGTCGAACGGCGGGCGTCCCGTGGCGGCGAACACCATGACACCGCCCCAGGCGAAGACGTCGTACGCCGTGGTCACCCGCGCGGGGTCCAGCACCTCCGGCGCCATGTACCGCGGCGTGCCCACGATGTTGCCCGGCTCGGTGAGGCGCTTGGTCATGTCCAGGGGCCGGGCCAGCCCGAAGTCGATGACCCGGGGCGCGACCGGGGACAGCAGCACGTTCTCCGGCTTGAAGTCGCGGTGCACCAGCCCGGCCTGGTGGATGGCGGCGAGCGCCGTGGCCGTGCCCACCGCGAGGGCCTCCAGGTTGGAGCCCTCGAACGGCCCCCGCTCGTCCACCGCGCGCCCGAGGTCGGGACCGTCGACGTACTCGGTGACCAGGTGGATCCGCGAGTCGTCCAGCCGCCATGCGAGCACCGGCGCGGTGCAGAACGACCGGACGCGCCGCGCCGCCTCCACCTCGGCCTGGAACCTCCGCCGGAAGGCCGGCGACGCGGCGTACTCCTTCCGCACCACCTTGATCGCGACCTTCAGCCCGTGGACGTCCTCACCGAGGTAGACGATCCCCATGCCGCCCTCCCCGAGACGCCCGAGCAGCCGGTACGACCCCAGTGTCCGGGGATCGCCGTCCCCCAACGGCTCCCATGCCCTCGGCTCCACGTCGTACGACCTTCCGTGAACGGCTCCCACCGGCGTACGTTTTCCCCGAGCCGGTTCACGTTCTGGCGCTGAACTGGCGGGCTAATATCCTACGTCGCGCATTTGCCGGAAAAAGGGGAACAGCGGCGCCGGTCACGGCGAAAAACATGATCTATTACTCAGGGGCGGGAATGGCCTTTGTGAAGAAGGTCGTTGATCGATGCGCTTTCCGCGGGCGTAAGCCGGCCGTGCGGTAACGCGACGCCCAGGGCCTCGGCCAGGGCGCGGTGATGGGTGTCGACGGTCGCCTCGACGACGTCGGCCAGCGTGGCGGCGGCGTCGCGGCCCCTGCGCCAGGCGACGGCGAACGTCAGGGCGCCGGCGAGCAGGCCCGGCCACCACGCGAGGCCCACGGCGGTGTGGAGCACACCCCAGGCGGCGAGTCTCAGTGCCTGGTCGAAGTCGTCGCGGGCGTCGCGCACGGGGGCACGGGCCGCGTCGTCCATGACCTGCCACAGGGCGGTCCAGATGACAGGGAGACGCAGGCCGTACTGGGCGTCGACGCGCTCACCGGCCAGGCGCAGGCGGTCGCCGATCCAGGTGGGACGGGCCGGGAGGTAACGCTCGGGGAAGGGCGGGCGGGCGTACCTCGCGCGGGCGTCCCCGGCGCGGCGGGCGGTGAGCCGCGCGCCAAGAGCGGCGGCGGGCGGTCTCCACTGGCCGACCCAGATCGACTGCAGCGCGCGGGCCGCGGCCTGCGCGGCCAGCCCCGCGAGGGCGGCCAGGGCCAGGGCGGCGGCGATGGTCACCGCGATCGGGACGGGACGGGCGGGGACGGCCATGGCGGCGAGGTCGGCCCGGCGCAGCAGGCGTCCGCCGTCCAGGGCGTGGGCGTGGCCGAGGGTCAGCGCGGTGACGGCCGCGGCCAGCCACAACAGGCCGGGCAGCACGAGCTGCACGAGCCAGCGGTCGGCGATCCTGCGGCCGAGCTCGCCGAGGAGGGCCTCCATCAGGAGGTGGGGACGAAGCGCATCGGGGCGCCGTCGAGGGCGCATGCCGGGGGGCGGCCGTGGTGGTCGCGGGTGGCGCGGCGGGGGCAGCGGCGGTGGGGGCAAGCGTAGTCGCCGGTGAGGCGGACCGGGTCCTGCCCGGGCACGACGACCACCGCGCCCCGGGTGCGGATCGCGGGGTCGGGCACGATGTGGCCGCCCGCCATGGAGACGCCGAGCTCCTCCCACGCGGTCGCCGCGGAGCCGCCCTCGGCCACCGCGGCGGCCTGCCGTTCCAGAGGCACCGTCCAGCCGCCCGCCTCGGCGTCGGCGCGCAGGCGGGGCAGTTCCTCGCACCACAACGCCAGCGCCCACCCCTCGGTGAGCGGCTCGCTGCGTTCCTCGGGCGTCATGCGCCTCCTTCCGGCGGCCTACGGGCCGATGTGCAGGTACGGTGCCCACAGGTCGGGGCGGCTGCGGTGGGCGGCGCGCAGGGCGAGGGTGGCCTGGTGGAGGGCCGCGGCTGCGCGGGCGGCGTCGGGGCGGCCGTCCGCGGTGAGCGTCTCGTACAGGTGGGCCGCCAGGCGGGGCGCGTCGTCGTCGGGAATCGACCACTGGGTGGCGACGACGTGCCGGTACCCGGCGACGTGCAGGGCGGCGGCGAGGTGCACGGCCTCGTCCAGCAGGCCGACGCCGCCGACGGCGGTCTGGCAGGCCGACAGGCAGACCAGCTCGGCGTGCTCCAGCGGTCTCGCCGCGATGTCGGCCACCGTGAGCGGGCCGTCGTGCAGGTGGACGGCGGCGGTCATCGGGTCGAGCAGGTTCTGGGTGCCGTGGCAGGCCAGGTGCGCCCACTCGTGCTCGGCGAGCGCCTCGAGCACCCGGCGGCGGGTGGCGTCGCCGTCCACCAGGCGGGTGGTGACGGCGCGGCGCCGGGCGATCTCGGCGAGCTCGCCGGCCACGGCGGGCAGCGGCGGCTGCCCCGGGGTGCGGGACATGCCGACGGCCAGCAGGCGCGGGTCGCCCCGCGGGGGTCTGCGGCGGGCGCGGATGAGGGCGTCCAGGGTGGGGGTGTAGGAGGAGACCACCCGGTCGAGCGCCGACGCGCCGTCGCGGGCCCCCGCGGCGTGCAGCGGGAGCAGCACGAGAGGGCCGGTGGGGCACCACCACAACCGGGTCCCCGGCTCGGCGCCGAGGGCCGTGAGGACGGGGGACGCGACCGTCTCCCAGAGCCATTCCAGGGTGGCGGCGAGGGTCTGGCGCAGGTTGACCAGGGCCGTCCGTGAGCGGTCGCCCTCGTCCACGCGGAGCAGGGCGGTCAGCCAGGCGAGGGTCCGCGCGTCGGCGTCCCCGGCCCGCAGGCCGGGCAGGGGCACCAGCAGGGGGTCCTCCGCGCCGGACGTGACGATCAGGGCGTCGCACCGGCCGGTGCCGACGTTGACGATCACGACGGGGCCGCCGTCCGCCGCGCGGCGCAGCTCGGCGTACGGGACGGCGCGCAGGAAGTTGGCGAAGCCGTCCAGCCCCCGGACCCGCTCCACCAGGTCGTCCCACTCGCGGGCCAGCCGGGTCCTGCGCCCGGCGGTGCCGTCGGGGTCCTCGGCGGGGGCGTCCAGGACGTGCCGGATCTCCGCGAGGCGGGCGGCGAGCTCGGGAGCGGCCCGCTCCAGCGCGGTGAGGTCGGTGCGCAGCCGCAGGGTCTGGGACCACAGGATGGACCGGCCGAGCTCCAGCAGCTCCACCGCCTCGGTGACGCGGCCCGCCGTGATCGCGGCCTCGGCGGCGGCCCGCGCCATACCCGGCCACTGCGTCAGGTGCCGGCGCCGGGTCGCCGGGGTCAGGCCGTGCCAGGCCAGCCGGGGCAGCAGCCGTACGGCGGCGGCGCGGCCGTCCGCGGCGGCCTCCGGGGTCCGGGCCCGCGCACCCCACAGGACGGCGGCCCGCATGCGCTGCTCGGTGGCCGCGGCGGGCAGCTCGGCGGCGGCGCGCCACGAGGCGACCGCGCGGTCCAGGTGTGAGGGGTCGCCGTCGTGGTCGTGCAGGGCGGACAGGGCGCTGCCGAGGTTGGTCAGGTAGGCGGCACGGTTCGGGTGGTCGGTCGGCGCCGCGGCGAGGATGTCGTCGAGGTGGCGTATCGCCTGCCGCAGGGCGGCGAGGTCCCCGGCATGGGTGAACCTGGAGCGCAGCGCGTTGGCGAGGTTGGACAGATACATCCACCGGCCCGCCGAGCCCGCCGGGCTGATCCGCACGGCCTCCTCCAGGCGGGCCAGCGCCTCGTCCAGGTCGGCGGGGTCGCCGCCGCGCTCGAACCTGTCCTCCAGTGCCAGTGCCAGGTTGGACAGGCACTTGGCGAGAAAGGGGTGCCCGGCGGGCAGCCCGCGCACGGCGGCGTACAGATGCCCGATGGCTTCGTCGAGGTCGGACGTGCCATGGCCGGCCGCCGCGTCAAGGACACCCTCCCGGACACCGTCCGATGGGACACCGTCCGATGGGACACCGTCATCCCGGCCGGCCTGCGCAGGGGCTCCGTTCCTCAGGTGGCGGTGCTGGAGGGCGTTCGCCAGGTTGGACCTGGCCATCGCGCCGTCGATGTGGTCGCGCGCGGTGGCGCCGACGGCGTGGCGGCCCGCCTCGATCGCCCGGTCCAGGTCGGCGGCCTCGCCGGTGCGTTCGTAGCGGATCCGCAGGGCGTTGCCCAGGTTCGACCAGATGCCCACCTCGGCGGTGTGGCCGGCGGGGACGGTACGCGCGGCCCGGTCCAGGTAGGTGACCGCCTCGTCCAGGTCGGCCTCGGCGCCGGTGCGCTCGGCACGCAACTGGTGGGCGCTGCCGAGGTTGGCGAGGTGCGTCGCCGTCCGCCCGCGCCCGGTGGTCCCGGCGCGCACCGCGTCCCCTGCCAGGGTGACCGCGCGGTCCAGGTCGGCGACGCTCCCGGTGTGCTCGGCCCGGCTGCGCAGCACCTCGCTCAGGTTGGACAGGTACGTCGCGTCGCCGGGGGCACGCCGTACGGCTTCCTCCATGTGCCCCACCGCCAGGTCCAGGTCGGCGGGCTCCCCGGTGCGCAGGTGGCGCTTCAGCAGGGCGAGACCCAGGTTGGACGACGCCGGCGCGCTGCCGGGGCCGAGGCGCGCGGCCCGCCCCAGCACGGCGACGGCCCGCTCCAGGTCGGCGGGGTCGCCGTCGCGCGCGTAACGGTCGTGCAGGGACGCCCCGAGGCTGTTGAGGAACCCCGCGTGCTCGGGCCGGTCGGGCGGCACGGTGTCCACGGCCCGTTCCAGCAGGGCGATCAGGCGCTCCAGGTCGGCGGGGTCGCCGAGGTGGTCCTCCCGCAGCACCAGCGAGTTCACCTGCTCGCGCAGGGCGTCGTACGGGCCGGGCGGGCCGGGGGTGAGGCCGCTGAGGCTCTCCCGCAGGGGACGCGGCTCGGTTCCGGCGGCGACGGCGGCGAGGTCGTCGTCGATCAGCTCGCGGACCAAGGTGTGCCGGGGAGTGCCCGGGCCGTGCGGGACCAGTTCGAGCGCCTCCGTCACGAGGGCGCGGGCCCGGCGCAGCAGGGCCACGTCACGGTCCTGGTGGAACCGTGCGCGCAGCACCTCGGCCGCGTGAGCCAGGTGGTAGTGCCGCTGCGACGCGCTTTCCGCCGCGAGTGCGCGTTCCGCGGTCTCCTGTGCCAGACGCAGGTCACCGGCGGCTCCGTCACGCAGGTACCGGTGCAGGGCGCCGCGGCTGAGGTTGTTCAGGTAGACGGGGTACTCCTCGTCCGCGTGGGCTCGGGTGGCCAGGGTGAACGCGGCGATCGCCCGGTCGAGGTCGGCGCCGTCGGCGCGGATCAGGTACCGGTCGAGCAGCGCGTTGCCGAGGTTGTTCAGCGACAGCGGGCCGAACGGGTCGTCACGGCCGAACGTCACGGTCGCGTCCTCCAGCTCCCGCACCGCGGCGTCGAGGTCGGAGGGGTCGGCGGACTCGCGGAACCGCAGCCGCAGGGCGTTGCCGAAGTTGCCGACGGCGCCGGGCCGGTCGACGTGGTCCACGGGGAACGTGGCGGCGTTGACCCCGAGCAGGTGCGCGGCCGCCTCGATGTCGGCGGCCTCGCCCTGTCGCTCGTACCGGTCCTGCAGGGCGATCGCGACCTGGTGCACCAGGGACGCCCGGGCCACCCGGTCGAGCGAGTGCCACATGCGGTGCCCCGTCATGCGCCGGGCGAGCCCCGCCGCCCGGTCGAGCGCGGTGTCGTCGCCGGTCCACCGGTATGTCGCGAGCGCCCCCTGCGTGCCGGACAGCAGGCCGAGCATCTCCCGCTCGGACTCCTCGGCGGGGACGAACTCGCCGTCCTCCAGTTCGCCGGTGCGCCGCAGCCCGGCCAGCATGCGCCGGCGCCGGGCCACCTGATGTGCGGACTCCTGCTCGAACGCGCCCTCCAGGTCGCCCTGCAGCCCGGCCAGCAGGGCGTCGGTCTCCGGGGTGAGCAGCTCAGGGTGCTCGGCGACGGCCCGGCGCACCTCGTCCGCGTCGGCCGAGTCGACGACGACCCGCAGCGGGCCGGCGAGGTCCACGGCGCCGGGGTACGGCTCACCGAACGGCCACCCGCCGGTGGCACGCCCGGTGCGGTAGGCGTTGAGGGCCCAGGTGAGCCGCTCGAAGGCGCGGACGTCCGCGGAGTCCCCCTCGGCCTCCCTGGCCCGCCGCAACCCCTCGACGAGCACCTCCTCCACCGGCCGCAACAGCTCAGGCGGGCACTCCCGGACGGCGGCGGCGTACTCGTCCCAGTCCTGTGCGGCCGTGATGCGGCGCACCGCCTCGGCGACGCGCCGCCCCCGCCGCTGGAACACCACTGTGAAGCCTTTCGCGCACCGGCCGACACGACCCGGAACCCGCCCCGCTCGTGACGCCTCAGCCTCTCCCCCGAGTGACGTGACCTGATTCTGTCCCGCCGCGCCGGGCCACCGCAATGCCCCCCGTCCCCGGCCAGGCGGACAGGGAGAGCCAGATCAGGGCGGCGGCGGCCGTGACGTGCACGGCGCTGGTCAGCGGGGTGTCGGGGAGGCGGGCGAGGAGGGCCAGCAGGGGGAGGGAGACGGCGTAGGCGTAGACGGGGACGCGGGGGAACCTGCGGGAACGGAGCATCGAGGCGGCGAACAGCACGGTGCCTGCGACGAAGACCACGGCGGCGGTGAGCAGGGCGAGCCGCGCCGGGCCGGCGAGCAGGCGGGCGACGGTGGGCTGGTCGAGGTGGAAGAGCACGATGTTCAGGCTGAACGCGACGGCGCCGAACAAGGTGAGGCCGAGGATGTTCATCGCGTACGCGACGGCGGAGAACCGGTCCGCCGCGAGGCCGTGGTGCAGGTAGAGGGCGGTCAGGGCCGGGGGGCCGAAGACGGTGCCGAGGCCGATGACGAAGCTCGTCGCGGTGGTCTCGCCGGTGAAGACCTCGACCAGGGCGGGTGGGCCGAGCGTGAGACCGGTCAGGACTCCGCAGACCACACCGAAACGCAGCAACCACGAAGGCATGGCGCCTCCATTCGACGAAGGGGGGAACGCCTTCGAACGTAGGGAGCGGCGGAGGCGGGCGGTAAGTGCCGGGCCGCCTCATGTGCTTGGCCGTCCGGCACGTGCCGTATGGCCGGAGTCTGCCGTGCGCACTCCAGATGGCGGCAGGTTCGGCGTAGCCTGCACACGAACCGCTATCACGGAGGTGCGGGAGTGGCACCCGTCATGACGCGGCCCGGGCCGCCGGTGCCGTGGGTGCCGTCGGTGTTGTACGGGGCGGTGCTGGCCGCCGGGGTGTACTACGAGCTGTTCGGCGCGGACGGGCCACAGGCGGGGCGGCTCGCCGGGTTCGCCGCCGCGCTGGCGGCACTGTTCGCGGTGGACGCGTGGGAGCGGCGGCGCCACCCCGTCCGGGCCGGAGCGGCCGCGGTGCTGCTCTGCGTACGCCTGGCGCTGTACGTGGGGGTCACGGCGTTCGACGCCGCGGGATTGTCGCGGGTGCTGTTCGTGCTGGTGCCGTTCACGGCGTACTTCGCGTTCGGCCCGGTGGCCGGGGTGGCGCTCGGGGCCGCGTCCGCCGTGCTGCTCGGGGTGTGGTTCACGGTCTCGGCGCCGGGGTGGTGGCTGGAGCCGGCGTACCTCTCCGACCTGCTGATGTTCACCCTCGGGGTGGTGCTCGCGCTCTCCATGGCCGCGGTCGCGGTGAGCGCGCGGCGGGCCCAGGCGCGGCTGGAGGAGTCCCACGCGCGGCTGGCGGCGTACGCGGGCCGGGTGGCGGAGCTGACCGCGGCCACGGAACGCAACCGGCTCGCCCGGGAGATCCACGACAGCCTGGGGCACCACCTCACGGCGATCGGCATCCAGTTGGAGAAGTCGTCGGCGTTCCTGGACCGCGACCGGGCCGCGGCCGAGCGGGCGCTCGCCGACGCCCGCTGGTCGGCCGCACGGGCCCTCGCGGAGGTCCGGCAGTCCGTGCGGACCCTGCGCGAGGACGGCGAGCCGTTCTCCCTGGGCGCCGCCCTCACCGATCTGGTCCGCCACGACCCGAGCGTCACCGTGGACATCAGCGGCGAGGAGTCGCGGTACACCCCCGCCGTGCTCACCGTCCTGTACCGCGCCGCCCAGGAAGCCCTCACCAACGCCCGCAGGCACGCCGCCGCGACCCGTGTCACCCTGTCGCTCACCTGCGGCGAATCCGAGGCCCGCCTCGTCGTCGCCGACGACGGCCGCGGCCTGCCCCCGTCGCCCCCCGACGGCTACGGCCTGCGCGGCATGCGCGAACGCGTCCGTCCCCTCGGCGGCGACGTCACGGTCACCGGCGCCCCCGGCACCGGCACCACCGTCACCGTCACGATCCCCCGCGCGACCGGCGTCCCCGCCCTGACGGCGGACGGCCGGGACGCGGGAGCCCGCGCGTGACCGGCGCACGTCCCGGCGAGGGACGGCCAGGACACGGGAGCGTGACCGCTGTGCGGGTCCTGGTGGTGGACGACCAGGAGCTCGTCAGGGAAGGCATCGCGTCCCTCCTCGCCATCCAGCCCGGCATCGCCGTCGTCGGCACGGCCCCCGACGGCGCGGCGGCGCTGGAAGCCGCGCTGACCCTGCGTCCCGACGTCGTGCTGATGGACGTCCGCATGCCCGTGATGAACGGCGTCGAAGCCACCGCCGCCCTCCGCCGCCAGGTCCCCGCCTGCCGCGTCATCATGCTCACGACCTTCGACGACGAGGAGTACGTCCTCCAGGCCCTCCGGTCCGGCGCCGCCGGCTACCTGCTGAAGGACCTCCCCGCCGGCCACCTCGCGGAAGCCGTGAGACTGGCCCACGCCGGAGTCACCCAGATCGACTCCACCGTCGCCCACCACCTCACCGGTTCCCGCCCACCCGACCTCGACCCCGTCCTCACCCCCCGCGAGACCGAGGTCCTCCGCCTGATCGCCACCGGCTCCACCAACCGCGAGATCGCGACCACCCTCTACCTGAGCGAAGGCACAGTGAAGAACCACATCTCCCGCATCCTCACCCGCCTCGGCCTCCGCGACCGCACCCAGGCCGCGGTCTACGCCCGCGACCACGGGTTGATCTAGAAGCAGCCGTCCAGCTCGGCGAGCAGCATCCGCTTGGTCCGCGCCCCGACGACCTGCCGCACGACCTCGCCGTCCCGGTAGAGGTTCAGCGTCGGCAGCCCCATCACGCCGTACCGCGCCGCGATGTCCGGGTGGTCGTCGCCGTTGAGCTTGGCGATGGTGAGGCGGTCGCCGTACTCCTTCTCGATCTCCTCAAGGACGGGGGCGATCATCCGGCACGGTGGGCACCACTCCGCCCAGAAGTCGACCAGTACCGGCTTGCCTGCGCGCAGCACCTGCTCGTCGAAGTTCTCGCTCGTCAACGTGATCATTGTTTCCCTCCGGGTCCACGGCACAGCCCGGGCAGGCCCGCGCCAGTTGCTCGGCCACCTCGGCCCGCCGGCGGACCAGGGCGTGGATCTCCGCGTCGAGCACCGCGAGCCGCCGCCGGTACACCGCGACCGACTCGGGGCACGCGTCGCCCGTGGCGTGCCCGTCCCGCAGGCACTCCACGAACGGCCGCGCGTCCTCCAGCGAGAACCCCGCCGCCATCAGCGACCGGATCTCCCGCACCACCCGAAGGTCGCTCTCGTCGTACTCCCGGTACCCGTTCGCCGACCGCCGCGCCGCGAGCAACCCTTGCTGCTCGTAGTACCGCACCGCCCGCGCACTGGTCCCGGCGAGCGCCGCCAGTTCCCCGATCCGCACAGACCCTCCCTGATCCGTGGCCACCCCGAACGTAACCCCTGACACCGACGTCAAGGTCAACCCCGCGCTCCCGCGCTTTCACTCCCGAGAATGGACGACATGACGGAGCCAATCCCTCTGCGAGGCGGCGTCAACCAGGTCCTGCGCGTCGGCCTCACCGTCCACCGCCCCACCGGCCCCTGGACCCCCGCCGTTCACGGCCTGCTTCGCCACCTGGAGCACGAGGGCTTCACCGCCTCCCCCCGCGTCCACGGAACGACCCCCGACGGCCTGGAGATTCTCGACCACCTCCCCGGCGAGGTCGGTGAGTACCCCCTGACCGAGGCCGTCACCTCCACCGAAGCCCTGAGATCAGCCGCCGAACTCCTCCGCGCCTACCACGACGTCACCGCGGCCTACGTCCCCGGCCACGAGACGGGGTGGATGTTCCCCGCGATGTCGCCCGCCGAAGTCGTCCTGCACAACGACTACGCCCCCTACAACTGCGTCCTCGACGGCACAGAAGTGGTCGGCGTCATCGACTTCGACACCGCCACCCCCGGTCCCCGCCTCTGGGACGTCGCCTACGCCACCTACCGCTGGGCCCCCATCACCGCCCCCGCCAACCCCTCCGGCTTCGGCACCCCGGAACAACAGGCCACACGGACCCGTGCCTTCTGCGACCACTACGGCCTGCGCCCGGACGCCCGCCGCGATCTCGTGGACACCGTGATCCGCCGCCTCGACGCCCTGGTGACGTTCATGCGCGCCCAGGCGGACGCGGGCGTGACCGCCTTCCAGAACCACATCGCGGAGGGCCACGACTCGTTGTACCTGAACGACATCACCTACCTCCGCGACCACCGCCACGTCTTCGACGAGGCGCTGCGCGCGGACTGAACCGGGACGGAGAAGCCGGTGACCCATGGATAGGCACACACGGCCCGGCGGGAGTACGCCGCACGGCTCGCCGGCCAGGTGACGCGGCCGGCGTCCCGGTGGCGGGGGCCCATGACGGTCACTCCTCGGCATCTGCTCGTGCCCCGGTGGTGGACGCTTCAGGACGAGGGCCCGCACCGGCCGCGTGCTCGACCTGGAGACCACCTTCGCCTGGTGACGCTCTAGACGAACTCCGGCAGGCGGCGGGCCACTTCCCGCGGTGAGGGCATACGGGCGATCTCCTCGGCGATCGCCCGTGCCGCGTCCCGGTACCCGCCGTGCCGCGCCTCGGCGACACACCCGGCGACGGCGCCGGCGGTCACCTCCCCCGGGAGCAGCCGCAGCCCCGCCCCCGCCGCCGCGACCGCCTCGGCGTTGGCGAACTGGTCGGCCCCCTGCGGCAGCATCACCTGCGGCACCCCCGCGCCGAGCGCCCCGAGCGTCGTCCCGCTCCCCCCGTGGTGCACCACCACGTCCACATGGGGCCACAACTCCGCCTGGTCCACCCACGTGCGCACCGTGACGTTCCCCGGCACGGCCCCGACCTCCTCCACCGCTACCCGGCCCGCCGCCACCACGACCCGCGCGGCCGTGACCGCCAGCCCGTCGATCAGCATGCGCAGCAGCTCCGGCGTCCCGAACGCCGTCCCGAGCGTCACGTAGACGACCGGCCCCGGTGATACGTCCCATCCCTTCGGCCCGTGTGTCCCCGAGAACGGCACCGGCCGCAGCGGGACGCGCTCCTCTGTCTCCAGGAACTCCTTGTCCTGCAGCGACGCCGGGCAGATGTCGATGTGCGGCCGCCCGCGTGTCTCGGCGTTCCGCGCCGGCGGCTCCAGCCCGATGCCGTCGGGGAACATGCGCCCGAACCCGTGCCAGAGCCCGGGCACCCCCGCCCTGACGGCCGCCACGGCCGCGCCCGGCACCCCCCACCCGTGCACCACGAGATCGGGCCGCCACCGCCGCAGCTCCGGCTCCATGTCCTCCGCGTAGACCTCGTAGAACGAGTCCGCCACCCGGAAGGGCCTCACCCCCAGCCCTTCCAGCGCCGGGTGCATGCCCTCCCCCACCGCGAACCGCACCTCGTGCCCCGCGTCCCGCGCCGCCACGGCCAGCGGAACCAGCGGGTAGGTGTGTCCCGCCGAAGAAAGACTCACGAACAACACGCGCATGCCCCGAACCTAGCGGTGGGTGGAGAGGGCCGCGTGGTGGTCGGCGCCGGTGGGGTCGTGGGGGTCGGTGTGGACGGTGGCGGCGCGCAGGCGGGGGAGGTGGTGGATGAGGCGGTGTTCGGTCTCGACGGCGACCGCGTGGGCCTCGACCAGGGTGAGGTCGTGGTCGACGAGGATCTCGACCTCGGCGTGCAGGGCGTGGCCGATCCAGCGCAGCCGGACCGCGCCGGCGCCGCGTACACCGGGGACCGCCAGCAGGATGCGCTCGGCGGCGTCGATCAGGGAGGGGTCCACCGCGTCCATCAGGCGGTGGTAGATCTCCCGCGCGGCGTCCCGCAGCACGAAGCAGATGGCGCCGGTGATGAGCAGCCCGACGAGAGGGTCGGCGAGGGGGAAGCCCAGTGCCGCGCCTCCGGCGCCGAGCAGCACGGCCAGCGACGTGAAGCCGTCCGCACGGGCGTGCAGGCCGTCCGCGACCAGCGCCGCCGACCCGATCTCGCGTCCCACCCTGATCCGGTACCGGGCCACCCACTCGTTGCCCGCGAAGCCGATCAGGGCCGCCGCCGCCACCCAGCCCAGGGCGTGCACATCTTGTGGATGAAGCAGCCGCCTGACCGCCTCGAACCCGGCCAGGGCCGCCGACGCCGCGATGACCAGCACGATGACGATGCCCGCCAGGTCCTCCGCCCGCCCGTACCCGTAGGTGAACCGCCGTGTGGCGGCCCGGCGTCCCAGCGAGAACGCGATGGCGAGCGGCACCGCCGTCAACGCGTCCGCGAAGTTGTGCAACGTGTCGCCGAGCAACGCCACCGACCCGGACACCCCGACGACCACCGCCTGGACCGCCGCCGTGCCCACCAGCACCGCGAACGACACGGCCAGCACGCGCATCCCCCGCTCGCTGCCCTCCAGGGCCGCGTCCGTCCTGTCCGCGCTGTCATGGCTGTGCGGCACCAACACCCGCCGCACCCTCCCCAGGACTCCCCGTCCGTGCCCATGACCGTGCCCGTGACCGTGACCGTGCCCGTGACCATGCATGAGAGGCCCCTCGATTTGCCAACGACGTCCCAGTGCCTCCACTATATGTATTCATGTGCGCACGCGACAATCTATCAGGTGCCAGTCACTCGCAGGAGCAACCCACTCCCGCCCAGGTCACCACCGCCGTAGAGGCGTTCCGCATGCTCAGCGACCCCACCCGCCTGCGCCTGATGTGGCTCCTCTCCTCCGGCGAGTACGACGTCGGCTCCCTCGCCGAGGCTCTCGGCGCGCCCCGCCCCTCCGTCTCCCAGCACCTCGCCAAGCTGCGCCTCGCCGGCTTGGTCGACACCCGCAGAGAAGGGCGGCACGTCCGCTACCGCGCGAGGGACTCCCACGTCCGCGCCCTCATCGCCGAGGCCCTCTCCCACGCCGATCACGAACTCTCCGGCCGCCCCCGCCACGACTGACGGGCGGCGAGCACCACGAGGCCGGCCACGGCCACCACCAGCACGGTCTGCCCCACCAGGTTGGCCGGCGTCGCGACCCCGGTCAGGTACAGCAGCAGGTACCCGAGCCACATGTACGTCACCAGCGCGCCCCCCGCCGCCCCGACCACATGGAGCGGGCTCCATTTCTCCCGCCCCGACCAGCGGACCAGCAGCACCGCCATCGCCGCGAGCAGCACGGCGCCGAGCACCGCGCCTCCCCAGCTCTCCGACCGGGCCGCGAACACCCCGCTCAGCACACACATGATCAACGCGACCGCCACGGGCCGGGGCGTCCGCCGTCCGCTGACCGGGACCTTCCGCACGGCGAACGCGGCGGCGACCAGGCCGGCCGTCACCACCGCCGCCCCGGCCAACTGCGGCGCGGACGCCATGAAGGTCCGCGTGTGGTCGTCAAAGATGATCTTGCAGCCGAACGCGAAGAGCACGACGGTCACCGCCAGCCCGCCCCACCCCAGCCACGGCGCCGTCCGCCGCCGCGGCACCAGCGCCTCGACCAGCGCGATCGGGATCCCGATGCTCCAGATCACGTGCCCTGCCACGAAGGCCTCGGCGTGGTAGGCGCTGACGCCCAGCCAGGGCACCGCCGCGATGCTCGTGAAGTCGTACCGGCCGTCGTAGTCGGAGTTGAACAGCGACTGGTCGAGGATGCCCGCCTGGAACACCCCGTAGGCGGCGGCGAGCAGCAGCATGGTCGGCCACCCCCGCCCGGCCCGCCGCGCGACCTCCCGGACCAGCAGGGCCCCGCCTCCGTACATGGGCGCCAGGAAGGGGATCGCGAGGATCTCCGATGTCGGCACGTTGCCCAGCAGGTACTCCCCCACCAGCGGCGCCAGGAAGAACAACCCCACAGCGGGCGCCACCCGCGCCAGGCCTCTCGGCCGTGCCGCGACCACGGTCTCGTCCATACGGGAACGCTAGGCCCCCGCCGTCCCCCCGGAAATCGGCCGTCGGCACCGGACCACCCGACGCCGGTAGCGGAAAAAGCCGTCCCGGCCGACCGAAGTAGGCGGCCAGGACGACTTCCGTCGGCTCAGGCGGTCCGCCGCCGCAGCGTCGCCGCGCCGAGGATGAGCCCCAGCAACGCGCACACGGCCACGATGAGCAGGTTGCGCAGCAGGGTGCCGCTCACCTCGCTCGACGTCGTGACCTGCGTGAGCGCGTCCACGGCGTACGACAGGGGCAGCGCCGCCGAGATCCACTCCAGCACCGGCGTCATCGCGTCCCGGGGGATGAACAGCCCGCACAGCAGCACCTGCGGCATCACGAACGCCGGCATGAACTGCACGGCCTGGAACTCGGTGCGCGCGAACGCGCTGGCGAACAACCCGAGCGCCGTCCCGAGCAGCGCGTCCAGCACCGCGATCGCCAGCAGCAGCCCCACCGAGCCCTGGATGTCCAGCCCCAGCCAGGCCAGCGACACCGCCGCCGCCACGCATACCTGCGCCACCGCGACCAGCCCGAACGCGATGGCGTACCCGGTCAGCAGGTCGAGCTTCCCGATGGGCAGCGTCATCAGGCGCTCCAGCGTCGCCGACGTCCGCTCACGCAGCGTCGTGATCGACGTGACGATGAACATGATCGCGAACGGGAACACGGCAAGCAGCGCCGGCGCGGCCCGGCTGAACGCCTGCTCGGAGTTCAGCATGTACCGCAGCAGCACGAGCAGCACCGACGGCATCAGCACCATCAGCCCCACCGTCCGCGGATCGTGCCGGAACTGGCTGAGGATCCGCCGCGCCGTCGCGAGAGTCAGCGAAACGCTCATGACGCCATCGCCTCCCGCTCCCGCACCAGCCGCAGGAACGCCTGCTCCAGATCGTCGGCCCCGGTCCCCGCCCGCAACGCCTCAGGTGTGTCGTCCGCGAGCACCCGGCCCTCCCGCATGAGCACCAGCCGCTCACACCGCGCCGCCTCGTCCATCACGTGACTGGACACGATCAGCGTGACCCCCCGCCCCGCGAGCCCCCGGAACAGGCCCCACAACTCATCCCGGAGCAGCGGATCCAGCCCGACCGTGGGCTCGTCGAGCACCAGCAGCTCCGGCTCGCCGAGCAACGCCACCGCGAGACTCGTCCGCGACAGTTGCCCTCCGGAGAGCCGCCCCGCCGCCTGGTTCCCGTGCCCCTCCAGCCCGACCTCGGCCATCACCCTCTCGACGTCCCCCCGAGGCGCCCGGAGCACCGCCGCGAAGTACCGGAGGTTCTCCACGACGGTGAGGTCCGAGTAGACAGACGGATGCTGGGTCGCGTACCCCACCCGCCGCCGCAACGACGAACTGCCCGCCGCCTCCCCCAGCACCGTGACCGTCCCCCCCTGCACGACCTGCGCCCCCACGACCGCCCGCATGAGCGTGGTCTTCCCGCACCCACTCGGCCCGATGAGCCCCGTGACACTTCCCCGAGGCACCGACAGCCCGATTCCATGGAGGACTTCCCGTCCCCCTCGCCGCACCCGCAGTCCTTCCACGGCCACGGCCACGGCCACTGAATTCAACATGTGATGAGTTTCTGCGCACACCCGGCCTCCCGTCAAGGGGCCAGGTCGCGCGGAGAGGGGTGGCGCGGTCGACGCGTACGCCGCCGTCAGTCCCGCCGGGCTCTCTGTCCGGCCTCGCTCAGTGCCCGGACGTACCGCAGTTCCGGCACGGACGCCCCGCCCACATCCCACAGCTCCCGTTCGCCGTCCGGCGTGAAGCCCGCACGTTCGTAGAAGCGCCGGGCCCGGTGGTTCTCCTCGATGACCCACACGTGAAGGAACTCCTGGTTCGCTCGCCGGGCACGAGACACCAGTTCACGCACGAGCCCGCGTCCGACACCTCTCCCGATCAGCTCCGGAGCGACGTACAGCGCATAGATCTCACCGTCCCGCCCGGTACCCCACTCATCCCGGCAGGGCCCCAGGACCGCCCAGCCCACCACCGCACCACCGTGCTCCGCCACGACATCGTGAACCCGAGCATCCCTCCCGAACAGCTTCCTCCGCTGCTCCATGTCGGCCTCGACGCTGAGCCCGTCCAGATACTCCTGAGGAACCATGCCAACGTAAGCCGCTTTCCACCCTGTGATACGAACCGTCGACACCTGGCGGACATCGCGCATCGTCATATCCCTGATGGACAAGCCCTCCATCAGTCCCCCAAATCAAATCCTGTAAGTCAGCCGGCCGGAGCGAGCATCGCCTGCATGTGTTCACGTGACCCCCATTCTCATAGCTCTCGGCGATGGGCTTTCTGCCATCTCACACAGGGCATCACGAATATGGGCCGCATGAGATCCGGCCGGGCTGGTGCGGGAGTTGTCCACAGCTTGGGGACGGGAGCGGGACGGTGCGGCGCGGGTCGTCTGGTTCGAGGTGGCGTCGCCTGTGTGAGCTCGGCGAGCCTCTGGCAGCATGTCGGTCCATGGAGATCATTCCTGGGCGGGGCGTGGCTCTGGCGAAGATCGGGGAGACCCGGGCGGACGTCGAGGAGCGCGTCGGGGAACCGGCGCACGGGCCAGGCCGTGCGCGTGCCGTCTACCCCACCACGCCGGCCCTGGTCGTCCACTACGACCGGGACGACACCGTTGAGCTGGTCGAGCTCGGGTACGGCGGCCGCGGGGGTGGGGAGGTCTTCTTCGACGGGGTCCAGTTGACCTTCCGGTTCCTTGACGACGTCGTCGCCGACCTGGCGGCCAAGGGGTACACGAGCGTCCCGTCCGACATCGGGTTCCACTTCCACGCCGGTTTCTCCGTGTGGTCCATGCACTCGCTGTGGGCCCTGGACCTCGATCCGGACGCCGGAGAGGACGACGAGAGAGCCGTGTCCGAAGGTGTGTCAGTCGCGCCGTTCTCCTACTTCAGCGAAGAGTGAGTCACGAGCCTTGGGTGTCGTGGGCGCCGCCCAGCCGGCGTGACCAGATCGGCTGACGATCTGGTCGAATACGGATATGAGCATCTTTGCCCGAGCGCGGTTCAACGTCCAGGACCAGCGACGAGCGGAATTCGAAGGCTTGGTGCAGGAATTACGCGAACGTACGAAAGATGAGCCCGGCACTCTCACCTACCGGTTCTTCACGTCGGATGACGGCAGCTACCTGGTCCTGGAGGAGTACGCCGACACGGCGGCGGCTCTGGCGCACAACGCGCGGGTGGCGGATTTGCTGGCGCGGGTGGGACAGTGCTCGACGATGGTGGAGGCCGAGCTTTACGGTGCGCTCGGGCCTGAATTGAGAGACTGGGTTCAAGCGCATCCTCAAGTGGTCGCTTTCCCGCCTTTTCTGCTGACGGTACGGACTGAGACGGGGTCGTCGAGGCGCGCCAGTTCGCGGACGGACAGACCGAGCGGCGCCGGTGGTGACACGTTCGAGTCGGGCCTGCTATTTGGGTGGGACTCCAGCGGGCTTCGTGGCGGTGGCCGTCGGGGAGGGTGCGGCCGGGACCGGGAGGGCCGATCGGCCGGGGGCGAAGAAGACGTCCAGGACGAGAAGGGCGAGGTTGGCGATGGCGGCCGCGCCGACGATCGTGGTCATCGTCCCGGCGAGGCCCTCGGCGGCGGAGGAACCGAGCCACGCGCCGGCGAACGAACCGGCCAGTGCCGCTGCGAGGCCTCGATGCCGGATCCGGGGGGGCCGGTCGCGCCGCACCCAGGCCAGGTAGGCGCCGAGCCCGATGGCGGCGCCGATGGGGGGCACGGTCACGAGCAGGTCGCCGGGGAACGCCGCCGGCCACAGGATCGACACGATCAGCACGGCCGTGGACCAGCCGCCGAGGCCGAGGAACATCGGGGTCAGGACACGCAGCCAGACGCCGGCCCTCGGGCCGAAGCCGCCCCGGCGGCGCACCCGGTACGCCATCGCGCCGAGCAGGGCGACGGCGATCAGCGCGAAGCCGGCCAGGACGCCCACGAGGACCTTCGCGACGGTGGGCAGACTGAGGGGCCCGACCTCGAACTCGACCCTGTGGGTCTCGTACCGGGAGGTGTCGACCTGGCCGTCGTCGAAGAACGCGGTCAGCAGCCGCCGGTTCGCCTCAGGCTGGTAGCGCCAGAAGTCGGTGCCGTGCCCGAGCTCGGTGAGGATCACCTGACGGCCGTTCGACAGGGCGGGCAACAGCTCGTCGGTGGCCGGCTGCGCCGGGGTCGTGAAGTCGACGCTACCGCTGATCAGGAGGGTCTCCACGCCGGTCGGCCGGACCGTCTGGTACTCCCGGTTGCCGGGGCTGATCGGCCACGCCTTGGTGAGACCGCCTCCGGCCCACAGCAGGTCCGCGCCGGCGTTGCCGAGGATCGAGCCCGGGTCGCCGCCCGCGGCGTAGTAGCGGTCGACCGGCCCGGCGTCGATCATGCCGGCCGAGGCCGACTCCCCCCAGACGAAGGACGCCGGGAACGACAGGTCGGCCAGCACCGAGAGGGCCCACAACCCGCTCGGGTCGCCGTCGGCCGCCGCCAGCCAGGCGTCGAGCACCGTCGGCGCGTTGAGCGGCGCGGCGGCTTTCGTGGAGTTGACCAGCCCGAACAGTGTCGCGGCGCGGACGTTGCCGTCCTTGACGGGCAGCAGGCCCCAGCGGTCCGGCAGGCGGGCCGCGGTGGCCCTGAGGGAGGCCGTGAGGTCGTCGGTACGCGCGGCGCACCCGTCGTCCGCGGCACACAGCTCGGCGTAGTGGGCGAGCTGGTCGTCGGTGATCGCGGGATCCCACAGGAAGTGGCCCGGCGGGTTGACACCGAACATCACCGACCGGCGGATCGACTCGGGATGCCGCCAGGCGTAGATCATCGCGGTGCGGGTTCCCGCGCTCTGGCTGAGCAGGTTGACCCGCCGGTAGCCGAGGGCCGTGCGCGCCGCCTCCAGGTCGTCGGCACGCTGAGGCAGCGAGTACCCGTCGAGGTCGACGCCGCCCCTGGTCAGCCGCCCCGAGCACTCGGTGAACGCCTGTGACACGCGACGCGACGACTCCGCCCCGACCAGGTCGGCCGAGTGCCGCAGCGCCGAGGTCACCTCGGGGCAGTCGAGGACCACCGACCCGTCGACGCCCCGGTACCCGACCAGGACGACGTCGTGCCGCTCGGTCAGACGGCTCGCCTCCGGGAAGGACATGTTCGACTGGCCGGGCCCACCCGCGAGCCGGAAGATCGGCTCGGCCGGATTCGGCCCCGTGGCCCGGACGCGGGTCACCGGCAACGCGATCAGGCGCGAACCGGGGACCCGGGGGTTCTCCGGAACCACCAGCGTGCCGCAGTCGGCCGGGAGGGCTCCGGCCTCGGTGTCGTACGTGCAGCCCTTCAGGGTCAGCGTCCCCGCCCTGGCACCCGCGGGCACCACCGGCCTCGCCTCGCCTCGCACGCTCACGTACCCGAGGGCGACCACCATGATCACGATGATCGCCAGAGCCGTGATCCTGGCACCGGTGAAGCCTCGTGCGTACGGCTTGGCGTCCATGGCGACCTCTCTGGAGGGATGCTGATCAGTCTCGTGAGGACAGATCCCCAGCTCAATGAGGCCACCTGGTGTATCCGGCGTACGGCTGGCCCCCCCACGGCAGTGATCGCTCACGTGAGGTCTTGCAACTTGGTGCCGTAACGGTCAAGATCTAGAGCAATGGGAGATCGAGTTCCCCGGCGGCGGACGCGTTCGCCACACCGCCGATGACCTCGCCCCTGCCGTCTGGCCCTTCGTGTGTCCCGTCCACCCAGCAGACGCCACCATCTCGACCAGCACCCTCCGACCCTCCGCGCGGCCTGAACGCGAGACCGCGACGCGTGATGTCAGCACGCATCGTCAAGCGCGGAGCACTCACGGTCAATGACATCCCTCGGATATCTCCCGATGCTGTAGGCAGCGCTCGCGAGCGCTGATCGAGAGGCGGTCTTCCCAGGCGACCTGCTCGTCCACATGATCCACAACTGACCACACGAGTGCCGTCGCGGTGCCCGGAGTCTCGGGACCGCACCGGCCATCAGTTCGAGCCATCACGGCGCCTGCCGGTCGATCAAACGGGGAATTCTGATGCCAGGGCTTCTGTTTCGCATGTCCACCACCAGCCACGGATGGCGATCGTGGTGGATCCGTATCACTTGTTCGGCCATGGCGGTGGTCATGGCCGTCACGTTGGCCGCGGTCGCGGTACCCCCGGCGGAGGCCGCCTCAGCCGCGACGGCGAAGGCGGCCCAGGCCGCGCGGGAACAGGCGGCGCGGAAGCCGCAGTGCGCGCCTGAGCGGGCCGACGCGGTTTCCGCCGCGGTGGCCGCGCGGCTGTGTGGCGGCCGGGTGGAGGTCGCCGACCTGCGCACCGAGACCACCCAGGTGTTCGCCAACCCGGACGGCACCCTGACCCGGGAGCAGTCGCTGGCGCCGGTACGGGTCAAGCGCGGCGACGCGTGGGTGCCCGTCGACCTGACCCTGCAGCGGCAGGCCGACGGGTCGGTGGCTCCGAAGGCGCACCCGCGTGGCCTGCGTTTCTCCGGGGCGACGACCGCCCCCGGCGAGCACGAGGTGGTCTGGCTCGGTGAGGGGGACACGCGGACCAGCGTGTCGTGGACGGGCCCGCTTCCCGACCCGGTGCTGTCCGGGCGGGTCGCCACCTACCCCGGCGTGCTGCCGGGCGTGGACCTGGTGCTGGAAGCCCACGCCACCGGTTACCAGCAGTTCTTCGTGGTGAAGGACCGGGCCGCGCTGTCCCAGGTGCGCCGGCTCTCGCTGCCGATGCGGACCGGACGGTTGACCGCGGCTCCGGACGGCATGGGCGGGATGGTCTTCAAGGACAAGTCGGGGCAGACGGTGTCCCGCGCTCAGACACCGGCGATGTGGGACGCCGAGGTCTCGCCGCAGACGCTGGAACACCGCAAGCGGGGCGAGGTCGGCCTGGCCACCGAGACCCGGGGAGCGGGGCGCGCGACGATGACGCTGACCCCGGACGCCGCCTTCCTGGACCGCGCGGACCTCCAGTTCCCGGTCACCATCGACCCGCCGTCGTCGCTTCCGGTGGCGTTCGACACCTTCGTGCAGACCGGGTACACCTCCGACCAGTCGGGAACGGGCGATCTGAAGCTCGGGTACTCCGACGACGGCGGCTCGTGGGTGGCGCGGTCGTTCCTGCGGTTCGACACGACGGGCATCTGGAACACGCAGGTCATCGGAGCCCAGTTACGGCTGTACAACTACCACTCGTGGTCCTGTTCCGCCGCGAGCTGGGAAGCGTGGCGCACGGACCGGGTGGACGCCTCCGTCCGGATCGGCTCCCAGCCCGTGGCCCGGGAGAAGGTCGGTACGTCGACGCAGACCAAGGGGTACAGCTCCTCCTGCGGTGACGGCTGGGTGTCCGTCGACGTGGGCAAGGCGCTGCAGTCCGCGGCGAGCTCGCGGTGGAACGACGTGAGCCTGATGCTGCGCGGCACCAGCGAGACCAACCACCTGTCCTGGAAGCGGTTCCACTCCTCCGAGGGAGCCAACCCGCCGTCGGTCTCCATCACCTACAACGCCGCGCCGACCACGCCGTCGGCGATGTCGGTGGCCCCGTGCTACGCCGCCTGTGAGGCGGACGCGTGGACCTCGGCGACCCGGCCGACGCTGTCGGCCAAGCTGAACGACGGCAACGCGGGCCAGACCCTGCAGGCCGAGTTCGAGGTCCGCGACAAGATGACCGGCGCCGCGGTGGCCGTCTCCGGCCTGCGGTCCGGCAGTCCGGCGTGGACCAACGGATCGCCGGCGTCCTGGCAACTGACCACCGATCTGAACGGCGCGAACACGTACCAGTGGCGGGTCAGGGCGAAGGACCCGCACGGCTACGGCCCATGGACCGGATGGGCCGACCTGAGGGTCGACACCGGCCAGCCGGGCGTGCCGTTCGTGTCCGCGCTCATCTACAAGGACGACGGCCAGCCGCATGGCGGCGCCGGCCAGGCGGACACGTTCACCTTCACCCCCGCCGCGGACACGACCGATCTGGCCGGGTTCATCTACCGCCTCGACACCGACAGCGACACGACGACCGTGGCCGCCACCGGCCCCGTCGGCGTGTCGCTCAAGCCCCGGGACGGGCAGCGCGTCCTGACGGTGCAGGCGAAGGACCGGGCCGGCAACCTGTCGGAGCCGAACCTCTACACCTTCTCCGCGGGCAACGCGGCGCTCGCCCAGCCGTTGCCGGGCGCGAACGTCGTCAGGCGCACCAAGCTGCAGATCACCACACCGGTCGCCGGCTACACCCGGGCGTACTTCGAATACCGGCGCGGGCCCGGCGCCCCCGCACGGCCGATTCCCTCGGCGAACCTCACCTCGGCCGGTGGCGCGCCGATCACCGCCACGGCCGCCGCCCCGGTGCCCTTCACCGCGCTCGGCGGGCATGCCGTCTGGAACGCCGCCGCCACCCTCGGGCAGATCGGCGGTGTCGTCGAGGTCCGCGCCCGCATCTTCACCGCGTCCTCCACCACGCCGGTCTACGACACGCCCTGGGTGCGGATCACCGTGGACACCAGCGGAGCGCACGGCGCCGACGAGGAGATCGGCCCCGGGATGGTCAACCTGCTCACCGGTGATCACGGCCTGTCCGCCACCGACGTGGACGAGATGGGGTTGACGGTGACGCGGACGGCCTCCTCGCGGGGCGCGTCCACCGGCTACGTGACGATGCCGGAACGGCTGACCGCCGGCCAGCAGCAGATCTCCGACCTGACCGGGTTCACCGTGCCGTCCATGTCCTCGGCGGCCCGGTCCACCGCGTACGGCCAGGGCGAGGAGACCCCGGTCGACTCGCTGGAGATCACGCCGGTGACCACGACCAGCAACGACACCTTCGTCGCGGTGGGCGGCGACAGCGGCGGCCTGCGGCTCGGCATGCAGCCCGGCCGGACGTACCGGATGACCGGCTGGATCTACGTGCCGGCGAGCACCGGACTGGCACCGGCGTTCGCCTCGCGCGGCCTGCGCGTCGTGGGTTTCCACCGGGTGGGCACCACTTACCACGAGGTGGCCTCGCCGATGGCGGGGTTCACCGAGGGCTGGCAGGAGCTGTCGGTCGACATGACCGTGCCCGCCGGCGCGACCGAGGCGTTCTTCCGCCTGTACAACGGCGCGCAGGGCGGCTCGGGGAAGAAGGTCTACTGGGACAACCTGTCGTTCACCGAGATCGTCGCGCCGTTCGGCCCGGCGTGGTCCACCGGGATCGCCGGCGGCCCGGCCGCGGCCACGTACACGACGCTGGCCTTCCCTGAGCCGTCGGTCGCGCAGGTGAACACCATCGACGGCGGCTGGATCACGTTCTCCCGGAACGCGGACGGCTCGACGTTCACCCCGGAACCGGGTGTGGAGGAGTTGTCGCTCACGCGGGTCGACGCCGGCACGTACCGGCTGTCCGACACCGACGGCACGGTGTCGGAGTTCACCCAGCAGGCCGGCGTCTGGGCCCTCGCCTCCACCTGGGCGGCGGCGGGGAGTACCACCACCCGCTACGGCTACGACACCTCCGGCGGGAGGATGCTGCTCAAACGGGTGGTCAACCCGGCCCAGCCAGGCGTGGACGACGCCGGCAAGTGCTCCGGGACCACCCTGCCGCGCGGCTGCCAGGTGCTGGAGTACGTCTACGCCACGTCCACCACGCCGGGCCTGAGCGACACCGTGTTCGGCGACCACATCGACCGGGTCGGCGCGGTGAAGTTGTGGACCTGGGACCCCGCGGCGTCCGCCACCACCGCCGTGGAGGTGGCCAGGTACGCGTACGACCACCTGGGCCGCCTGCGCGAGGTCTGGGACCCGCGCGTCAGCCCGGCACTGAAGACGGGCTACGAGTACGACGCGGCTGGCCGGGTCCGCAAGGTGACGCCGGCGGGTGAGCTGCCGTGGATGTTCGACTACGGCAACCCGGACGTCGACGCGGCCGCACTGCGCTTCGACCTCGACGCCGGCTCGGGCACCTCGGCGGCGGACTCGTCCGGCAGCGGCCGCACCGGCACGCTCGCCGCGGGCGTCGGATGGGGCCAGGGCAACGACCCGGACCGGCCCGACGACCGGGCCCTCACCTTCACCGGCGCGTCCGGCGCCGAGGTGCGGGTGGCCGGCACGCCGCTGTCCAACACCTCGTCCTACACCGTCTCGGCCTGGGCCAGGCTGACCGACAAGTCGGTCAACCGGACGATCGTCTCCAAGGACGGGTCGTCCACCAGCGGGTTCTTCCTGAACTACGTGGCCGCGAACGACCGGTGGTCGTTCTCCCGGGTCACCTCCGACAGCGAGAGCTCGACCCCGGTGCGGGCCGTCTCGAACGTCGCGCCCACGCTGGGGCAGTGGACCCATCTCGCCGGCGTGTACGACACGGCCACCGGCAGGATGACCCTCTACGTCAACGGGGTGGCCCAGTCCACCACCGCGGCGACCGGTGGCTGGAACGCCTCCGGCGGTTACGTCGTCGGCCGGGCCAAGTGGGCCGGCGCCGCCGCGAACCTCTGGCACGGCGGCATCGACGACGCCCGGGTCTACGGTCGTGCGCTCACCCCGGACCAGATCGCCGACCTGGCCGGCGACGAGCACCCCGGCAGGCTGCTGCGGATCCGCCGGGCCGCGCTGCAGCCCGGCTCCAGGACCGCCACCGACGGGGAGGTCGCCACCAACCTGGTCTACAACACGCCACTGACCAAGGCCGCGGGTGGTCCGTACGACCTGAACGCCGCCGCCGCGGCCACCTGGGCCCAGTCCGACGTGCCGACCGAGGCCGTCGCGGTCTTCGGGCCGGAGGACACACCGGCCCGCAACAGCGCCACCGGCGCCGTGCCCGGCACCGCCGGGTACCGGTTCGCGACCGTCTACTACCTGAACCCGCACGGCCAGGCGGTCAACGTGGCCAGCCCGGGCGGCCACATCGACACCCAGGAGTACGACAGGTTCGGCAACGTGGTCCGCACCCTGGAGGCCACCGACCGGTCGCTGGCGCTCGGCCAGCTGCCCGAGGCGAACACCTACCTCGCCGCACTCGGCCTGCTGGACTCCGACACCGCCAGCCGCGCGTACGCGTTGTCCACGGCGAACACCTACAGCAGCGACGGGGTGGACCTGCTGGAGGCGGTCGGGCCGACGGTGACGATGGTGATGGAACGCGAGGTCCCCGACCCGGACGGCACCGGGCCGCTGAGCGCGATCGCGACCGGGTCCACCGCGATCGGGCGGCCGAGCATGGCCATGGCCTACGACGAGGACAAACCCGACGGAGCCCGGTACCACCTGGTCACGAAACAGACCCAGGGCGCCAGGATCGACGGCTACCCGGCGGTGGACCTGCGGGTCTCCACGACGGGATACGCCGCCGAGCACGGCGGGGCATCGGGCTGGACACTGCGCAGGCCCACCAAGACCGTCAACGACGCCGGCGGGAAGAACCTCACGTCCTACCGGGTGTACGACAACGCCGGCCGGCTGGTGAAGGCGCTCGGCGTCGGCGCCGACGGCGCGGACGCCCGCACCCTCGCGGTGGTCTACTACACGGCCGGCGCCAACTCCGCGGACGCCGCCTGCGGGAACGCGCCGGAATGGGCCGGTCAGGTCTGCCTGACCAGGGCCGCGGGGGCCGTCACCGGTCACGATCCCGCCCGGATGACCGGTGACCTGCCGGTCCGCCGGGTCACCTCCTACAACCGCTACCTGGACGAGGCGGAGGTCACCGAGACCGCCGACGGCAAGACCAGGACGACGACCACGACGTTCGACGCCGCCGCGCGGGTCACCGGCAGGGCCGTCACGTCCGATGTCGGGGCGGCCGTCCCCGCGACCAGCACGACCTACGACGCCGCCAGCGGCCGGGTCGCGCGCAGCACCGCGGACGGCGTGTCCGTCATCCGGGAGTACGACGCGCTGGGCCGGCTGGTGAGCTACGCCGACGCCGACGGCGCGGGCACGGTGACCGAGTACGACCGGTTCGGCAAGAAGGTCAAGGTGACCGACCCGACCGGCTCCGGCACCTTCACCTACGACCGGGCGGCCGAGCCGCGCGGCATGGTGACCGGCTACACCGACAGCGTCGCCGGGACGTTCACCGCCGGGTACTCGCCGGACGGGCAACTGGTCAAGCTCACCTACCCGGGTGGCCTGACCCGCACCGACCAGCTCGACGCCAACCTCCAGCCGGTGTCGCGCACCTACACCCGGGACAGCGACGGAGCGGTGATCTTCGCCGAGTCGGTGGTCAGGAACAGCGCCGGCCAGTGGATCTCGCACGAGTACACCGGTGGCGGCAAGGGATACACCTACGACGGGCTCGGCCGGCTGACCGGCGTGGCGCACAGCAGCGCCGCCACCGCCGGCTGCGTCACCCGGACCTACACCTACGACACGCGGTCCAACCGGACCGCCAGGTCCGTCTTCGACCCGGCCGAGGACGGTTCCTGCGACACGGCGGACGCCGACGCGTCGCAGACCTACGAGTACGACTCCGCCGACCGGCTGACCGGCGAGGGATACGTCTACGACGCGTTCGGCCGCACGACCCGGACCCCGGACGGGCTGTCCAACGGCTACCACGTCAACGACGTCATCCAGAGCCAGGAGTCCGGCGACGCCCGGCAGACCTGGACGCTGGACCCGCTGCACCGGTTCCGGTCGTCCCAGGTGCAGACACAGGTGGACGGCACCTGGACCGACTCGTCGAGGAAGGTCCACCACTACGGTGACGACACCGACGAACCGAACTGGATCAGCGAGGACGGCTCCGGCGCCCGCACCCGGCTCGTCAACGGCCCCGACGACGACCTGGTGGCGACCGCGTCCACCGACGGCGGCGTACGGCTGCAACTGACGAACCTGCACGGCGACATCGCCGCCACCATCGACGGCGACCTGAGCGAGCCGGAACTCTACGACTACGAGGAGTTCGGCGAACCGGCGGGCGAGCAGACCGGCCAGCGGTACGGCTGGCTCGGCGGCAAGCAACGATCCGGTGAGGCCATGGGCGGCCACCTCCTGATGGGCGTCCGCGTGTACTCACCGGACCTCGGCCGGTTCCTGCAGTCCGACCCGATGATGGACGGCAGCTGCAACGCCTACGAGTACACCTGCGCCGACCCGGTCAACAAGATGGACCTGGACGGCCGGGCGATCCCCGCCATCATCCTCGCGATCATCGGCGCCGCCCGGCTCGCGTGGACGGCCTGCCGCGTCAGCAAGAACTGGTGTCTTCGCGCCCTGAAATGGGTCGGCCAGAAAGTCGTCAAGTACATCGGCCGAGCCATCGCCTGGATCATCGGCGTCCTGTCCCGCCTCTCCCAGTACCAGCGGGTCAAGAACGGCCTCAACTGCGGCGAAGCCTTCGGCACGATGTTCTCCAACGCCCTCGGCCACTGGTCGAGCGCCAAGGGCTACCCAGGCGCCGCCAGAGTCCTCGGATGGATAGGCGGCTTCATCTACGGCTACGCCAGAAACGTCCGCTGCTCCGCCAAGACCAAGTATTCCTGACAACCAGGAGAGCCCTCGCCCCTCGGCGAGGGCTCTCCCCTTTCCGGCGCCGTGCCCATCACCTCGGAGACCTGCCGGTTCTGTCGGTGGGGCTCTCTATCGTCTTCCAAGGAAGCAGGCTCCGCCGGCAGCCGGCCGTTTCTTGCCGAGGACCGCACGCGGCCTCACGGACGAGCCCGAACACAGGAGGACGTATGGGTGCGGTCATCTTGCACGTCACGATGTCGTTGGACGGTTTCATCGCGGGCCCCGACGTCGGCGTCGACCACCCGATGGGGGTGGGTGGCCTGCGTCTGCACGAATGGCTGTTCAACGCCGACACGAACGAGACCGACTCCACGATCGTCAAGCACCACTTCGCCGCCGTAGGAGCGGTGGTACTGGGCCGCCGGACCTTCGACGTCGGGATCGACATCTGGAAGGACACCCCCTACCCGGCCCCGTCCTTCGTCGTCACGCACCGGGGCCGCGACGACCTGCCGATGAACAGCAGCACGTTCACGTTCGTCACAGAAGGTGTCGAAACCGCCATCCACCAGGCCAAGGCAGCAGCAGGCACCAAGCACGTCACCCTGATGGGAGCCGACGTGGCCCAGCAGGCGATCCGCGCAGGCCTGCTCGACGAGATCCACCTACAACTCGCCCCGGTCCTCCTCGGCACCGGCCGCCGCCTCTTCGAACACCTCGGCAGCGAGCACATCGAGCTGGAGCGGACGTCAGTCACCGAATCCCCGTACGTCACACATCTACGCTTCCGCCTCCGCTAACGGCCGCGTCCCCCGGGCCTGTGGCGTGGGCTACGACCGGCCGGTGGCGGAGTGCGCTTAACTGGACACGGCCGGTGAGGCATACTTGGTCTTGCCGCATCCTCTGGGGTGGGGAAGTGAGGCCGGGACCACCGAGGGATATCGGGTGCCCGGCCTTCGCGATGTCCAGCGGGAACGCGGACATCTCTCGGCTCATCGGCTGGTAGCGGACGGCAACGCCATTCACGGCGACGGCGTGTTCGTCAGGTGCCTCATCGCCGCCAGGGTCTGGTTGATGGTGGCCGGGAGGTCGGGGTCGCCGTGCTGGTCGAGCCAGCGGGTCACCGCTATCCGCAACGTGGTCACGGCGATCTCGGCCGCCAGCCGGGCGGTCAGGTGGTCGACGCCGCGGTCGCGGAAGCCCTGCTCCAGGGCTTCCGACATCAGCGAGAACTTGCGCAGTTCGCGCTCACGCAGGGCGGGTTCGGCGTCGATCACGGCTCGTCGGCGTAGCAGGTAGTCGAGGCTGCGGCCCTCGAAGATCTCGGCCGCGGCGGGGGCCAGGCCCTTGGTGATCAGTTCCATCGGGCCGAGGGACGGCGGGGCCTCGGCCATGAAACGGGCCACCCGCTCGGGCACCGACTCCTCGCCGGCGAACAGCACCTCACGCTTGTCGGCGAAGTGCCGGAAGAACGTCCGGGTCGTGAGCCCGGCCCTCGCCGTGATCTGGGGCACGGTGGTCTCGGTGAAGCCCTGTTCGAGGAAGAGATCGAGCGCGGCCTGTTCGAGCCGTTCTCGCGCACCCGGCTGCCATCGACCCATGCGGCTGATTCTAGTGATGACACGCCATGTCATGCCATGCCATAGTGATGACACGACGTGCCATGACTGTTGGAGGCGAACATGACGGGTGAGATCTGGGTGCTCGGCGCGACCGGACGGGTCGGCCGGGAGGCGGTGGAACGTCTGCGGCGGGCGGGGACCGCGGTGGTGGTGGCCGGCCGCGATCGGGAGCGGCTGACTCAGGTGAGTCCGGACTGCAGGGCGGTGACCGGCTCGCTCGGCGAGGTCTGCGCGCGGCTGGCCACCGAGGCGCCGTCCGTCGTGATCAACACGGTGGGCCCGTTCGCGGTCACGGCGCCGCAGGTCGCGCGGGCCTGCCCGCCAGGCACCCACTACGTCGACGTCGCCGCCGAGCTGAGCGCGTTCGAGCTGCTCCACGGCATGGACCGGGAGGCGGCGGCGACCGGTCGCACCCTGGTCTCCGGGGCGGGCTTCGGCGTGCTCGCGACCGAGAGCATCCTGCTGCATCTGCTGGCGGCCGAGGAAAAGCCTTCGCGAGTACGCATCGACGCCGTCGCCTCGGTCACGATCGAACCCGGCGCCCTCGGCGAAGCCCTGGCCGCCACCATCGTGCACGCGCTGCTCGACGGCGGCCGCGAGGTGCGGCAGGGCCGGATGGTACGGACCCGGGCCGGCGGCGCCGCCGAGCGATTGACCACCCCCGAAGGCGACGTGGTCACCACAGCTTCCCTGGGGAACGGCGAGCTCTTCGCGGCCTGGCAGGCCAGCGGTGCCCCGTCGGTCATCGGTGCCTCGGTTCTCGCCCCGGCCAACCCGGCCGTCCGAGCGGCTCTGCCGGCGATCGGTGGCCTGCTCCGACTGCCCGGCCTGGCCGGCTTCGCCACCCGGCGGCTCGCCCGCATCACGATGACCACGGCCAAGGAACGTCCGCGCCGATCGTCCTGGGGCCGCGCCCGAGTCCAATGGCCGTCGGGACGCGTGCGTGAGGGCTGGCTACGCACCGGCGAGGCCATGACGTTCACCGTCGCCGCCGTCACCGAGGTGGCCCAGCGCCTGGCCAAGGGCGAGGGCCGCCCCGGCGCGTTCACCCCGGCCAGACTCTTCGGCCCCGAGGTGGCGCTGGCCGCCGGCGCCGAGTTCATGGTCACGAAATGAGGCCCGAGTCATCGAGGCGCACGAGGATGGGTTGATCGCCTTCGGTGCCGTCGGTGATGGCGCCGCACTGGATCGGGGCTCCTCGCTCGCTTACCAGTCGAGATCGGCCACCGTGTCCGTACCGTCCACAGATCGGGCGTACCTGCCCACCAGGTTCCACCCGCACCCGTCAGACGTCGAATTCCGCGCCCTTGACGCCGTTGACGAACGCCGACCATTCGCCCGGCGTGACGACGAGCACCGGACCGGCCGGATTCTTGCTGTCCCTGACGCCGACGACCTCCGGCAGATTCGAGGCCACTTCGACGCAGTCGTTACCACTGCCGCTGAAGCTGCTCTTGCGCCACCGAGCGTTGGACAAGTCGGTCATGACAGTTGTTCCTTAGTGTCAGTGATGAGGCCCATGGAGTCCTCCGGGGACAAAGCGGCATCACTTATGCGCGCAAAAGCCACTTTACAGCGGCCTACCTGCTCCGAACTTTCGACGTATACATCTCCGGCCGTGCCCTCGACGTAGGCCACGTCCGGGTCGCCCTCTTCTCCGAAGGAGAGGACGGTGAATGCTCGTTCCAGCCCAGCATGCGCCCCGACGGTGTAGGGAAGGGGTCCGGATCGTCACGTTGGGGCGGCGCGCCAAAGCCAACAGACCTTCCAACTGTTCCCGCATGATCTCAGGGCTGCCGATAGTTCGGCGTATCACCCCCTCATCCAGGACCGCGTGCAGCTCTGGCGGGTTGGGCCGGCTCAGCAGCATGCGTCGGGCCATGCGGGCCATGACCCGCCTGTGGAGGTCCTCAAGATCGTGCGACTCAGGCCTTCCCGCGGCGATCACGGTCCGTGCGTACTCCTCGGTTTGGAGAAGTCCCGGCACGAGTTGCACTTCCCACTGGCGGATGAAAGCCGCCTCGTCTTCCAGCGCGACATAGGAGCCGGTGAACACGTCGGCGTATGCCGTCCACCATCCACGGCGGCGAACTTCCTTCGCGAGCTGCACGCAGGACACGACGAGCCGCACGGTCTGGTTCGAGATCACGCTGCCGTAAGCCTTCCGGCGTCGGTGATCCACCGCAGGAAGCCCGCCGGTACAGCATGCGCTCCGACGCGGCTGTGACTCCCGTCCTCCACGGTGATGCCAGGACTCGTCGGCAATGGATCTGCTGCTTGATGGGGGGTTTGTTAGGGTGCCTGGATGTCTTCTGACCGCGCCCTGCTGCCACGGTCGGCACCGTCCGCCGTGGGGATGTCGTCCCGCGGGATCGCCGCGCTGCTGGACCGGCTCGAAGCGCAGGCCATCGAGTGTCACTCCGTCATGGTCGTGCGTCACGGTCACGTCGTCGCAGAAGGCTGGTGGGCGCCGTACTCGGCCGGACGTCCGCACCTTCTGTACTCGGTGACCAAGTCGTTCACCTCGATCGCCGTGGGGCTCGCCATCGCCGACGGGCTGCTCTCGCTGGACGATCGAGTGGTGGACGTGTTGCCCGGCCACGTTCCGGCCGACATCAGCGAGCAGGGACGCCGCCTCACCGTTCACCACCTGCTGTCCATGACGACCGGGCACCGCACCGACAGCCTCGGCGAGGCCTGGCAACTGGAACCGGGCGACCTGGTGAAGGGCTTCCTGCGCGTACCGTTCCCCGAGGCCGAGGGAACACGGCACACCTATGACAACCCGACCACCTTCGTCCTGGCCCGGCTGGTGGAACGGGTCACCGGCCGCAGCCTCCCGGAACTGCTCGACGAGCGCCTGTTCACGCCGATGGGCGTCGACCACGCCGAATGGGACCGGGTGGCGAGCGGTGCCGCATTCGGGTTCCACGGACTGCACCTCACTACCGAGGCCGTCGCCGCCTTCGGAGAACTACTGCTGCGCGGAGGCCGGTGGGGGGAGCGGCAACTCGTCCCGCGCGAATGGGTGGAACTCGCGACCAGACGGCACATCGACACCCTGCCGTTCGAGGACGGATCGCGCAACGCCGACTACCTTCGCGGTTACGGCTACCAGTTCTGGATGTCGCGTCACGGTTACCACGGTGACGGCGCCTTCGGCCAGCAATGCGTGGTCGTCCCGTCGCACGATCTCGTGGTCGCCGTGACGGGCGCCCACACGCAGGCACAGGCAGTGCTCGACGCGATATGGGACTGCCTGCTGCCCGGCATCGACCACGGGGGAAGCACCCAGGACGACCAGGTCCTCGCCGAGCGGCTGCGGCGGCTGTCCCTCGCGCCGGTGTCCGGTTCTGCCGCCCCTGAGCGTTCCGCCAAGGCCAGGCTCGACGCCTCCGCCGCCGATTCGGCTCTGCCCGACGGGACCACTGTGATCATCGACCCCGTGGACCGCGGGTGGCTCCTGCGCCTCGGGCCGTCCCTCACCGTCGAGGCCGGCCACGGCGAATGGCGAGAAAGCTCACCGCTGGGCCGCCCGATCGTCGCGGCCGGTGCCTGGCAGGGCAACACGTTCGTCGCCGACCTTTACGTCATCACCACCCCGCACCGTGTCCGGCTGGTGGTCGACACCGACGCGGGCACAGCGGTCGCGACGTGGAACATCGTGCCCCTGACCAGCCCCAGTCTGGAGTTGCATCTACTGTCGCCGCTGATGACACGGCCCGACGTCGCGTAGGAGCGCCCCTCGCAAGGCGCGTGACGGCGAAGCCGCCTGGTGTTCACCAGTCGAGGATGGGGCCCAGGGGGACTATTCGGCTCGGGTTCAGTTGGGGGTGGGTCGTGTAGTAGTGGTTTTTGATGTGGGTGAAGTTGGTGGTGGTGTGGAAGGCGGGGATCGCGTAGAGGCGGCGGGTGTAGGACCAGAGGGCTTCGTAGTCGGTCAGGTGGTGGAGGTTGGTTTTGAAGTGGGTCGCGTAGACGGTGTCGAAGCGGACCAGGGTGACCCAGAGGCGGATGTCGGATTCGGTCAGGGTGTCGCCGAAGAGGTAGGGGGTGTCGGTGAGGCGTTTCTCCAGGGTGTCGAGGGATTCGAAGAGGGTGGTCACTGCTTCGGCGTGGGCTTCTTGGGTGGTGGCGAAGCCGGCGCGGTAGACGCCGTTGTTGATGGTTTTGTAGATGTGGTCGTTCAGGGTGTCTATTTCTTGGCGGAGGGCTTTGGGGTAGAGGTCTATGGTCTGGTCGGACCATTCGGTGAACTCGGTGTTGAGGTCCAGGGTGATGTCGGGGAAGTTGTTGCTGACTATCTGGCCGGTCTCGCGGTCCCAGAGGACGGGCACGGAGACGTGGCCGTCGTAGCCGGGCTCGCTTGCTTCGTAGGCCTCGCGGAGGAGGCGGAAGCCGTTCACGGGGTCGGGGGTGTGGCCTTCGCCCTCTCGGAAGGCCCAGCCTCGGCCGTCGCGGATGGGATCGACGGCGGACATGGTGACGACGTCTTCGAGTTTCTTCAACGCGCGGACGATGATGGAGCGGTGGGCCCAGGGGCAGGCGTAGCAGACGTAGAGGTGGTAGCGACCGGGTTCGGCTTTGAAGCCGCTTGAGCCGTCGGCGGTGATGCGGCCCCGGAAGCTGTACGGGGGGCGGGCGAAGGCGCCGGTCTTGGTGGTGGAGGACTTGACGGTGTAGTCGCCGTAGGTGGCGAAGTCGACGGGGGTCGCCACGGGGGCTGTGGTGTTCATGCGGGCGCTCCTTCGGTGCGGAGGCGGCGGAAAAGAAAGGCCAAGGGGCCTGGTTCCAGCTCTACACCATGGGCTGTGGAGCGATTGAGTAGGGGGTTACTCATGCCCTGAACGCTTGTATCGGTCCATCGTGGGATCCGAAAGCGTTCCGGGCGGGGATCAGCACGGGGATGTCGCATTGAACATGAGGCTGCGGCTGGTCGCCGCGTTATGTGTCTTCGTCTGCCTGGCCGCCGGCGTGGCGCCGGGCGCCGCCGGGGCGGGGACGCCGGGAGCCGCCGGGATCGCGACCGCTACGGGGGGCGGTGCGGTCCCGGCTCACATACCCCTCGCCGGGGGGATTCCGGCCGAGGAGAGGGGGGTTTCAGCCGGGGCCATTACACGGGAGAGTACGGCCCCGGCTGGAGTTCCAGCGGGCCCGGCGGGTGCGAAGGCGGCGGAGCCCTTCTGCGACATCACGCCGAGCGGGCTGATCGAGAAGCGGTGGAACGAGCTGGACGGGTGGCGCGGGCCGATGCGGTGCCCGAAGGGGCAGGCGGAGGGGGTGCCGGGGGGTACCGCCATGACGTTCGAGAACGGGCAGATCGTGCACTCGCCGGGGCAGGGCGGGGAGATGGTGGTGGCGGCCTATTCGCAGGACGACAACATCATCGTGAACTGGGGGCCCACGACGCCGTACCACTACGACAAGTTCCTGGTGCGGTGGGACCGGGGGGACGTCAACATCGGGCAGGTCACCGTCGACTCCTACATCGATCGGGACCGGGGGTTCTACGCCATCCCGGTGTCGGCCAAGGGCCGGTACCGGATCGTCGTCGAGGGGTGTGACGACAAGGGGGGCAGCAGGTGCCGGCAGAGCTGGACGGCGCCGGCGTTCGTGGACCACGAGGTGCCGCTGCCCCGGTTCTCCTGCGAGAACGGCCTGCCGTCCGGCGCCATCGGCCAGCGCTGGGCGTACGTCGGCGGCAAGGAAGGCGCGATCGGCTGCCCCACGGGGCCGGAGCGGGACGTCACGGGCGGCAGGGCGATGTCGTTCGAGCACGGCGAGATCGTGCACAGCCCGGGGCAGGGGCCGGACATGGCGGTCGCGGTGTACCAGCAGGGCGGCACGCTGCACGCCGACTGGGGGGACACGCGGCCGTTCCACTACGACCGGTTCCTGGTGCGGTGGGACCTGGACGGCCGCAACCTGGGGCAGACCGACATCGACGCGGACACTTACGCCAAGAGCTGGTCGGGCCACTGGAGCACCCCCATCAGCAAGCCGGGCCGCTACACCGTGATCGTCGAGGGGTGTGACGGGCGGTTCCTCCAGTCGTCCACGTGCCAGCAGAAGTGGACGATCCCGGCGTCGGTCCAGGCGGTGTTCCCCGACCCCCAGCCGCCGTCGCAGGACTGCCCCGTCAGGCCCGCCGCCAAGCTGCTGCTCGACCGGTGGGTGATGACCGGCGCGAAACACGGCCCGCTCGGCTGCCCCACCGGCGCGGAGCGGGAGGTGCAGAACGGGCTGTCCATGCCGTTCGAGCACGGCACCGTCGTCACCAGCCCCAAGCAGGGCGACAAGATGACGGTGGCCGCCTACCAGCGGGGCGTCGACCTGGTGGTGGAGTGGGGCGACACCTACCCGTACGAGTACGACCACTTCCTGGTGCGGGTGAGCCGCGGTGGCCGCGACCTCGGGCAGGTGGAGGTCGACCCCGACGACGACGCGCAGGAGCGCTGGGGCACCCGGGTGTTCCGGCCCCGGCACTACGACGACAAGGACGAGAACGACCCGGTCGTGGACAGCGTCGGGACGTACTCGGTGATCGTCGAGGGCTGCGACGGCGGAGGGCTCGGCAGTGACGACTGCCTGCAGGGCTGGACGGTCCCCGCGCAGGTGCCGTACGTCGCCAAGGGCGACCTGGACTTCAGCGAGATCCCCGTGCCGCGCACCGCCGAGCAGGCGTGGGCGGTGGCCCCGGAGCGCAGGGCGGGCCGCGAGCGCACCTACCTCCAGGAACGCGTCAGGGCCGCGGCGGCCCACATCGCCTGCCCGGCGCCGATGCCCATCGAGGTGTTCGACAACGAGGACAACTTCGTCACCACGGCCCTGGCCAAGCTGTACTACCACTACGACGACGCCCTGAGCGACTCGCCACGACGCTGCACCGGCATCAGGTTCCGCCTGGACAGCGAGGTCAACAACGCCCTGCGGCTCCAGACCATCAAGAGCAACGCGGGCACCGAGGCCGGTTTCCCCTGCAAGCGGGAAGGCGAGTACGACGTCGCGTTGAAGGGCTACGTCCTCATGTACTACGCCTTCGAGGGCCTGCTGGACCCGGACGTGCGGTACCGCCTGCTGCGCCTGCTCAACAAGCGCGGCGGGCACAACACGGGCGACGACACCATCTGCGGCGCGCTGAAGGTCGACGAGAGCGAGAACCACCGGCTGCTCATCGAGACGTCGCGGTACCTCACCAACCAACTGCTGGCCCGCACCGACAAGAGCGCGCGGTACGACAACGAGCGCAACGGCATGAACACCTTCATGCTGAAGTGGCTGCAGAGTTTCCTGAAGAACGACTTCATCGAGTACAACGCCCGCCCCTACCAGCGCTACAGCCTGGCCGCGATCCAGAACCTGTACGACCTGGCGGAGGACAAGCGGGTGAAGCTGGCGGCCCAGATGGTGCTCGACTACGTGAGCGCCAAGTACGCGGTGTCCGCCAACGACGGGCGGCGCGACAGCCCGTTCCGCAGGCTCAAAACCGACTGGCATCCCGACCTGTTCCACTCGCAGAGCGACGCGCTGCGTGACCGCATGCTGGCGTACTTCGGCCCGACCGCGGTGATGAGCGAGCTGGACCCCCCGGGTTTCGTGCCCGCGTCGTCGGCCGGCGAGCTCCTGCTGGCCGGGATCAGCCAGTACCGCCCGCCGGACCTGATCGCCGACCTCGTGCTGAACCACGACCACCGGAACTTCTTCCAGCGGTTCTCCCACGCGGGCATCGAGGCCTACTCCGCCACACCGGACTTCCTGATCACCGCGGGCGGGGTGCCGAGCCCTCCGGCGTACAAGGTGCTCGGCAGGGGCCGCGGCGTGGACTCCGGCACGGTGGTGCCCACCACGCTGATGCCGACCGGCCACCTGGTGAGCACCGAGCAGATGATCCGCATCGCCACCTTCCTCGGCACCGGCTGCGTCGCCCCGGGCTTCGCCTGCGGCGCCGGCGTCGTGATCCCCGGTCACTACCTGCGGGCCGACCGGCCGCAGTGCTGGATCACGAAGGGGCAGTGGGTTTTCGTGGACGCCGCCACCGCCGCCTGCACGGGCACGGACCGCGGGTTCTACGTCGCGGCACGCAAGAGCGCCGACGACAAGGAGATCGCGTTCTTCGAGGCGGTCCCCAAGGCCGCGATCGCCGGGGTGCCGCTCGCGGACTTCGCCGCGCGCACCCTGGAGCGCAACGAGAAGCGCGCCTTCGGCATCAGCCGTTCCCGGTACACCAAGTGGGACGGCACCGAGGTGGTGTTCGCCAGGGACACCGGCGCCGCGCTGCCCACCTGGTGGAACTACTCGGTGGTCAGCACGGGCGTGCCGTCCGTCGACAAGGTGCCGTGGTCGGCGCGTACGGGAGGTGTGGGCCCGCTGGCGGCGGGGACCGTCGTCAACAGCCGGGGCCGCACCGGGTACGTGACCATCGACAACCCCGCGCTCGGCACCCGCCTCACCCTGGACTTCACCAGGGCGCTCGCTCCGGCGCGGACGGAGGGCCGCGGCCCGTAGGCCCTCCGTCCGCGCATCATCCGAAACAGACGTGTGCAGCCACGCCCTTCGGAAACCCCGGTGAGCCCGGCCCGACCGCCAGGAACTCACCGGGGCCGTCGCGGTGCTACCGGGGCTTGCCGTAGTCGATCGGCAGCGCCTGGAGCCGCTCCACCGGGATCTCGCTCAGCACGAAGTACTTCTCGCTGCCGTCCGGGATCAGGTCGTCGGGGTCGAACAGCTCGATGTACGGGTCCACGCCGCCGTTGCGCGCCATCTCCAGCCGCGGGTCCTCGGCGTAGGTGACCACGGCGCCCCCCTTGTCCGTCATGATCAGCCCGTACTCCTGCATGGCCCGCGCGATGGTGCGGGCGGCCGGGCTGGTCAGCGTGCGGATGTCGAACGTGGGGTCGAGCCGGAACCGCTGGCCCTCGCACGGGATGTCCTCGCCCTCGACGAAGCCGTCGTTGCGGGTGGCCGGCCAGGAGTTGCAGTTCGCCCGGGTGCGCACGGTCACGATGTTGAGTGCGTGGTCGATGTACCCGCGGCGCAGCTCGTCGATCCTGATGGTGAACGCGCCCATCGGCAGGCCCGTGGCGGTGGCGCCGAGGGGGTTGTCGAAGATGCCGGGGTTGCGGGAGTAGCGCTCGATCTTGCCGCCCCAGCAGGCCGACCAGTTTCCGTTCGCGTCCTTCTCGGCCCGCCAGAAGTCCCAGTAGGTGTCGGTGGACGGCTGGTAGATGGTGACGGCCGAGTCCGTGCCGATGGAGGTGATCATGTCGGGCGGGGTGGGCACCGCGGCGAGGCTGTCGGCGATGACCGGGGCGAGGTGCGGCAGGTTCAGGCAGTCGGAGAACGTCCAGCGCTTACGCGGGGTGCGCCGGTCGACGTAGTAGATGGGCGTCGAGTAGGTGTCGGTGTTGATCGCCCAGGTCTGCCAGTTGTTGTCCTTGTCGTACTTGATGTTGTCGACGATGGCCTGCGAGTTCGGCGCCAGGCGGACGTCGCGCGGCAGCTTGGTGTTCCACGGGCCGTGTCTGGAGAAACCGTTGGACGGCTTGCCGTGGCCGTGGCCGCCGTTCGCCAGCGACGGGGTGGGCGCCAGGGCGCCGTTCGCCAGGGCCAGCGCGCCGGCCGCCAGCGCGGAGATCACGTACCTCACGCTTTTTCGCATGACAGACCGTGCCTTCCAGTGGTGATTCGAGGGGGGCGCGGGCCAGCGTAGATCGATGGCTCCCCTGCATGCTTCCGGGACGGCCCCGGGACATTTCGGCCCCTCACCCTGGGAGTCCGCACCCGCCCCCCTGGTGGGGCGGGCGGGCTCACGCGTCGTCGGACACCACGCGCCGCAGGTCGGCCCGCGTGGTGATGTCGAGCCTGCGGAACACGTTGGTGAGGTGGAACTCGATCGTCTTGCGGCTCAGCACCATGCGTTCGGCGATCTCACGGTTGGACAGCCCTTCGCAGACCAGGGCCACGACGGCGCGCTCGGCGGGGGTGAGCGTGCCGAGCGCGGCGGGCGGCCCCTCCAGGCTGAGCCCGGCCCGCTCGGCGGCGTGCCGGGTGCGGGCGGCGTACGCGGCGGCACCCATCGCGGAGAAGCGGTGGTACGCCGCGCGCAGCGCGCGTTCGGCCGCGGCCCGCCGGCCTGAGGCGTCCAGGTAGCCGCCCATGAGCAGGTCGAGCCGGGCCGCTTCCAGCCGCAACCCGGCGGTACGGGCCAGCGGGACGGCGCGGCGGCAGTGGCGCAGCGCCTCCTCCAGGTCGCCGGACGCGGCGGCGATCTGGGCGCGCACCCGCGCCACGCACACCTGCACCGACAACCGTCCGGGCGGCATGGGGCGGCGCAGGAACTCCTCCAGCGCCTCGCACGCCTCGGCGGGCCGGCCGAGCTGGGACAGGGCGTCGGCGCGCAGGGGCCCGAGCAGGTGGGTACCCGGCTCGGGCGAGGGGTACTCCGGCGGCAGGTCCTCCGCCACCGCGAGCAGACGGGTCGCGTCGTCGCGGGCCTGGGCGAGGGCCGCCTCGGCCGCGGCGGCGTACGTCAGGCCGGCGGCGGTGCCGACGTGGCGGGCCCAGCGGGCGGACTGCGCGGCGTGCGCCTCGGCACGTTCCCAGGACGCCTGCGCGGCGAGCGGGTAGGCCGCCAGGGCGTGCACCATGGCGTAGTCCCAGACGCGGTCGTTCTCCTTGGCGTCGCCGACGGCGGGCTCGGCGTGCAGGACGGCCTCGCCGAGCGCGCCCATGCGGTATTCGGTCTCGGCGAGGAAGCAGAGGGCCTGCTCGATGCGCAGTGGCTCGCCGCGCGCGGCCCGGTCCACGGCGGTGGCCAGGTCGTCGCGGGCACCGGGCAGGTCGTCCGTCCATAATCGGATCATGCCGCGCGCCACCAGCCCTTCAAGCCCGGACGGCGCGCCGGGGGCGTCCGCGCGGGCCAGCGCGGCGAGGGCGCGCGGGGCCTGGCCGGACAGGGCGAGGCCGACACATTCGGCGAACCAGCCGAACGCCGCCACCCACGGTTCGCGCGCGGCGGCGACCGCGACCGCGCCGTACTCGATCATCTCGGACGGCGTGGCGCCGAGCACCGCCATGATCGCGAGCTGGGTGGCCACCCGGGCCTCCAGGTCGCGCGGCCGTCCCGGCTCGGGCGTGGCACCGTCCCTGATGGCCGCGAGCGAACGCCGCAGCAGGCGCCGGGCGTCGGCCATGCGGCCGTTGAGCAGGTGCTGGTAGCCGGACACGTAGTCCGGCCACGCGCCGGGGGCCATGTCGGCCAGCTCGGCCTGGTACTCCCGCGTGGTGGCGGCGTCCCCGGCCACCAGCAGCGCCTCGACGGTGGTGAGCAGACGCGGCACACGCTCGGGGCCCGCCGGGGTGAGGTCGAGCGCCTGGCGCAGGTAGACCGCGGCGAGGGCGGGACGGCCCCGGGCCCGCTGGGCGCGTGCCTCACGTTCGACGTCCGCGGCGAGCTCACCGTCGGGGCCTTCCGCGGCGGCGATGCGGTGCCAGATGTCGGCGGGGCCGCCGCCGAGGCATGTGGCACGCCGGTGCAGGCCGCGCCGGACCGCCATGTCCAGGTCGTGGTAGGCGAGCCCCCGCACCAGGGCGCCGGTGAACGCCAGCTCGTGGCCGGCCGAGCCGGGCACCTCCTCCAGCAGCCCCGCGCGGATCGCCTCGGCGGCGGCCTCGGTGAGGTCGGCCTCGCCGGTCATCTCGCGGATCTTGGAGAGGCCGAACCGCGGCCCGAGCACCGCCCCCGCGGCGATCAGATCGCGGGTGGCCGGGCCGCAGGACGCCAGCCGGGCCCGCAGGACGGCGGCCACCCCGCGCGGCGCGGGCAGCGGGCCGTGCCCGAAGGCGATGGAGTGCATCGGCACCTCGTCCAGCAGGTGCCGCACGTACAGAGGGTTGCCGCCGGTGTGCTCGTGCAGCCGCGCGGCGCCCTGCGGGGACAGGCGGGGGTGGCCGCACGCGGCGGCCAGCCGCACCAGGTCGGGCGCGGACAGCCCGGCGAGCGTCAGCCGGGCGCCGCGCCCGGTGTCGAGCAGCCGCCGCCACCCGTCGCCGAGCTCGCGGAGCTCTCGGAAGGGGCCGCCGGTGAACGGGCGGGACAACTCGCCCGGGGTCTGGTGGATGAGGATGAGCAGCACCATGGCGTCCGCGAGCCGCCGGGCGGCGAGCCGGAGCGCCGTCATGGACAGCTGGTCGCCCCAGTGCGCGTCGTCCACCACAAGCACGAGCGGGCCGCGGGCGCGCAGTTCCAGGGCGAGCGACCGCGCGACGAGCCACGGGTCGGCGTCCCCGCCGGCCGGGTCGGGCAGCGGCCGGCCGATCGGCGGCGCGCCGCGGACGCCCAGCGGGCCGGCGTCGCCGGCGGGTGGTGGCATCGGCTCCGGGTGCCTGACGCCGGGCCACACGTCAGGCTCGGCCGCGCGGTCGCGATGGACGGTGTGGTCGGCGCTCTGGGAGATCTGGGTGAGGAGGGACCACGGGAAGTCGGCCTCGTCCTCGTCGGCGTCGGCCCAGATCACCGTGGGCGGCGCGACCTGGCCGAGGAAGCGGCGGACCAGGGTGGTCTTGCCGATGCCGGGGTCGCCCTCGACGCCGACGACCCGGGGCACGCCGGCCAGGGCCGCGTCCCAGGCCGCGCCGAGCACGCCCAGCTCATGTTCCCGTCCGACGAAGCCGCCGTCGTCTGATCTCGTGCCCGCGCTGCCAGTCACGCGTGCCTCTCTTCTCTCGCCCCCACCCGGTCCGATGTCGTTCGCCGCCCCCGGTCTCCCCGCGACCCGTCCGGGTCCCGGGACGGCGGAGACGGACGGTCTCGATGGAGTATGTCGCCTTTTTTATGACTTTTGTGGTTAACCAAGTAGTCACGAAGCTGGGCAAGGCTACGGGGGTTCCCTTCCTTGATCGTCAGGGAGTCCCCATGCCGCACCTCGACCGCCGATCCTTCCTCGTCACCGGGCTCGCCGCGGGCGCGGTGGCCGCCGTCCCCGCGACGAGTGCCCTCGCGGAACCCGACCCCACCGCCGAGACCGCGCAGAGCCTCGCCTCCCGCGGCCTGCGCACCGACCCCTTCACCCTCGGCGTGGCCAGCGGCGACCCCGACCACAGCGGTTTCGTCATCTGGACGCGACTCGCGACGCAGCCGCTCGCCGAGGACGGCATGGGCGGCATGCCGCTCCGCCCGTTCGCCGTGCAGTGGCAGATCTACTCCGACGAGCGGTGCCACCGCGTGGTGCGCTCGGGCGTCGCGAAAGCCGTCCCCGAGTGGGGGCACAGCGTGCACGTCGAGGTGGACGGCCTGCGGTCCGACCACGAGTACTGGTACCGCTTCCGCGTCGGCCCGTACGTCTCCCCGGCCGGCCGGGCGCGCACCGCGCCGCACCCGCTGTCGTTCGGCGGTGCGCTCGCCATGGCGTTCGTGTCCTGCGCGCAGTACGAGCACGGCTACTTCACCTCCTACCGGCGCCTCGCCGAGGACCACCCGGACCTGGTGCTGCACCTCGGCGACTACCAGTACGAGTACACCAAGGACACCTACACCATCCCCGGTGGCAACATCCGTGACCACGAGGGTCCGGAGACCGAGACGCTGGCCGGGTACCGCCAGCGGCACGCGCAGTACAAGACCGACCCCGACCTGCAGGCCGCGCACGCCGCCGCGCCGTGGCTCGTCGTGTGGGACGACCACGAGCTGGACAACAACTGGGCCGACGAGGTGCCCGAGCGGCCCGAGGTGCCGCAGCCGAACTTCCTCGCCCGCCGCGAGGCCGCGTTCCGCGCGTACTACGAGAACATGCCGCTGCGCCGCACCTCGATCCCGCGCGGCATCGACATGCAGCTCTACCGGCGGGTCCGCTGGGGCGCGCTCGCGACGTTCCACATGCTCGACACCCGGCAGTACCGCGACGACCAGGGCTGCGGGGACGGCTACGACGACTGCCCGGCCGCGGTGGACCCGGCGCGGTCCATCACCGGCGCCGCGCAGGAGGCGTGGCTGCTGGACGGCTTCCGCAAGTCCCGGGCCCGGTGGGACGTGCTCGGGCAGCAGGTGTTCTTCGCGCAGCGCGACAACAACGCCGGCCCGGCCAAGGTGACCAGCCAGGACGCCTGGGACGGCTACGTCGCCTCCCGGCGGCGCATCACGCAGGGCTGGGTGGACGCCAAGGTGCGCAACGCCGTGGTGCTCACCGGCGACGTGCACGCGCACTGGGCGTCGGACCTGAAGCTCGACTACGACGACCCGACCGGCCCCTCGGTCGGCGCCGAGCTGGTCGCCACCTCGATCAGCACCGGCGGCGACGGCGCGGACTCCGACCCGTCCACCCACCCGTTCCTCGCGATCAACCCGCACCTGAAGTTCTACAACAACCAGCGCGGCTACGTGCTCACCACGATCGAGCGCGACCGGATGACCGCGGACTTCAAGGTGGTGCCGCGGGTGACCGAGCCCGGCGCCGAGGTCTACACGCGCGCGACGTTCGTCGTCGAGGACCGGGTGCCCGGCGTGCAGCAGACGTACCTGCGGCCGATGGACCCGGCGCTGCGGTCCCGCCAGGTCACCGTCGAGGAGACGGTGGAGTGGGAGACCAGGCGTCCCTGAACGGTGTCTCGTGAGGGAGGCGGCGCCCGTGCCGGGGGTGCCGCCTCCCGCCGTTCCCGCCGTCCGTGTCGTCCCCACCGTGCAGGCCGGGCAGGCCCGTACGGGCCGGGGACACCGGTCAGGCCGGGCGGACCCGGGGAGCCACCGCCTCGATCTCCACCAGCAGGTCGTCCCGGCAGATGTCGACGTTCACGTACGCCACGGCGGCGCTCGGACCGAAAACCTCCGCGCATATTCTCCGAGCGACCGGAATATCGGCCTTGCGCTTGACGTAGACCTTCACGCCGTCCAGGTCGCGCAGCGACAGGTCGGCGTCTATTCCATATCGAGAAAGGTTTTCCCGGCCCACCAGAACGGCGATGTTCTCCAGCGTCGTCGTCGTTTGCCGCGCCATGTCGCCCACGTGAACGGTCTCGCTCCCGACGATACTCGCGGTGCCGGACACGAAGAGGCGGCCGGTGCCGTCCGGCGCGGCGAGATACGTCGCCCTGGCGAAGCTCGGCGCCTTGACGCCGTATTTCGGGGGGTAACGGTAGGCCGGGGTCTGGCGGGGGTTCTCGATGTGGACGGCGCGGGGTGTGCGGGTGGCCAGCAGGTAGAACGCCACCCCGCCGCCGTGGCTGCCGACGCACGTCGCGGCGGGCAGCATCCCGGGCGGCACGCCCCCGCGCTCGAACGCCATGGCCCGCCCCTGGCAGAACCGGCCGTACACGTCGCCGCCCCGCCCGTCGGGGTCGTTGATGCCGTGCACCATGTTCCACATGCGCGCCAGATGCGGGTAGCCGAGCAGCCTGACCACCTCGAACGCCGCGAGGTAGGCCTCCTCGGTGGCGGTCGCCAGGTCGGCGTCCTCCCCCGTGCGGCCGCACAGGAACAGGTACTCGCCGTCGCACGCGTACGCGAGGCCCCGGTGCTGGCCGGTCACCACGCTCGTACCCGCCCGCCACACCTCGGTGAACCGCGTCATGTCCTCGTCGCCCATCGGCATCGCCATGAAGGGGCGGCCGTCCCGCACGATCGGCCCGCCGACGCGGTCGCAGTACTCGACGGCTCCGAGTACCCCGCCGTCATGCCCGGGCCCGCCGGCCGCCGTCTCGAATCCGCATTCGAGGTCCGCCACAGAAGTCGCTGTGATCATGATGGCTCCATCCGCCGGAGAAGAGGCAGAACTCAAGCATCAGGGCGAAACAGCGCGGGATCACCTTCCAGAATGCGGGCGCACTCACGTGTCCTGCATATTCGGATAAACGGTTATCACCGGTCTCATGAGGCCGTAACAGTACGGTGAGAATCCGCCGAATCCGCGTGCGCGAATATCCGTGTCCACGGCCGGCCAAACGGCTTTCTCGAAGAAGAAAGGGCGAGGGTGACTTCGCGAGGCTGGCAGGTGACCCTCCCCACGGAGATCAGCCCCCTAGCCGAAGGTCTCAGTGATGACACAGCAGATCGTGGAGCGGTACGGCGACCAGATCTTCAACCACGCCGCCACCTCCGAGGACGAGCGCCTCGGCGCGCTCACCGCCGAGCTCGACCCCGCGACGTTCCGCCGCCTCGGTTCCCTGCCGATCCAGCCCGACTGGCGCTGCCTGGAACTCGGCGCGGGCACCGGGACCGTCGCCCGGTGGATGTCGGAGCGTTGCCCGGACGGCGGGGTCGTGGCCACCGATCTGGACCTGGAGCTGGTGCGCCGCAACGACGGCGACGCCGGTGTCACGTGGACGCACCACGACCTGACGCGCGACGACTTCCCGCCCGGGTCGTTCGACCTCATCCACGCCCGGTACCTGTTCTGTCACCTGCGCGGGCGCGACCAGGACCTCGCGCGGGTCGTCCGCTGGCTGGTGCCGGGCGGCTGGCTGGTGCTGGAGGAGCCGGCGCGGTTCCCCATCGAGGCGTCCTCGCACGACGCGTACCGCACGACCGGCATGGGGGTGTTCACGGCGCTCGCCGAGCGCATCGGCACCGACTGCGATTGGCCGCGCGATCTGGCCGGGCACATGGGCCGCGCCGGGCTGATCGAGCTGGACACCGACGTCGCCTACTCCATGGTGGGTGGCGGGCGCCCGATGGGGCGGTTCTGGGAGCTGACCGTCGAGCAGCTCGCCCCGGTGTTGTGCGCGATTGACGGCATCACTCCCGGCATGGTGGCCGACACGCTGGTACGGCTGCGTGACCCGGACTTCCGCGAGCCCGGCATGGCGACGGTCGGCGTCACCGGCCGCCGGCCGGTCGCCGGGCCGCCCGCGGCGGCCTGAGCCGGCGCCCGCCCCTCCGGCCGGGGCCCGTCTCCCGGCGGCTCAGGCTCAGGTGACCGGGACGATGCTCGCGGCCACCAGACGCCCGTCCGACACCTCCAGCAGGCCGACGGTGCCGTGCGGCTGGCGGCGGCGGTCGGTGGGGGAGCCGGGGTTGAAGACGCGCAGGCCCTGCTCCTCCTGGTCCCACGGGATGTGGGAGTGGCCGAACACCACCAGGTCCGCGGCGGGGAAGCGGCGGCGCAGACGGGCCCAGCGGCCGACGGCGGGGCCGCTGTCGTGGATCATCGCGACGCGAAGGCCGTCGAGGTCGAGCTCCAGGGTCTCGGGTGCCGTCACGTCCGGGCCGTCGTTGTTGCCCTTGACGGCGCGCACCGGGGCGTAGGCCGCCAGCTCGTCCAGGACGGCAGCGGTGCAGATGTCCCCGGCGTGCAGGATCAGGTCGGCGCCGCGCAGGTGCTCCGCCACCGCGGGCGGGCAGGATTTCCAGCGGCGCGGGGCGTGGGTGTCCGCCAGCGCCACGATCCGCACGTCACTCACCCCCCTCCTCCGTCCTCCCCTACCCCGGCCCGTAACAATGGTGTCCTAGCCTTGGGGCCTGGCGCCGATCTTCGGCGTGTACGACCAGTGAACAGGACGGTGATGGCCGTGAGCGTGATCTCCCGCGGCTTTCGCGGCCGAGGACGGCCTGACGCGAACCTCCCGCCGGGGCAGTATCTGACCAAGGACTTCCCGGTGCTGTCCGCCGGGCCGACGCCCCGGATCGACCTGGACCGGTGGGCGTTCACCCTCACCACCGAGTCCGGCGAGCAACGCCGGTGGAGCTGGGAGGAGTTCCGCGCGCTGCCGTCGGAGAAGGTCACCGTCGACCTCCACTGCGTGACCAAGTGGTCCAAGTTCGGCACCACCTGGGAGGGCGTACCGGTGGAGGCGCTGCTCGACGAGGTGGACACCGCCGCCGACTTCGCGCTCGCCCACTCCTACGGCGGGTACACCACCAACATCCCGGTCGAGGACCTGGTGGACGGCAAGGCGTGGGTGGCGTACCGCTACGACGGCGAGGAGCTGGAACCCGAGCACGGCGGCCCGGCCCGGCTGCTGGTGCCCCACCTGTACCTCTGGAAGAGCGCCAAGTGGGTGAAGGGCATCCGGCTGGGCGACGAGGACGAGCCGGGGTTCTGGGAGAGCGTCGGCTACCACAACTACGGTGACCCATGGCGCGAGCAGCGGTACTGGGGCGACTGACCTGGCGGGCCGCCACGGTGGCGGCCGTCAGGGCGGAGAACGCGACCGCGCGCACGCTCGTGCTCGACGTGCCTGACTGGCCCGGCCACGTGCCCGGCCAGCACGTGGACGTCCGGCTCACCGCGCCGGACGGTTACTCGGCGCAGCGCAGCTACTCGATCGCGTCGGCACCCGGGCCGGGGCGGCTGGAGCTGACGGTGCAGCGGGTGGACGACGGCGAGGTGTCCTCGTACCTCGTGGACGTCGCCGAGCCCGGGGACGTGTTCGAGCTGCGCGGGCCGGTGGGCGGCTACTTCACGTGGTCGGCGGCCGACCCCTCGCCTGTGCTGCTGGTCGGCGGCGGGTCCGGGGTGGTGCCGTTCATGTCGATGATCCGGGCGCGTGCCGCCGCGGGGGCCTCCGACGGCCTCGCGCCGTTCCGGCTGGTCTACTCGACGCGCACGCCGGCCTCTCTGCTGTACGCGGGCGAGCTGGCCTCCGGGCCCGGCGTGGAGATCGTGCTGGCCTACACCCGGGAGGCGCCGCCGGGGTCGTCCCGGCCGCCCGGGCGGCTGGACGCCGGGCTGCTGGCCGATTCCGGCTGGGGGCCGGGGCGCATGCCGCTGTGCTACGTCTGCGGGCCCACCGGGTTCGTCGAGACCGTGGCGGATCTTCTGATCGACCAGGGGCATCCGGCCGATCGCATCAGGACCGAACGTTTCGGACCCACCGGAGGCGCATCATGACCGACCCACGAGTCGACGGCAACGAACTGGCGGGCCCGCTGCGCGAGGTGTTCGCGGTGGACATCACGGCGGCGCGCTGCCGCTGCGCCGGGTGCGGCCGGTCGGGCGCGGTCGCCGAGCTGCAGGTGTACGACCGGGCACCGGGTCTGGTCGGGCGCTGCCCGGAGTGCACGGCGGTCGTGCTGCGGCTGGTGCGCGGGCCCGGGCGGGCGTGGCTGGACCTCAGCGGGTTGTCGTACGTCGAGTGCGCCATCCCGGAGAGCTGACCCGCGCGGTCGTCCCGAGCGCTGCTTCCGTGAGGCGGCCGTCAGGGGCCGCAGGTGACCGTGACGCGGTGCCAGGAGGTGTTGGCGTAGCCCTTGGGGTTCCACACGGTGCGGGGGTCCTCGGGCTGGGTGGCGGCAGCGTCGTCCCATGCGCGGACGGCGATGGTGGTCCGGCCCTCGGGCAGGTCGGCGGTGGCGCGCCAGTGCCGCCAGGCCCATGGGCCGGGTGAGGTGCCGAGGTCGGCCGGGTGCCAGGTGCTCCCGCCGTCCAGGGAGACCTCGACCCGGGCGACCGCGCGCCCGCCGCCGGTGTAGGCGTACCCGGTGATCTCGGTGCGGCCGGGGGCGAGGCGGGCGCCGTCGCCGGGGCTCAGGATCGCGGAGTTCAGCGCGACGGGGCCGAGAGTAATGGCTTCCGCGCGGCCGTTCATGCCGGGGTCGGCGGGCAGCAGCCGGTAGGCGACGGCCTGGTAGTAGTTGTCGGACGGCGTGGCCCGCGCGGTGACGCGGGTGAGCCACTTGACGCTGCGGGCGCCGATCCAGCCGGGCACCACGACGCGCAGCGGCGCCCCGTGCACCGGGGGCAGTGGCTCGCCGTTCATCGCCCAGGCGAGCAGCACCTCGGGAGCGGTGGCCTTGATGACCGGGACGGAGCCGCCGAACGGCTGGGGCGGCGACATCTCCGTGGACACGTCGCATCCCTGGAAGGCGATGTGCGCGGCGTCCGGCGTCAGCCCGGCGCGGGCCAGGACGTCCCTGAGCCCGGCCCCGGTCCAGGACGCCGTGGAGGTGGCGCCGGGTCCCCACGGGTCCTCGCCGGGGATGTCCCGCACGGCCAGCAGCCCGGCGCGGCGGTTGCCCGCGCACTGAAGGGTGGCCACCACGGTCCGCTCGGGGAAGCCCGCGCGCAGGTCGTCCAGGGTGAGCTCCAGGGGGCGCTCCACGAGGCCGTCCACGGTGAGCCGCCAGGCGGCGGGGTCCACGACGGGGACGCGGCCGTGGTCGCGCGCGTAGAAGGCGTCGAGGGGGGTGATCACCTGGCCGGCCAGCGCGGACGGCGGCGGCTCCGCGTTGTACGGGTGCGTACCGTGCACCCGCATGTCATCCCTTTTGCCCCATTTGTCCACACCCTCGGGATTCCCTCCGACGGCCGGGACGACACCCCGCTCCGGGGACGCGCCTCCTCAGGCGTGGGCCTTGACCAGCTCTCCCTCGGCGTGGGCGAGGTACTTCTCCAGGGCGCGCTGGGCGCCGTCGAGGTCGCCGGCCTCGATACGCCGCAGGATGTCGCGGTTGAGCGGCAGGTAGTGGCCGTGGAAGGCGCGCGGGTCCGTCATGACGAGGAAGGCGAGGCGCAGCTCGGCGAGCACCTGGCGCATCAGCTCCTCCAGCCGCGTGCTGCCGGCGAGCTCCACGAGGGCCTGGTGGAACTGCATGTTCGCGGTCCCGACGTCCACCCAGCGCTCGTCGTCGGCGGCCCGCTCGGCGGCGCGCACGGCCTCGCGCAGGCGGGCCAGTCCCTCCTGCGAGGGCGGGACGGCCTCCCGCAGCGCGGCGCACTCCACGATGCGGCGCACGCGGTACAGGTCGGCGACGTCCTCGGCGGTCAGCGTGCGGACGAAGACGCCGCGGTTGAGCCGGTGCACGAGCAGCCGCTCGTGGGAGAGCAGGCGGAACGCCTCACGCAGGGTGTTGCGTGAGATGTCGAGCGCGCCACCGATGGCGTCCTCGGCGAGGCGCTCACCCGGCTGGTACACGCCCTCGGTGATGTAGCCGCGCAGGATGGCGGCCACACGCTCGGCGGTGCTGGTGCGCCCGAGCAGCGCGCGGTCCCGTTCGAGGCGCTCGGCCGCCTCCGCCATATCCACCACGACCGCGCGGCCCTCCGCTCGAACTGCCCGGTTCAGCCGCGAACCGCCAGGTCGGCACGGTGGCGGCTCACCGGGATACACGGCTGCGAAAAATAGTATCACACGAAACTATTGTCAAATCGTTGAACGATCCGTATGTTCAACGTACGGTCCCGACCGGGGCCGGGGAGACGCCGAGGTCGCCGTCTCCGATCGGGCAGACACGGCAAGAAGAGGTGTGACATGACGACATCAAGCACGCCGCACCAGGCCACCGTCGAGGACCGGGGACCCCGGGCCTTCGCCTGGTACACCACGCTCGGCACGGACGGCCGCCAGGCCTTCAAGGGCGCGTTCCTCGGCTTCAGCCTGGACTCCTACGACTTCTGGGTCCTCCCCCTCAGCCTGGTCGCCATCGCGGCGACCTTCGGCCTCAGCACCGGCGAGACCGGCCTGCTCGCCACCGCGACACTGGTCTGCTCCGCCATCGGCGGCGTCATCGCGGGGGTGCTCGCGGACCGCATCGGGCGCGCCACCACCCTGATGATCACGGTGGTCACGTACGCGGTCTTCACCGCGCTGTGCGGTCTCGCGCCCAACTACGAGACCCTGCTGATCTTTCGCGCGCTCCAGGGCATCGGGTTCGGCGGCGAGTGGGCCGCCGGGGCCGTCCTCGTCGCCGAGTACGCCGCGGCGCGGCACCGGGGACGGGCGCTCGCGGTCATCCAGAGCTCGTGGGCGGTCGGCTGGGGCCTCGCCGTCATCGTGTACACGCTGGTGTTCGAGCTGGTCGACCAGGACCTCGCCTGGCGGGTGCTGTTCTGGACCGGGGCGCTGCCCGCGCTGCTCGCCATCTGGGTGCGGCGCAACGTCACCGACGCGCCCGTGCACACCGAGCGGCGCCGCCGGGCCGGGCACGCGCCTCTGCTCGGCATCTTCGGGGACGGCCTCGGGCGCACCACGTTCTTCGCCACGCTGCTCGCCACGGGGGTGCAGGGCGGGTACTACACGCTGGCCACGTGGGTGCCCACCTACCTGAAGGACGAGCGCGGGCTGACCGTGATCGGGACGGGCGGCTACCTGGCGTTCCTCATCACGGGGGCCTTCGCCGGCTACCTGACCGGCGGCTACTTCACCGACCGCATCGGGCGCAAGGCGACGTTCGCCGTCTTCGCGGTGCTGAGCGGGAGCCTGATCGTGCTGTACACGCAGCTTCCCGCCGACGCCAACACGTACGTGATGTTCCTCGGGTTCCCCCTCGGGTTCTGCTCCTCGGCGATCTTCTCCGGGTTCGGGGCGTACCTCGCGGAGCTGTACCCGGGTCACATCCGGGGCAGCGGGCAGGGTTTCACGTACAACGTGGGACGGGGCATCGGGGCGTTCTTCCCGGCGATCATCGGGTACCTGGCCACGACCTATAGCGTGGGCGGTGCCATGGCGTTCGGCGCCCTGGCGTACGGACTCGCGGTGATCGCGCTCCTCGGGCTGCCCGAGACCCGCGCCCGGGACCTTTCCTGACCATTCCATCCACCTGGCCACGAGACCCGAGGGAGCAGACGATGCCTGAACCGACCATACGCATCGACCTCAACTCCGACCTCGGAGAAGGCTTCGGCCGCTGGGAGCTCGGCGACGACGAGGCGCTGCTGTCCGTCGTCACCAGCGCCAACGTGGCCTGCGGCTTCCACGCCGGCGACCCGACGATCATGCGCCGGGTCTGCCGGGCCGCCGCCTCCCGGGGCGTCGCCATCGGCGCCCAGGTCGGGTACCGGGACCTCGCCGGCTTCGGGCGGCGCTTCATCGAGATGCCCCCCGAGACCCTGGCCGACGAGATCGTTTACCAGATCGGCGCGCTGGACACGTTCGCCCGCCTCGCAGGGGCACGGGTGACCTACGTCAAGCCGCACGGCGCCCTGTACAACGCGATCGTGCACCACGAGGAGCAAGCCGCCGCCGTAGTGGCGGCGGTCCAGGCATACGACCCCACGCTGCCGGTGCTGGGCCTGCCCGGCTCCGCCTGGCTGCGCCTGGCCTCCGAGGCCGGCCTCACGACGGTGGCGGAGTGCTTCGCCGACCGCGCCTACACACCGGAGGGGACGCTCGTGCCACGCGGGCGCCCCGGTGCCGTCCTGCACGACCCCGTGGAGGTGGCCCGGCGTACCGTCCGGATGGCCCTCGGAGAGCCGATCGAGGCGGTGGACGGGTCGCTGCTGGTGATCCGCGCCAAATCCATCTGCGTACACGGGGACACCCCCGGCACCGTGGCCCTGGCCCGCGCCGTCCGGGAGTCCCTCGTCGCGCACGGAGTGACCCCGGCACCGTTCGTGGAGCGGAAATGACGACCCGCGCACGGCCGTGCGGCGACGGCGCCCTGCTGGGGGAACCGGACGACATGGAGGAACAGAAATGACGGCCCGCGCACGGCCGTGCGGGGACGGCGCCCTGCTGGGGGAACCGGACGACATGGAGGAACAGAAATGACGGCCCGCGTGCGGCCGTGCGGGGACGGCGCGCTGCTGGTGGAGGTGGACGACGTGGAGGAGGTCGTCGCCCTGTACGACACGATGGCCGCCGCCCCGCTCGCGGGCGTCACCGACCTCGTCCCCGCCGCCCGGACCTTGCTGGTCCGGTTCGAACCCCCCGCCCGCCCCGAGACGGTGGAGGCCGCCGTCCGCGCCGCCCGTCCCCGCACCGGCCGGCGCGACGCGGCCGGCGAGGTCACGATCCCGGTGGTGTACGACGGCGCGGACCTCGCGGAGGTCGCCGCCCTGACCGGCCTGACCGAACTCGAGGTGATCTCCGCCCACACCGGGACCCCCTGGGTGGTGGCCTTCTGCGGCTTCGCCCCGGGCTTCGGCTACCTGACCGGCGGCGACCCCCGCCTGACCGTCCCCCGCCGCACCGAGTCCCGCGTCCGCGTTCCCCCCGGCTCGGTGGCCCTGGCGGCCGGCTTCAGCGCCGTCTACCCCCGCGAGTCCCCCGGCGGCTGGCGCCTCATCGGCCACACCACCCTGCAGATATGGGACATCACAGCCGACCCCCCCGCCCACCTCCGCCCCGGCGTCCAGGTCCGCTTCACGGAGGCCACCCGTGGATGACCACCCGCCCCCCTCACGGAGCCACCCCGCGGACGGCCATCCTCCCCTCTCCCCGAGCCGCCCCGCGGACGGCCACCCACCTCGCTCGCGGAACCGACCCACAAGTGATCACCTCCCCCCAAGCCGCCCCGTGGGGGGCCACCTTCCCCGCGCGTGCCCGGAGGTGGGCCATGGGTGACCGCGTACTTCTGGAAGTGCTGGTGCCCGGCCCGATGACCACCGTGCAGGATCTTGGGCGTCCGGGGCTCGGGCACCTCGGGGTGGGGCGTTCCGGTGCCGCGGATCGGGACGCGTTGCGGCTGGCCAACCGGCTGCTCGCCAACCCGGAGGGGGCGGCGGGGCTGGAGGTGACCATGGGGGGGCTGGTGGTGCGGGCCCATGGTCATCTGCTGGTCGCCCTCACCGGTGCCCCGTGCCCGGCGACGGCCACGGGCCCTGACGGCCGTGCCCGAGGTATCGGGCACGCAGCGGTGGAGTGCCTGCCACCGGGGTCGGTGCTCCGCCTCGGGCTCCCACGGTACGGTCTGCGCACCTACCTCGCCGTGCGCGGCGGACTGGCTGTGGACAAGGTCCTGGGCTCCCGGTCCACCGACACCATGGCGGGCCTCGGGCCCCCCCGGCCCACCGCGGGCACCCTGCTCCCTGTGGGGCCGCCTCCCGAGGGTTTCCCCCTGATCGACCTCGCCCCCATCCCGGCGCCGCCCGCGGGTGAGGCGGTCCTGGAGATCGCTCCCGGGCCGCGAGACGACTGGTTCACCCCGGACGCGCTCGACACCCTGTGCTCCGAGCCCTACGAGGTGACCACCGACAGCGACCGCGTCGGCATGCGCCTGCGCGGCCCCCGGCTGACCCGCGCCCGCGACGGGGAGCTCCCCACCGAGGGCATGGTCCCGGGAGCGCTCCAGGTCCCCCCCTCCGGCCAGCCCACCTTGTTCCTCGCCGACCACCCGGTCACCGGCGGCTACCCGGTCATCGCCGTCGTCCGCACCAGCGACATCGGCCGCGCCGCCCAGACCCGTCCCGGCGACCGCATCCGCTTCCACCTGAAGCACTGAGCGAATACCAGGTCAACCACCGTACGAAGGCGCCGGATTCACCACACCACGTCCCGCCGTCGCGGCGCCGGCCACCCACCATCGAGCACACGGACCGGAAGCCGCACCTCAGACGACACCACCAGGACCACCGCACCACCCCCGCCGACACGGCGCCGATCGAAACCGCCGGACGGAGACCTCGGCAACCCGTACGCCGACGACGCAACCGCCGTCGGCGCGACGCCGGGCCGGTGTGATCCGCCGGATGGGCGGGAGTGCGACGCATGGACAGGACACGACGAAAGGACGATCACATGGTCATGCCGATGGATCCGGCCGGGCTCACGCCGCGGGAGGCGCGGGAGTTGTTCCGGAAAGGGCTGGTGACGCCTACGGCGGGGTGGGCAGCGGGGTGGGCGCAGGCGAATCTGCTGGTGTTGCCGGAGGAGAGGGCTTACGAGTTCTTGCTGTTCGCGCAGCGGAATCCCCGGGCGTGTCCGGTGCTGGACGTCACCGAGGCGGGGGAGGTGTCGGCGTCGATCTTCGACGGGGATCTGCGGACGGATCTGCCGGCTTACCGGGTCTACCGGGACGGGGAGCCGGTGGCCGAGGTGAGCGACGTGCGGGAGTACTGGCGGGACGACCTGGTGAGCTTTCTCATCGGGTGCAGCTTCACGTTCGAGGGGGCGTTGCTGGAGGCGGGGGTGCCGGTGCGGCACATCGAGGCGGGGACGAACGTGCCGATGTACCGGACCGATCGGGAGTGCAGGCCCGCGGGACGGTTGTCGGGGCCGATGGTGGTGTCGATGCGGCCGGTGCCGGCCTCGCTGGTGGCGGAGGCGGTGCGGGTGACGGCGCGGTACCCGGCGGTCCACGGGGCGCCGGTGCATGTGGGGGATCCCGCGGCGCTCGGCATCACGGATCTCGGCCGGCCCGACTTCGGTGAGCCGGTCGAGATCCGCGCGGGGGAGACACCGGTGTTCTGGGCCTGCGGCGTCACGCCTCAGGCCGCGGTCATGAGGTCGCGGCCGCCGTTCGCGATCGGCCACGCGCCCGGCCACATGGCGGTGACCGACGCCCGGGACAGCGCGTACCTCGTGCCGTGACGGCGTCTCCTGTCCGGGCCGTCCGGCCCGGCCGTCTCTCTCACCAGCCGAAGCCGGTGGGGTAGGTCACCTCGGCCAGCAGGCGCTGACCGGTGGTGTTCGGGTGGAAGTAGTCCCAGGTGCTCAGGTGGGACAACGCGAACGGGTAGTTGAAGACGGCGCCGCCGTCGTACCGGCAGTTGGCCTGCTCGGCGCACACCCGCGACATCACCGCGTTGTAGTCGGCGACGCGCTGCCGCACCCGGTCGCGCCGCTGGACGTCGGCGGTGTCGGTGGAGCGGGGGCGGGCCAGCATGGACTGGCAGATGCTGAGCAGGGACCACGCGGTGCGGGCGGAGGAGCTGTCCTTGCCCACCTCCCACAAGCGTTTGACGTCGGGGATGCTGGCCACGAAGATCGCCGCGTTCGGCAGGCCGCCGGTGAGGGTGCTCATCGCGGCGCGGAACCGGGACTCGAAGTCGGCGACCGAGGTCATGCCGCTTTCGGAGGAGGCGCAGGCGTCGTTCGCGCCGATCAGGATGGTGACGTAGTCGACGCCCTCGGAGACGGCCTCCTGCGCCTGCCCCACCATGTCGGACACGGTGGCGCCGGACTCGGCGTCGTTGTGCGTGCTGAGTGACGGGTTGACGTTCCTGATCCGGGCCGCGTGACTGATCACGCTGGAGGAGGAGCCGGTGGACCAGGACCTGGACGTGCAGTCCAGGTAGAAGCCGCAGGCGTTGAAGCCGCGGGTGATGGAGTCGCCCATGGACGCCATCGAGTCGGGGACGGGTGGAGCCTGGGCGAACGCCGTGGCGGGGGCGAACGCGACGGACAGGGAGGAGATGACTGCTGCGAGGAGGACGAGGGTGCGGCGGATCTGCAAGCGAGCCTCCAGGGATGTTCCCCCGATCGCCGGTACTGCGCATAATGTCAGCCCGCTTGACTGATTTGACAAGCTAACATTACGGGTTACTTACCTGTGAGTAACATGCGGCCCCGGGGCGTCAGCGCACAAGGCACCCCGGGCATCATGGAGACGTGACCGCGCCCGCCGACCCCCCGCCCGCTGAGCCCGGCCGCGGCGACGCGGCTCCCCCGGCGACCGGCCCCGGCGACGCGTCTCCCGTGGCGACCGGCCCAGGCGACGCGTCTCCCGTGGCGACCGGCCCCGGCGGCACCCGTCCCACCGGGCCAGAAGAGGTCGTCACGGCCCTGACCGAGGTGTCGGCGTTCGGGCCGTACTTCGCCGTCGCCACCGGCCCGCGGGAAGAGCCCGGCTGGCGGCCCCTCGCCGGCCTGGCCGCCGACGAGGCGGGGCTGCGGGAGTGGATCGCCGGGCACGGGCGGCGGCTCGGCACGGGCGAGAGCCGGGTGGCGGCGTCGATCCTGTACCAGGGGCTCGCCGCCCGCCTGTGGTCCCCCGTCGTTGGCGTGGCCGCCGCGTACGGCCTGGTCCCGGCCGCGGCGGGCAGCGAGCTGCGCTGGCGCCCGGCGGCCACGGGGCCGCTCCCCCTCTGGTCGCCGCCGTCGGCGCGGTGGCCGGCGGTCCCGGACGCACGGGAGCGGGCGGCGGCGGTGTACCGGGCGGTGATGACCGAGGTGCTCACGCCGCTGGCGGAGGCCGTCGGGCGGCTCACCGGCGTCGCGCCCGCCCTGCTGCGGGGGAACGCGTCCGCCGCGCTCGCGGCCGTGCTCAAGACCGTGCCCGCCCCGCTCGCCGGCCGCGCCGGCGCGCTGGTGGGCGACGTGCTCCCCCTCGGGGAGCTGGACGGCACCGGGGGGCTGGCCGAGCCGGCGCCAGGCGCGTACTTCTTCGTCCGGCGGAGCTGCTGCCTCTACTACCGCGTCCCCGGCGGCGGCTTGTGCGAGGACTGCGCGCTGCTGCCCCGCGAACAACGCGAGCTCATCTGGGCCCGCGCCACCGGGACGGCACGATGACGGCCGTGCGGGACGACCTCGGGCTGCCCGTGGCGCTGCCCCGCGAGGTGCGGCGGGTGGTGTCCCTGGTGCCGTCGCTGACCGAGTCCGTGGCCGCCACCGCCCCCGAGCTGCTGGCCGGCGCCACCGACTGGTGCTCCCACCCCGCCGATCTGGACGTGCCCCGGGTACGCGGCACCAAGAACCCCGACCTGGCCGCCATCACGGCCCTGCGCCCCGACCTCGTGCTGGCCAACGAGGAGGAGAACCGCGTCCCCGACCTCGACGCGCTGCGCGCCGCGGGTGTCCCCGTCTGGGTCACGGTCGTCCGCACCCTCGACGGCGCCCTCACCTCCCTGCGCCGCATGATCGGCGTCGCCCTGTCCCGCCCCGAGCCCGCCTGGCTGACGTCCGCCGCCCGCGCCTGGGCCGCCCCGGCCGTCCCCGTGGAACGCCGCGCGGTCGTCCCGGTGTGGCGCAAGCCGTGGATGGTGGCCGGTCGCGACACCTTCGCCGGCGACCTGCTCCTGCGCCTCGGCGTCCGCAACATCTACGCCGGCCACCCCGAGCGCTATCCCAAGATCCCCCTGCCTGAGTTGCTGGCGTCCGGCCCCGACCTGGTCGTCCTCCCCGACGAGCCGTACCGCTTCACCCCCGAGGACGGCCCCGGTTTCTTCCCCGGCGTCCCCGCCGCCCTGGTCAGCGGCCGTCACCTCACGTGGTACGGCCCCTCGCTGGCCGAGGCGCCCGCCGTGCTGTCCGGGGCGCTGACCCGCGCACGCTGATCGGCGGCGGTCCGTCACCTCACGTCACCCGAGGTCTACGCTGAGGTGATGGAAGCCGCGTTTCTGCTGGTGAACGGGCGTGACTGGGCCCAGTTGGGCTATCTCGGCCTCGCGTTCCTGCTGTCGGCGGCCATCGGGCTCGAGCGGGAGATCCGGCAGAAGGCCGCCGGGTTGCGCACGCACACGCTGGTGGGGTTCGCGTCGGCGCTGATCATGATCGTGTCGAAGTACGGGTTCTACGACGTGCTCGGCCCGCACGTCACGCTGGATCCCTCGCGGGTGGCCGCGCAGATCGTGTCGGGCATCGGCTTCCTCGGCGCCGGGCTGATCTTCGTGCGGCGGGACGCGGTGAAGGGGCTCACCACGGCGGCGGCGGTGTGGCTGACGGCCGCGGTCGGCATGGCGGCGGGCGCGGGGTTGTGGCTGCCCGCCGTCGCGGTGACCGTGGGGTACCTCGCGGCGATGTCGCTGCTCACACAGCTCGCGGACCATCTGCCGCACTCCAAGTACGCGCCGACGCGGCTGCGGCTGAACTATCTGGACCGGCGGGACGCGCTGCGGCGGGTGCTGGAGGAGTGCACGGCGCGGGGCTTCACGGTGACCGAGTTGTCGGTCGAGCACCCGGCCGCCGCGCGCCGCGCGCTCGTCGTCTCGGTGCGGATGACCGTGCAGGGGGGCGGGGAGGTGACCACTCTGGTGACCGCGTTGTCGGAGATCGACGGGGTGCTCAACGTGGTGGCCGAGAAGGACCACCTGGCGTGACCGTGGTGCTCCGGCCGGTTTCTCGTGGGGGACGCCGGGGCAGTATGCGGCAATGATTCGCGATGTCATACGAGGAGTCGCCAGCGGTGCCGTCGCCACCGTCGCCATGAGCGCCGCGATGGTGGCGGGCGAACGGGCGGGGCTGATGAAGGGCGGGCACCCGCCGAAGCGCCTCGCCCGTGCCTTCCTGCCGGGCCACAAACGGCGGCCCAAGCCGGGTGAGGGCGTGCTCGGCGCCGTCGCGCACATCGGCTTCGGGGCGGCGGCGGGGGGACTGTTCGCCGCTGTCGCCGATCCCCGGCGGGCCCGGGTGCCGGTGGGTGTCCTGTACGGCCTGGCGATCTGGGCGGTCAGCTACCAGGGCTGGGTGCCGAGGCTCGGCGTCGTGCCGCCGATCCACCGCGACCACCCGGAACGGCAGGCCGTCATGGCCGCCGCCCATGTGATCTACGGCGCCGCGCTGGCCGCGGCCCTGAGCCGCCTGCGCGCCGGCGCCCTGCCCAAGGTCCCGGAGCCGGCGCGGGAGCCGTCGATCCCGGTGGGCGAGACCCTCACCGCCCACTGAGTTCAGCCGTCGGCCGCGAGGCGCCGCAGCAGGTTCTCGCGGCGGGCCTCCAAGTTCTCCACGAGCGCTTCCTGCTCCTCGGCCATGGTGATCATCTGAGCCTGCTCGGCGGTGTCGGTGGGCGCGTCCGAGCGGTCGCCGATGCGTTCGCGCACCTCCTTCGCCGACTGGCGGAGCCGCACCAGGTCCTCCTCGACCTCCTGCAGCTTCTCGCGCAGCTCACCCTCGCTCCAGGTGCCGCCGGCGTTCGTCTCCGTCTCCCCGGTCTGCCCGGCCATCGGTCTCCCCCTCTGCGATCGATCCCCTTACCGCGCCCATACCCTCACGCCGGGGACTAACCCCGCGCCTCCCGGTCAGTGCTGACCAAGAACAGCGTCCAGCAAAAGCCGATATGTAGAGACAAAGACCGCTATCGTGCTGGGCGAACGATCACGCGAGGAGTGGCAATGAGCGAGTACGCGGTGACCTTCGATCTGGTCGACGCCGACAAGGACGGGCTCATCTCCGCCGAGGAACTGGTGCGCCTCATGGAGGTGCTCGGCCAGCCCGTCACCGTCGAGACCGCCGAGGCCGCGGTCCAGCAGCTCGACATGGACGGCGACGGCCTGATCTCGCTCGACGAGTTCTCCAGCTACCTGAGCGCCACCGGCAACTGAGCCGCCGGGGCCTCCCGAATACCGCTGAACACGAGAAACCCGCCCGGCGACGCCGCCGGGCGGGTTTCGTGCGTCTCGCTCAGCCGGTGACGTAGATCTGGCTGAAGACCTCGGCCAGCTTCGCCACGTCCTGGGTGACGCCCACCTCGGGCGAGGCCGGGTCGAAGATGGTGGAGAGCCGGCGCTGCAGCGGCTCCAGCTTGTCGAGCTGGTCCCACGCCGGGGTCGCGGCCAGTTGCGCGCCGAGCACGCTGTACTTGCTTCCCTTGCCGTCCTGCCAGCGGGTCCACAGGTTGACCGTGGCGGCGCCGTCCTTCAGCGGCGAGGCCACCCGGTCCTGCGCCACCGCGGCGGCCTGGTCGGCGCTCAGCGGCGCGTCGGCCTTGCCGGCGAGGCTCGCGTCCTCGGCGCCGATCTGCGCCAGGGTGTCCCAGGCCAGGGCCTTGACCTTGGTCCACTGGTTGCGCTGCGCCTCGGCCAGGCCGATCTTCCAGTCGGAGTACGCCCCGCCGAGCAGGCCGCTGTCCAGCACGAGCTGGTCCACCGACCCGGAGGTCAGCAGGGGCTCGATGTTCTCGGCGGTGAGCAGCGGGTACCGCTTCTTCATCTCCGCCGAGCACAGCTCGTTGTCGCCGCACCCGAACTCCGGCACCACGGTGTGCACGCCGAGCTTCTTGCCCGGCGCCGTCTGGTGCAGCGCCGCGGCCGCCGCGCCGACGAACGCCCGCATCTCCTCGGGCGTCTTCACCGCGCCGTTGTAGCCGAGCTGCGAGGTGAAGCGGACACCCACCACACCGGGCTGCGCGGCCAGCGCCCCGACCTGCTTGGCGGCCGCGGCGAGCGCCGCGGCCCCCGCGGCGTAGTCGTCCACCAGCTCGGTGTCGACCCACACCCGCATCCCCTTGGCCGCCGCGGCCGCGATCGCCTGCCCCGCGGCCGTCCGTGCCGCCGCCGCGATCTCCTCGGGCGACACCGAGCACGTCTCACCGGCGGTCTGGCACGTGGGCGGCGTGCCGTCGTCCTCGTACCCCTCAGGCGCCGGATCCCCCTCGTCGTGCGCCTCGCCGTCGCCTTCGCCGTCCGCGTTACAGGCCTCGACCGTGCAGTCGATCCACCCCACCGGGTACTCGGTGGCCTCCTTGAACTTAGCCCCGTCGTCCCTGGCCCAGAAGCGCACGATGTCCAGCGCGTCCTTCGGCGTCGGCGCCATCCAGAAGCACTGGGGATCGGTCTCCTTGGCCCCGTTGGTGACGTTCTTGCAGTCGCCCTCACCGTCGTCGGAGAACGCCGTAGCGGCCGGCACCCCCACCGCGAGCACGGTAAGGGCGGCACCCAGGGCGAAGGCTCTCCTGATTCGCATCAAGCGTCTCCTTGCGCGGCAGTGTCGCGTTTTAGCGGTGATCGTCCACAATCGAGCGTAACGACTGTATCGGCCGTCTCTTTACTCGGCCAGTGACTCACAGGGATTCCTTACTTCCCGGCCGCGGTCCGTTCACCCACGGCGTCGCTCTCAAGTGAGCGCCGCACCGAGTTCGGCCGCCACGGCCTCGACGCGCGGCCCGATGGCGGCGGCGTCGAGCGCGCCGAACGTCACGATCCCCACCGACGCCTCCAGCCAAGGCACCCCGGGCAGCGGGGCGGCGACTCCCCGGGCCCCTTCCTGGAGCTGCCCCTCGGTGACGATGTAACCCGTGCCGCCCTTGCGTGACGCCAGGATCGCCAGCCCCGCGGCCCCACGCGACAGCGGATGCCGGGCACCCTCGCGGTAGGCCACATGCATGTCGGTCCACGTGGGTTCGACCACCGCGATGGCGAGCCCTTCGTCCCCCTCGGCCACGGTCAGGTGCGCCGTCGCCCCCGCGTCCTCGGCCAGCCGCCGCAACGCCGGCAACGCGGCCACCCGCAGCAACGGCTGGACCGCCCGCGCCAGCGCGAGCACCCCGAATCCGAGATGGACACGCCCCTCTGCGTCCCGGCGTGCGAAGCCCTCGTTCTGGAGCGTGGTCAGCAATCGATAGACGATCGGCCTGCTCAGCCCTAGCTCCTGCGCGAGCTCGGTGGGCGTGCGCGCCCGATGCCCGTCGGCGAGCAGCCGGAGCAGCCGCAACCCCCGCTCCAGGGTCTGCGCCGACTCCGGCCCTCCCTTGTGATCCACATCTTCGATTATCCGCCGCCCGAACGCCCCCATAGCCCCTCACGGGCGGCTCAGCAGGACGTCCCGTCCCACCGTGCCGCGATGTCACGTGCCGCCGAAACCGGATCGCCGGCTGGGCTGGTCCGCACGGGCAACCCGTCGGGCCGCTTGACGAGGTACCAGAGCCCACGCTGAGGCGACCCGACCACAGTGACGACGACGATCAGCCGGCCGTCACCGTACACGTCCATCTCCGGTGGCCCGAGGTTCGCGTGGCAGGGCCCGCCGCGCATGGAAAGATGGATCCGCTCGACGGCACGGCAGCGCAGCCCATGGGACTCCAGATGCTTACACAGCTCACCGAGCGCCCGGCGGTGCGCCTCGGCCCGCGCCTGCGCCATCCCGTCCATCGGCAGCCCTGTCACGGCCACCACCCCGGACGGCTGACGCAACCCGCCGCCCCCGGCCGCCGTGCCGTGTCCGGCCGGCGAGGGGCTGGCACGAGGCCTGTGAGCTCGGACTGCCGCATGAGGCCACGGAGTTCCTCCGGGGTGGCCGCCTCGACGATCGGCTCTGACACCTCGGCGGTGCGCGCGATGGCGTGGAAGCGCCGCGAGTACGGCCCGTAGGTGACCAGCCAGCCGGGCTCCAGGAGCCCGAGTTGCTCGGCCCTGGCTTTCTGTGCCGCATCCCAGACCCGCCGCCGGCCGTCCGGCCCCGGACGCTCAGGCGGGATCGTGGGCCGCCCGCGGCGGTGCCGTCCGGCGGGCGGGCGGCGCGTGAACGTGAGACGGCCGGGGCGGCGACGTACGTCCAGAACGGCCATCACCGGCACCGCCGTTCGCATCGTGGGCGCCGGCGGCGGGAGGACGGCCTGTCATATTCCGCGGCATCCACCCGAGGGGATCTGTGGTGGGACATCTGTCGTACTCCTGATCTGCGAAGGCAATCTCATGCGCTGACACTCAGTGATCGCGCCATCATCTACTGTTACAAACACGTTCGTACGCGGCCCCGCGGCGAGACAAGAGGTGATTCGCAGCAGCGATCATCTGTCTATTCGGCCGGCCGAAGAGAGAAACGGGGTGCCCGCATCTCGAAGAGAAGTGACCAATGACCGGCGATGCGCTCTTTGACGTCAGCCGCCGAGGATGGCGTGAACCGCCAGGGCCAGTTGCCTCGCGGCGGTTTCGATCTCTGCTGTGGTGGTCGGACGTCCGAGACTGATGCGCAGGGTTGATCGGGCGTCGGCCTTGTCGAGGCCGAGGGCAGTGAGGACATGGGATGGGTCCGGCTGTCCGGTGTCGCAGGCGGAACCGGTGGAGATGGCCAGCCCGGGAAGTCGTTCGATGATCTGACCGGCATCGGCACCGGGGATGGTGACGCTGAGGTTGCCGGGCAGTCGCCGGGTCAGCGACCCGTTGACCGCCATCTGCGGGATCGCGGCCCGGAGCCGCTCAAGCAGGTGGTTGCGAAGTGCGAGAATGCGGTGAGCGTCGTGGTCACGCTCTTCGGCGAGAATGCCGGCTGCCGTGCCGAGCCCGATGATGCCCGGGACGTTGAGCGTCCCGGCACGCAGGCCGTGTTCTTGACTTCCGCCGTGGAGTTGCGCGATGGGGCGCACGGAGCCGTGCCGGACGTAGAGCACTCCGACGCCTTTCGGCCCGTAGATCTTGTGGCTGGAGAAGGACGCCAGGTCGACACCGAGATGGTCGACGTCGAACCGGACCGACCCCAGGGACTGGGCAGCGTCGGTGTGCAGGAGTACCCCGTGGTCTCGGGTGATCTGCCCGATCTCAGCCAGGGCCTGGATGGTACCGATCTCGTTGTTGGCGTGCATGACCGACACCAGGATGGTCACCGGGGTGATCGCGGCGGCGATGTCGGCAGGGTTGACCAGTCCGTCTCGGTCGACGGGGATTTCGGTCACCTCCACGCCGTGATGGGCGAGGCGACGGCAGGTGGTCAGCACCGCCTTGTGCTCGATCGCGGTGGTGATGATGTGGCGGCGCCGACCAGTGAAAGCGTGAGCGATGCCGGTCAGGGCGAGGTGGTCGGATTCGGTGGCCCCGGAGGTGAACACGACCTCGGAGTCGAAGCGGGCACCGATCAGAGCACGGAACCGGCGGCGGGCGATGCGGACCGCGTCGGCGGCCTGGCGGCCGTATGCGTGCCGGGACGAGGGGTTGCCGAACGCGTCCGTGAGGTAGGGCAGCATCGCTTCCACCACGCGCGGGTCGGTCGGTGTGGTGGACTGATAGTCGAGGTAGATGACCTGCTCAGCGAGGGCGTTGGTCACGGCAGGCTCCCGGTGGCGTACTTGTGCCGGCCGTCGACGATGTCCCAGAAGACCCATCGGCCTCCGATGTCGGAGGTCGCGGACGCCAGGCCAGCACCCAGCCGGACGTCTCAGCGATGATCCGGCTTCCCGTACCGTCCGGGGTGAGGGCGGCGAACTCCTCGCAGAACGCGCACTCCATCGCGATCACGTTCCTGCCGTGCTCGTCGCGGTCACCGGAAGCTCGCGCTTGAACTCGCCGCCGAATTCGGCGGCGTAGCGGCTTCCCAGATGTCCCGTGCGGCCGTAGTCGGCGTGCGCGCTCGCCCCACTCGGGGTCCCATCCATAACCAGAATGATCGCCCGGGCCACCGGCATGGCGTGGTGCAGGCGGAGGGTGGCAGGCCCGAGGTTGAGCAGTTCGAGGGTGAGGTGGCCGTCCCAGCCTGGCATCACCCACGGGCTGCAGACGTGCGTGGCCAGGCCGACGCGAGCCAGGTGGGACAGCGTGCCGATCGCGGCGGCGAAGCCGGCCCCGAGCCGCAGCGGCTGCGCGACCGCGCAGAGCGCCATACGGCCCGGTGCCAGCTCGAAGTCGTTCCAGTCGTGTCGCGGCTGTTCGTAGAGGGTGTCGATATCGGCCTGATCGGCCAGATCGACGACCTGGCCGACATCGGCGAGCGGTTGCAGTGGTGAGCCGAGCCGCAGCAGCAAGGCGTCCCCCCTCAAGTCACCCTGCCAGGAGATCGCCCCTCGTCCGATGTGAACCGTGATCTCGTCGGCTGTCAGCATCCCCACCTCCACGCGATAACTCCGATGCCTTGATGTTCCGCTGGACAGTAAGTAGCGTCGAGATGTAAGTGCGAACATTTTTGGATTAGTTCTGCGGGATCTGCGGTTCAGTGCATCTCAAATGCACTGCCGGACATTTCGGCGAGCTCGCGTAAATGGACAGGCGGGATGGCGATGAGCGACGTCAGCGCGACCACAGCGGTGCGGATCCCAAGCTCAGGCACGTTGAACGGGCTGCTGACATGCCCGCAGATGCTGCTGGAGGTCACTTTCGATCAACTGCGCACTTTGGTCGTGGTGCAGGAGGCCGGTTCGGCCCACGGGGCCGCGCGAGTCCTGGGTCGTGAGCAGTCGAGCGTGCAAAAGCAGATCGACACACTGAACCGGGCTTTCCAGCGGATGTGTGGCGAACTGCTGGTCGTCAAGCAGGGGCGCGGTCAGCCGTTCCTGTTCACGCCGTCGGGAATCGCGGTGGCCGAACAGGCGTGCGCACTCCTGTCGGACTGGCAGGCAGGAGTGAACGACGCGCGCCGCCGGATCGGCAAGACGGTGGCCATCGGCACCACCGAGTTCACGCTGCCTTTCGTCGGCAAGGTGTGGCAGCGGGTCGCCGACCAGTTCGCCGCCCGCGAGATCGAGCTCAACGTGTTGCACGTGCGCACCAAGGACTCCTTCGCCCGCCTGGACGCCAAGGAAGTCGACCTGCTGTGCGGTGGCTTCGCCTCCTTGGCCGGAGCCGACGACGCCGGTTCCGACGTGCCCGCCGACTATGAGTTCCTGCAATGGCGCCGCGAGGGCCTGGTGCTGCTCACCAACCTGCCTCAGCGCGAGCTGCCGATGCCGGCCGTCGGCGTGACCCGGCTGCCGGACGTCCCGCTTGTGGTGCCGTCCGGGGGCGTCATCGTGGACTTCCTGCGCCGCTGGTACGGCAACGACTTCCGCACCCGGCTCACCATCACCGCCACCATCGACGACATCTACTACGGCCTGGCGCTGCTGCGCTCCAAGATCGCATACGGATGCATGGTGGTCTCGGCCGGCATCGGACAGGCGGCCGTCGACGGACGGCTACCAGGCGGCCCTGACGTCCGTCTCGTGGACCTCGGCCCCGACTTCGACCCGATGCTGGAACTGGTGACGGGCACCTTCGCCCGCCGCGGCGAACGCGACGTCTTCGACGCCACCCATCCCCTCAACCTGCTGTGGCAGGCCTTCGCCGATGAGATCGCCTCCGGCGCGTCTTACGCCTTGTGAACCGGGTGGTCCGGCGCGGGGTCAGGCGGTGCGCGGGGGTCTGTTACCCGACCAGATGTACCGATCGACGAACCCGCCTCGCTCTTCGGCCTTGGCCGCGCGCAGCTTCTCCAACTCTTCTCGGTCGAGACCCGCAAGTTGAGCGAGCGCGTAGACGACCTCCAGGACATCGGCGAGCTCTTCGGGGTCCTGGTCGGACGTGAAGAACTCACCGACCTCCTCTCGCAGCTTGTCGCGCAGCCGGGCCGCGTACTCGCCACTGTCGGCGACGCGGATGATCGGCTCCATGCCCGTGGCGCGGATGATCTGCGGAATCTTGTCACGGACCAGCTTGTCCTGGCTCATCGAAGAACTCCCGACAGGGGCGGACACTCCGATCGGCAGCCGCCGGCCACCGATCCCGGCAGCCTAGACCCGCCTGACTCACCAGCACCATGGAACACGCGAGTTCGGTCTATTCCGGTGTGGTTCCGAGGCGACCGGCCGCCGGAGGGCGGGCCATCGCATCACTCACGAACACCCTCGCCAAGCGCACACGAACGCTCCGGACGGTCCCTTCCTGTTCGTACTCCTGATCGACTTCAGTGAGATCTCGGGAACTGACGTTCTGTAATCAGATCATCATTTACAGTTAGGAGCACGTTCGTACGCGGCCTCGGCACCGCACAAGAGCCGATTCACAGCGGCGATCGCCTGTCGGTTCCGGCTGTCCGGAGGGAGAAACGGCATGCCCGCGCCTCGGAAGATTAGCGACCGATATCAGTCGATGGCGCACTATTTCGGGGCGCTTCTTCGAGATCTACGTGATTCCTATGAAGTGCGGGTCGGCGAGCCGTTGACCATCGCACATCTGGCCGCCCGGGTGGGCTACTCGGCGTCGATGATCGGGCAGATCGAACGAGGTGAGAGCCTTCCCGAGTCGGGTGCGCGCGTGCAGGCGCTGGACGACGCGCTGGACGCGCGTGGGCAGTTGAAAACACTGTGGCCATTGGTGCAACGCCTCGGGCACCGTTCCCTCGACGAACTCAGTGCCATCGCGACAAACCGCATTACCACGGGCTACCGTGACAACGTAACCTGCGCCCTCGCTCAGGGAGATGAAATGGAACGCCGTCATTTGTTCCAATTGGCCGGCTGGGGATTGCTCGCCCAATCACCGATCTTCAGCACCGGTGAGCACATCCGCCAGATGCTCGAACGCGCTCTGGGCACCGCCGGGACTCGTACGGAGGACCAGTGGGAGGCCATCTGTGCTGACCACGTGCAGGCCCTCCGCACCCAGCCGCCCGCCACGGCCCGGGACGACCTGCTGGTCGACCTCACTCTGCTCCACCAGCAACTCTCGGCCGCCGCCCCGGACAAGGCCGCTCACCTACAGCGCATCATGGCCTGGATGTCCCAGATGCACGCCAATCTGCTCACCAGACTGGGCCAGTACGGTGAGGCCCGCCGTTGGTGGCTTACCTCTCGCCAGGCCGCCGACAGCTCCAAGGATGTCGCCATGCGCGTCTGGGTCCGGGGCACCGAGGCCGTGTTCGGGCTGTACTCCCCCCGCGCGATCGAGACGGTCCTCACCTTGGCCCGTGAAGCCCAATCCCTAGCGGCGGGCCACGTTTCCCCCGGTCTGTACCAGGCTGTCGGTGCAGAAGCCCAGGCGCTGGCACTGCTCGGCAGACAGTCGGAGGCCAAGGAAGCCGTCGGCCGCATGCACGACCTGGCGGGGCGCCTGTCATCCAGCACCACGCTCCCCTGGTCGAGCGGATCGGCCTGGTTCGTCACCTCCTGGGTGCACTCGTTCGGAGGCGCCACCGAAGCCGCACGCGAAGCCCGTGACAACACACTGACGCAGTCACCCTGCTTCCAGAACGCCGCCAACGTTCGCCTCCACGAGGCGATCAGCGTCGCCAGTAGCGGCGGCCACAACGAAGCCCTTCGCCTCGCCACAGAGGTGCTGTCCGACCTAGACCCCACCTACCGCACCCACATGATCAACCACACGGCCCGCCTGGTCCTCGACACCATCCCCCCCGCCGAACGCCCCACCCTTCCCGCTCTTGGTGACTACCGTGCGGCCGTCAATATGCCTCTCATCACATGAACCACTGAAGTGCGGTCAATCCTCGACTTGGTCGTCCAGGTAACGGAGCATCTCCCGCACATCCTCGGTTTCCGTGGGTTCCACGTTGAGGAGTTCCAGATCTGTCAGCAGCGTCGCGAACACTTGCCTTGCCTGCGACGTTTCTCCCATGTCGCCGAGCAGGGCGCCGATGCTGAAGCGGATGCCCCTCGCGACCTCGGAGGTGTCGCTCTCCTCGGTGCGGACGATGTCCAGCACTTCGTGGTACTGGCGGAGCGCGAGCATGGCGTCGCCGAGTTCGGCCCGGCAGTCGGCCGCGTGGCGGCGGCAGTGGATCACGTTGGTGCCAGAAGGACCCTCCACGCTCTCATAGGTGCTCGCAAGACTGTCGAACTCCAGCAAGGACCGGCGGTAGTCCCCTCCGATGAAGAGCGCGAGTGCCCGCCTCGTCCGCAGCCGCAGAACGTGAAGGTGTCCCGCGCCGAGTGTCGGCGACACATAATCGATCAGTTCCTGGAGCGCGTCCGCGGCCTGGATGCAGCGCTCCTCTTCCAGCAGCACCTCGACTCGCTGTTCCACACTCGCCATGGCGTCGCGCAGAGACGTCTCGACGAAGGAGCCGGAGCGGGACGGCGGCGTGGGGTTCGGGGCCTCGGCGGGAGTGTCGGGCGAGCGGGGCGCGTTGGGGCGGCGGTACATGCGGGTCGGGTCCGGGTACCTGTCCACCTCCGTGCCGTACGCCGGTGCGGGCGAGCCCGGGGGTGGCAGAAACGGCAGGAGGCTCTCGTAGACCGCGTACGCGTCGGCCGGCCGCTGCTCGGGCCTCTTGGCGAGCAGTTCGAGCACCAGTTTGGCCAGATCCTCCGGCACGTCGGGCCGCAGCTCCCGGACCGACCTCGGCCGGGCATGCCGGTGCAATTCCATGTAGTGGTCCTCGGACTGGCCCCGGAACACCGGCTCGGCGGCCAGCAGCTCATGGAGCAGGCAGCCGAGCGCGTACAGATCGCTCTGCGCCGTGACCTGGACGGCCCGGGTCTGCTCCGGGGACATGTACCGGTACGTGCCCATCGGAGTGCCGAAGCTGGTCAGCCGGGAAACGTCCGGTCGCAGGATCGCCGCGATACCGAAGTCGAGCACTTTGACTGTGCCGTCGCCGGTCACGAGGATGTTGTCGGGCTTCAGGTCACGGTGGACGACCGGGACCGCGTGAGCGTGGGACAGCACGGTGGCGATCTGCGCCGCCACGGATGCCGCCCATGACACCGGGAGAAGGACATCCTTATGGATGTAGGCACGCAAGCTGGTGCCGTGGATGTACTCCATGACCAAATAGAGGCGGTCCTGGGGCTCGTCGAGCACCGCGTCGTAGACCTGCGGGACTCCGTGGTGCCGGATCCTCGCGGTGATGCGGGCCTCACGGCGGAAACGCTCCGCGAGTTCCCGGACGTTCCGCCCCTCACTGATGAGGTCGGGGCGGATCACCTTGACGGCGACCTCCCGGTCCAGGACCGAGTCGAAACCGCGCCACACCGTGCCCATGGCGCCGCTCTCGATTTCCGCGGTCAATTCGTATCGACCGTCGATCAGTTCAGTCGGCACGGTTCACTCCGCTGGCATCGCCGGGCACGTTCCGTAACGAGTGTGGCTGTGACGACGGTGACCGTCCAGCCGAATCGGTGAAATCCCCGAAAGCGCTGGAAAACCTCTCGGATCAGGCGACGTCGCCGAGTCCCGCCTGCTCGCGGATCAGGCGCCACGCCGCCCGGCGCGCGGTCTTGGTGAGTTCGGTGCGGAACGTCGAGTCGTTGTTGTCGAAGAACTTGTCGCCCAAGGTGCGCAGCCTGTCGACATTGTCGGCGACCTTCTCCTCGAAGACCGGGTCGAAGGCTTGTGCGAAATTGTCCGGGTCAATGTTGGCGAGCGCCGACTGCTGCACTTTCGGCTCTGCCATCGCCGCTTCGACCGAGGGAAGCATGTCCTTTTCCGTGAGCTTCGCGCCGAACCTCTGGTTGAACTTCTCGATCAGCTCCGACAGCAGCGACTTCTCCTTGTCCTTGCCCCGGCCGGAGCCGTCGCCGAAGCCCCGGAGGTCGCCTGCCCCCTCCGGCTTGAGGACGAGGTCATAGATCCCTGTCTGCTCGGCGCGGACGTGGGTGAGGTCGATCTCACCGAGATCCACATCGGCCCTGGTGCCGTGCGGGAGCCGGGCCAGCAGGTAGCGGCCGTAGACGTAGAGCAGTTCCAGGTCGGTGTCCCGGTACGGGATCACCTGGGAGAGGAAACCGTATTTGTTGAGGAAGGAGTCCAGGTCACCGCGGAAGGTCTCCGCCTGAGCGCGCTCGTGCTCCTCGTCGCTGTCGAGCAGCTCCTTGAACCTTCCGACCGCCGGCGCCAGCAACCGGTAAAGCTCGGCGTGCAGCTTCTCGCGCGAGAGCCCCGCCTCGTCCGCCTCGAACAACGCCGAGGTGAACGCGAGCATCTCCTGCCGGTACAGCAGGTCGGCCGACATGACCTTGCTCTGCGCGGTGTAGAGCAGGTTCGGGTCGGACGGGAACGTCGTGGCCTCTTCGAAGTACGGCTGGAACGACGCCCTGATCTCCTCGGCCTCGTTCTCGAAGTCGATGATCGCGAGGTCCGTCTGTGACTTGTGAGGGCCGGTCCGGTTCAGCCGGGAGAGGGTCTGCACGGCCGCGATGCCCGCCAGCTTCTTGTTCACGTACATGGTCGTGAGCAGCGGCTCGTCGTATCCGGTCTGGTACTTCTCCGCGACGACGAGAATCCGGTATTCGGGGCTCCCCCGGCCACCGGCCTTCACCACCTTGTCGTCGGCCCTGGTGTGGGCGAACGCCTTCGGCAAGGCGTCCTCGCTGAGGCCGCCGTTCTCCTTGACCTCGGTGATGTCCTTCTCACCGTCGTGGGTGAGGCTGCCGGAGAACGCCACCAGCACACCGATGTCCGCCTCCCGGATCTCCAGCTCGTCCTTGATGGCACGTGCCATCAGCACCGCGCTCAACCGGGAGCCTGTGACCACCATGGCCTTGGCGCGTCCGCCCATGCGGCGGCGGGTATGTGCGAGGAAGTGCTCCACCACAACCGTTGCCTGCTGCGCGACGGTCGCGGGGTGGGTGTTGGCGTATCTGGCCAGCAGTGGGCTGGCCTGGGACTTCTCGACCTCGCGGTCGGTGGGGTCGTTGCTGACGAGTTTGTAGTACGTCTGGTAGGTGACGTAGCTGCGCAGCGGGTCGAGGATGAACCCTTCCTCGATCGCCTGCCGCATCGCGTACGTGTGGAACGGCTTGTACTTCTGCTTGCCGCCGACGGTGACCTCGGTGCCGAAGTTCTCCAGGGTCTTCGCCTTGGGGGTAGCGGTGAACGCGAAGTACGAGATGTTCGCCGCCCTGGCCCGGTCGGCCGCGCTGCGCTCCAGCTTCGCCTCCACGCTGTTCGCGTCGGCCTCGGTCGCGCCGGCGTCCTCGTCCTCGGCGTCCAGACCGAGGTCCCGCAGCGCGGACCGGACGGCCTTGGCGGCCTCACCCGACTGGGAGGAATGCGCCTCGTCCACGATGACGGCGAACGTCCGCCCCTTGATCTCGGTCGGGTTCTCCTTGAGGTACTCGATCAGCACCGGGAAGGTGGCCAGCGTGACCGTGACAATCTTTCCGGACTCACTGGACAGCGCCGCGGCGAGCTGCTTGGACTTCGCGCCTCTCTTCTCGTCGATCTTCACGACGAGCCCGGCGGTCTGCTCGAAGCTCCCCACCGTCTCCCGGAGCTGCGCGTCCAGATTCCGCCGGTCCGTGATGATGATCGTCTTGTCGAACACCGGCACCCCCGGCAGCAGCCCCCGCCGCACCGCGTCCGCATCCAGCTCCCGGACGTCGGTGGGAGTGTGCAGCGCACTCAGCCGGTGCGCCAGCCAGGCGATCGTGTTCGACTTCCCCGACCCCGCCGAGTGCATGACCAGGTAGTTCCGCCCCGCCCCGTGCCGCATCGCGTGCGCGGTCAGCTTCTTCACCGCGTCCCACTGGTGGAACCGCGGGAAGATGACCGAACTCCGTCCGCCTCTGGTGTCCTTACGCAGGTGAACGAAGCGCTCCAACATGTCCAGCCAGTTGTCGCGTTCCCACACCTGCTCCCATAAGTAGGACGTCGGATACTTCCCCGCCTCCACCGGCGCCGGGTTCCCCGCCCCACCGGACTCCCCCGGCCCCTCCGACCCGGTGTTGAACGGCAGGAACTCCGTGTTCCTCCCCCGCAACCTCGGCGCCACGAACACAAGATCCGGATCCACCGCGAAGTTCGCCACCACCCGCTGCGCGAAGATCAGCTCAGTAGGATCCCGCTCCTCCCGATACTGCTTCTTCGCCTCCTCCACCCCCTGCCCCGTCAACGGATTCTTCAGCTCCGCCGTAGCCACCGGAATCCCATTGACGAACAACACCAGATCCAGCCGATGCCCCTGATCAGCCTTCTTCGTCGCATACGCCACTTCGCGCACCACCGTCAGCCGATTAGCCCGGTAGTTACCCAACACCTCCTCGTACTCCACCAAATTAGGCTTGAAGTAAGCCAGCCGAATCCGCACCCCCCGATCCTTCACCCCATTCCGCAACACTTCCAGCACCCCGTCACTCGCGACCGCCTGCCCCACCCGCCCCACAAACCCCCGCTGCGCCGCACCCACATCATTCCCATAAAGCGCAACCAACTCATTCCACGCCTCAACCTGAGTAGCCCCGATAAAGGTGAACAACTCCTCCGTGACCAGCCCTACCTCGGCCCGGTACTCCGATGGCTGCCCGACCTCCCACCCCCGCTCCCGCATCCCGGCCAGAATCGCCTCCCGAAAGGCTTCTTCCTTGTAGTTCGCGACCATCACATCTCCACTCCACGTCCGCTCGCCGCGGACACATCAAACTGGCCGGTCACTGCCGCTGTGATCAGTGCCTGTCGCCGTTCCTGTAGCAGCCGAATTTGGGTATCTATGGCCAAAGTGATAGCCCTGCTGTGACTGATGGCAACATCCAACTCACTCACAAGCCGCTTTTGAACGTCCGACTCCGGAAAGGGGAAGCGGTGCGCCGCCAATTGATCCCCTGTCAAATGCGTCATCGTAGTGCTGTTGCCCTCAACCTCGAAGACCTTCAATTCGAGCGCTAGACGGAGGCAGTAGTAGAGCCAACGAACGACACTACGCCCTCGTGAGCGAGCACGGTGCAGAGCCTTCTGGTAATAGATCTCAGGCATACGGCCATCCCATGTTGCCGCCCGTCCAGGAAAGGAACCACCCTCGTTGATCAGTAGGTCTCCAGGAAGAACTTCGTACCGCTTCCTCTCGCTCGGCGGGAAATTCATCTCCACGAGATCATCAGTAGTTATGTGATCCCATTGAACGTTGACGACGCGAAGGTAAGGGCGCATATGTTCACCCACGACGCGTTCCTGATTTAGCATTTTCCCAAGCCGAACCTCGAACTCTTGAGACACCCGCAGCACGGGCCAACTGGCCGGGATATCGCCAAGCCAGTCGAGGCCGCTGTGCTTCCTGTTCCCGTCGACACCTGCGCCACGCAAGGTATTAAAAATTTCCCCGAAGGACCGCTCTTCAATCAGCGTGGTCTGCCGACGCCTCAGCTCCACGAGCCGATCGATACGGGAGGTCACGACATCGAGATACTTTGCAATCCGTCGCTGCTCATTCATAGGCGGCCTAGGAACGGGAAGCCTGTTGATATCCCACTGGAAGAGATGAGGGACGCCCATCCCGCCCCTTAGCATATCGATTGCCGCCTGCGTCACGTCGCTAGCGAGAACGTACCTGAGAAAGGCCGAGTCAACTCCGAAAGGACGCAATACAGCAATCGACCCGTTGACAGTCGCTGGACGCGGGAGAGATTTGACAATGTTAACAATTCCCAGAGTGTTGCCATCTTTTGCCAGGAGTACATCGCCTGCTTGCAGTTTCAGCTCAGGCGATTCCTCATATCGCCCTTCCGTAATGTAGTTCACATTACGGAAGTCGATTTCACTACTCTTGATGTTTGGCGTAGCTAGAAAGACGTAGCCATCTTCCTGATACTCGTCGGAGGTGAGCGCCTTCCAGCCGATCCGGGCATTGACGGTGGCGACCTTGTCAATACGGGTGCGAACCCAGCCATCCGGCAGGGCCGGGAGGACAAGGGTCAACTGGTCACCTCACTGAAGAGAGCCCGAATCTCGTCCTCGACATCCTTCAATTCTGCATCGATTTCAGCCAATGAGCGTGGGGGTGTGTAGATGTAGAAGTGGCGAGTGACTGGGATCTCATAACCTATTTTCGTCTTGTCCTGATCGATCCAGGCATCGGGGACATACGGTAGGACTTCCCGCTTTAGATAGCCCTCGATGTCCTCGTCTAGCGGAACGTTTTCGTAATCACGCAACTCTGTATCGGGTTCGACCTCGTCTTTCTTGTACTGGACCTCACCCTGTGGATCACGTACCCCCACAATGTCCCGGAGCGTGGCCAGGAATGGTGCCTTCGATGGCCAGAGCATGCCAGCCACCACCACTGCCTCGTGGAAGGCGTCGAACGCCTCGCGCTTGGTTGCCCAGGTGGTGCCAAGGAGGGGCTGGAGGGCGTCCGCCAGCTTTGACGCGTCGATGTGGGCCTCGATCTTGGAAGACTTGCGGATCTCGTCGAGGGTCTCCTCGGTGATCTCGAAGCGGAGCTTCAACGGACGTTCGACGGTGATGCGGCGGTAGCCGAAGTCCTCGTTGCGGAAGACCTTGACCTTGCTGTGCAGGGGGTGATCGGGGTTGGCGGCCACATCAAGGGCCTCGCCGTAGAGGCTGGTGATCTCCTTGATGTGTTTCTCGCCGATCTTCTTGCGCTTGTCGCCGAGGGACTTGCGCATCTTCTCCCAGTAGTCGCGGGCGTCCAGAAGGATCACCTTGCCGCGGTGGTCGGGGGACTTGCGGTTGGTCAGGATCCAGAAGTACGTGGAGATGCCGGTGTTGTAGAAGAGCTGGTCGGGGAGGGCGACGATGGCTTCGAGCCAGTCGTTCTCCAGGATCCAGCGGCGGATCTCCGACTCGCCTGAACCGGCGCCACCGGTGAACAGGGGGGAGCCGTTGAAGACGATGGCGATGCGGCTGCCGCCCAGTGCGACGGGCTTCATCTTCGAGATCATGTGCTGGAGGAACAGGAACGAGCCGTCGTTGATCCGCGGCAGGCCGGCCTGGAACTTCCCGCCGGGATCGCTCTTGTACTCGCGTTCGATCTTGTCCTTGATCTTCTTCCACTCGACGCCGAACGGCGGGTTGGCCAGCATGTAGTTGAACTTCTCGCGCGGGTGGCCGTCGTCGGTGAAGGAGTTGCCGAAGGCGATGTTGTCCGGGGTCTGGTCTTTGATCATCAGGTCGGAACGGCAGATGGCCCAGGACTCGGGGTTGAGCTCCTGTCCGTAGAGTCCGACGGTCGCGCCGGGGTTGAAGGACAGAATGTGCTCGGCGGCGGCGCTGAGCATGCCGCCGGTGCCGCAGGCCGGGTCGTACACGCTGCGGCCGACACCGCTGTCCCGCAGCAGATCCTCGTCGGGGGCGATGAGGAGGTTCACCATCAGCTCGATGACCTCGCGCGGGGTGAAGTGCTCACCGGCCGTCTCGTTGGAGGCCTCGGCGAACCGCCTGATCAGGTCCTCGAAGACGTAGCCCATCGCCTGGTTGGGCACCACCTCGGGGCGCAGGTCGAGATCGGCGAACTTGGACGTCACCTGGTAGACGAGGTCCGCCTCGGCGAGCCGCCGCACCTGCTGCGCGAAGTCGTACTTCTCCAGCACCTGGCGCGCGTTCTCAGAGAAGGCCGCCACGTACTTGAGCAGGTTGGCGGCGGTGTGCTTCGGATCCGCGGCGATCTTCTTGAGCGTGTACCGGCTGGTGTTGTAGAAACGGTGCCCGGCGACCCTGCGCAGGAAGAAGTCCCGGTCGTCACCGCTCTCGAACAGGTCGGCGACCTGGTCGCGGGTCGGCTCCAGCACGCACTCAAGACGGCGCAGGACGGTGAACGGCAGGATGACCTCGCCGTACTCGTGCCGTTTGAAGTCTCCGCGCAGCAGGTCGGCGACGGCCCACGCGTGGTTGGAGAGCTGGGAGTGCTTGCCGAGATCCAAGGGGATGGTCCTTCTGGGGTCGTTGGCGTGCAGGTACTCGCAAGACTGGTAGGAGCGGCGTGGCTCGTCCAGCGGAATGGGTGAAGACTTAACGGCTCTCCGGCGGTGCGAGCGCGCCTTCCGTGAGCGCGGCCGAGACGGTCCGCGCCGTCTCGGCGGCCAGTTCCTCCGTCTCCCTAGCGGCTCGCCGGAGCCGGTGAAGGTTGCGGAAGGCTTCGCCGTACGGGCGTTGCTCCGTGAGCGGCAGCAACGGCACCTTTAGCCGCCGAGGCTCCAGCATGATGCTCTGCCGCATGCGGGACGCGGCGGCCAGGTTCTCCTCGGAGAGGAGGAACCCGGCGAGGAACCAGGGGTCGAGACGGGCCGGGTCCACGCGGAGAGCGGTGACCCCCGTCCCGAGCAGGCAGCCCGCGTCCTCCTCGTCCGCGACCCGGTGGTCGAGCCGCTCACGATGGGCCACCCGGGGCAGCAGCACGTCGCCGGCCTCCAGTTCGACCAGGGGCGCGGCCCGGTCCTCCTCGGCCACACCGGTGGCACGGGTGCCGGTGGCCACGTCCCGGCTCAGCAGGACGCGGCGGGTGCGGTACCGCGCGGGCAGGGGGTCGTCCGCGGTGCCGGGCCCTGAGGTCAGGACGGTGAGCATCTTGCCTTTGGCCAGATCGCTGACGGTGGCGGTGCGCCATGTCGCGGGTTCGGGCCCGGAGCCGGCCCAGGACCGCGCGTCCGCCGCGTCGGTGAGCTCGGCGAGGAGGCGCGACAACCTCTCGCGCAGAGAGCTCACCCGGCGGGAGGTCTCGGCGGGGTCGAGCGCCGTCCGGCGCAGGTGGCGGACCGGCGTGAGGTCGACGCTCTCGCCGAGCAGTTCGATCACCGGTACGGCGCGGGCCACATCGGGGATGGGCTCGAACTCCATGGGGTCGGCCACGTAGGAGCGCCACGCGGGAAGAACCGTGTCCGCGAGAGCCGTCCAGTCGATCTTCTTCTGACCGTCCTGCTCCTCTCCCACGTCCATCATCAGCACGCGGTCGCCCGGCGGTTCCTGACCGGGGCGGCGCAGCACCCACATCTGGAGGCCGATGTGGAGGGGAATGACGACGCCCGGCGGCAGAGCGATCACGGCACGCAGCGCTCCGGCTTTCAGCAGTTCGGTGCGGATCGCCCTCCCTGAAGGGCGGAACGCCGTTCCTGGCGGCATGAGCAGCACGGCGTGGCCACCCGGGATCAGATGGGCCAGCGCGTGCTGAACCCAGGCCAGCTCACTCTCTCCACGCGGCGGCACCCCGTACGTCCAGCGCTGGTCGTAGATCAGGTCGTCGTGGCCCCAGTCCCGGTCCGCGAAGGGTGGGTTGCACAGGACCGCGTCGGCGTGCCGATCGGCGAACGCGTCGGCGAGGAGGCTGTCCCCAGTCTTGATCGTCGTCCGCACGTCCGGAAGAAGGATCTTCAATCGGACGGCGCTGTTCAGTGCCTGGATGTCCAGCCGGTCCTGGCCGAGCAGCCGCCGGGCACCTTGCCGGCCCGCCGCCTCCAGGAGGGATCCGCTGCCGCACGCGGGATCGAGGACCGTGTGCGGATACGGGCCGTCGCCTTGGCGTTCGAGGAGCCCGGCCATGAGACCGGCGAGCGGCGGGGGGGTGCCGTAAGCGCCGGAGATGTGGGTGTCGGTGAGTCCCCGCTCGGCCAGGGTGTCGAGCACGGCCGGACCGTCGTCCTCCAAGGTGCTACGGAGCACGGCCCTCAGCAGTGCGGCGTCGTCCGGCTCGAAACGGCGCCGGCTCGCGATCGGCAACTCGGAGGCCCGGCCGGCCACGGCCCGGTTCGCGGCGGCGGCGAGGTCGTCGTCGGCGGACTTCAGCAGCTTGGCGGCATCGTTCGACGTGAGGGCCGCGTACGCGAACGGGTAGAGCCGCTTCGCGTCCGACGGGTCGCTGCTCCACCGTAAGAGGGTCCGCAGTTCGTCGACGGCCGTGGTCGTCGTGACCTGTCCCCGGGATTCCAGCCAGGCGCGCACGGCGGCCAGGTCGTACAGGGGGCTCGCGTCGGAACCCGCGACGGGGGCGGGGAAGTCCGGGTGGCGCCGGCGCCAATTGCTGACGGTGGCGCGGGTCACCCCGGCCAGTCGCGAGATCTCGGCGGCGGTCACATGCGCGGACGGCTGGGACACGACGCCTCTCCTCCTCTAAGCAACGATCTTCACACTATCAATCCGAAGCGCCGGTTGCCAAGAGTGCGTGATTTAACAGTGTTTTCATGCATACTGGTGTCTGCACTGCTTCCAGGCGGCGTCCCAGCCGCCTCCTCTTTCCCATGGAGAAACGCATGCCCCCCAAGACCCTGGTCGCCACCCTGTACCGGCTCACCGGCATCGAGCCGACGGCCGACGCCATGTTCGAGGCCACCTTCACCGGTCGCCTCACCGCGCCGGGGGTGGACGTCGAGCAGCACGACATCGCCGGCGCCCCCGCGATCCTGTACTCCCGCACGCACCCGGCGACCACGGTCGGCTGGGGCTCGGCTCTCTCACAGCTCACCGGCGTTCCTATGCACCTGCCGAGGCAGGACAGCGAGGCCGTGCTGGTCGTCGCGGTCGACGGACACGTCTACGGCCTCGGCTTCGGCCAGGGGTACTTGTCACTCATGGACGCGAGGGAGCCCGGGTTCGGCCGCCGGTGCGCGCTGCGGCTCGTCGATCCGCGCCGCGTGCGGGACGTCGTCCGGCGTCCGCTCGGCGGTATCACCCGGCAGGACGCCACGCTCGTCCCCGGCGGGATTCCCATCGGCGGGATCGGCCTGCGCGAGCACGCCGACCTCGTCAAGAAGCTCGGCGGGCTGATCGACGCGGCCGACCTCGGTCTCTCCCACCGGGATCAGGTCTCCGTCGAGGGAGCGGACGGCCTGCGTCTGCCCGTCCCGCTGGACCCTGTGAGGTTCCTCGCGCTGCTGCGCCGGCTGAACGAGATCAGCGAGCGTGACGTGCCGCCTGAGTTCGAGTCCCTGGAGGCGATCCAAGCCGTGACCGATCGTGCCCTCCACGACGCGCTCGACGCTCTGTTCAACGACGGGTTGCGCGGCGGCGACCTCAGCCTTCAGCTCGTGGTGCCGGCCGACTACGCCGACCGGCGGCACGAGACGCGGTCGTACCTCGTCAAGGTCGGGAGCGTGACGCTCACGCGGGCCGAGCTCGACCTGGACGACCTGCGGCAGCGGTGCAAGGTGCAGTACTGCGTCAGTCCCGTCACGGCGTTGCGGGACGGCTGGGTCGAGATGCGCGGCGGCCACGACGGCACCGAGGTCGTCGGCCGGGCCTCCGCCATCCGGTGGATCGAGGCCGTGGTGCCGATGGGCTCGCACGTCTACCAGCTCAGTGACGGTGACTGGTACGAGTGCGGCGCCGGCTACGCGAGCTCCATCGCGCGGCGGCTTCGCGATCTCGTCCCTGCCGTACCGGAGCCCGCCATGCCTCCGTGGCGGCACGGTGAGAAGGAAGAGGACTACAACCTGCGGCTGCAGGATCACTTCGGGATCGACAGGTACGTGTGCCTGGACCAGAAGTTCATCCGGACGTCGCAGCACCGCAGGGGGAGGGGGTTCGAGGCCTGCGACGGGTTCACGGCGGAGGGCACCCTGATCCACGTGAAGGCGGCGGAGGGGTCGGGGCCGTTGAGCCACCAGCTCAACCAGGCGCTCATCTCGATCCAGGCGCTGTTCTACCAGGCTGAGGCGCGGTTGAAGTTCGCCGCCATGGTCGCCGAGTTCAGCGGCGGCCGGATCACCGTGCCGGAGGACTTCCGGCCGCGCAAGGTCGTGCTCGCCATGCTCCTCAAGGGCAAGGAGCTGACGGCCGACTCGCTCTACCCGTTCACGCAGGCCGCCCTGGTGACCATGGCGGACACGCTCATGCGCGACCACGGGGTGACGGTGGAGGTTGTCGGCATCCCGGCCGAGGGCATGATCGGCGAAGAGGCCGCGTAGTCGCGGTGGTCAGGGGCTCGAGGGCCACGGTTGACATCGCTGGACAGATGGCGGATCGTCGTACGTATAGAGGACAGTGCTGTCCGATATGCGTACGGAGGGAGTGGGCCATGCCGTACTACCGCAGCGTCGGCGAGGTGCCCCGGAAGCGGCATGTGCAGTTCCGGCGGCCCGACGGTGGGCTGTACGCGGAGGAACTCATGGGCGAGGAGGGGTTCTCGTCGGACTCCTCGTTGCTGTACCACCGGCATCTGCCCACGGCGATCGTCAAGGCCGAGGCGGTGACCGAGGGGGTGCGGGCGGCGCTTTCGCCCAACATGCCGCTGTCGCCGCGGCATTTCCAGACTTCACGGTTGCCGGCCGGGGGGGACATGGTGACCTCGCGGCAGCCGCTCGCGGGGAACGGGGACGTCCGGATGTCGTACATCTCGGCGGACCGGGCGAGTGAGCTTTACCGGGACTCCAAGGGTGACGAGTGTGTGTACATCGCGTCCGGGCGGGCGCGGCTGGAGTCGACCTACGGGGCGCTGGACGTAGGTGAGGGCGACTACGTCGTCATCCCGACCGGGACGATCCACCGGTGGGTGCCGCTGGACGGGACCACGGTGACCGGGCTGGCGATCGAGGCCGCGGGGCACATCAGGCCGCCCAAGAGGTATCTGTCGCAGTACGGGCAGTTCCTTGAGCACGCGCCGTACTGCGAGCGGGATCTGCGGGCGCCGTCCGAGCCGCTGATCGCCGAGGGGGACGAGACGACGGTGCTTGTGCGGACGCGGGGCGGGCTCACGCGGCTCACCTACGCGCACCATCCGTTCGACGTGGTCGGGTGGGACGGGTACCTGTACCCGTACGCCTTCAACATCGCGGACTTCGAGCCGATCGTGAAGCGGACCCACGCGCCGCCGCCGGTGCACCAGACGTTCGAGGGGCCGGGGTTCGTGGTGTGCTCGTTCTGCCCGCGGCCGCTGGACTTCCATCCTGAGGCGGTGCCGATCCCCTACAACCACCACAACGTGGACTCCGACGAGTTCATGTTCTACGTGGGCGGCGACTACACCGCGCGCAAGGGGTCCGGGATCGACGTCGGGTCGATCTCGCTGCACCCCGCCGGGTTCACCCACGGGCCGCAGCCGGGGGCCGTGGAGGCGGCCGTGGCGGCCGTCGAGAAGGGGCACACGGTGACGAGCGAGCTGGCGGTCATGGTGGACACCTTCCGGCCGCTGGACCTCGGTGACGCGGCGCTGGCCTGTGAGGACCCCGACTACGCCTGGACGTGGGCCCGGTGATCACACCTGACATGCCCGGTCCCGCCGGGCCCGCGGGCGCCCCGGGCGGCGCCGGCCCCCTGCTGTCCGCGCTCGTGGACGACGCCGGGCTGTTCCCCCCGTCGCTGCTGCCCATGTCGGCGGCGCTCGCCCGGCACGCCGCCGACGAGGACGCCGGGAGCCCGGTGCTCACCCACCGGTTCCTGTGCCCGTCCGGCCGCCTGGGCGAGCTGCGTGCCTCGGTGACCCGGCCGCTGCGGATCGGCCTGATCCTGGACGCGCCCGAGCCGCCCCGGCTGGACGTCCTCGCCGGGGAGCCGCGGATCACCGTGGAGCTGATCGAGGTGCGCCTGCCCGACGGCGGCACCGTGGAGGACGTGGTGCGGCGGGTGCGCCCGCCGGACGGCACGCGGCTGTTCGTCGAGGTCCCGCCGGGGCGGACGCACCACGCGCCGCCGGGGGTGGGGCTGAAGGTGCGCTGCGGCGGCGTGACCGCCGACCAGGCCCCGACCGCGCACGAGCTCGGGGCGTTCATCGTCGACTGCGTGACCAACGGCATCCCGTTCAAGGCCACCGCGGGGCTGCACCACGCGGTGCGCCACCCCGACCCGTCCATCGGCGCGTACCGGCACGGGTTCCTCAACCTGCTGCTCGCCGTGTGCGCCGCCGTGGAGGGCCGCGACCCGGTGCCGGTGCTGGAGAGCATGGACCGGCACGAGCTGCTGCGCCGGGCCCGCGACGTGACGGACGCCACCGCGCGGCGCGCCAGGGAGCTGTTCGTGTCCTACGGCTCGTGCAACACGCGCACGCCCGTCGAGGACCTGCGGGCGCTCGGCCTGGTGGACGGCCACCGGGCCACGGCGACCGCCCGCCCGTCCTCGTGGGTGCCCGGCGCCGACTCCTCCGGCTACACCACGGCCAACCTGCCGTACGGGGTGTTCTCCGTGCCCGGCGAGCAGCCCCGGGTCGGGGTGCGGATCGGCGACCACGTGCTCGACCTCGCGCCGGTGCTGCACGACGAGGTGTTCGCGACCGGCAGCCTCAACGCCTTCCTCGCGCGGGGGCGTACGGCGTGGCACGACACCCGGCGGCGCGTGCAGCGGCTGCTGGACGCGGAGGCGCCCGAGGCCGGGGCCAACCGCGCCGCGATCGAACCCCATCTGGTGCCGCTCGGCCAGGTGAGCATGCACCTGCCGGTGGAGGTCGGGGACTACGTCGACTTCTACTGCTCGCTGGAGCACGCCACCAACCTCGGCCGCATGTTCCGCCCGGACGAGAACCCGCTGAAACCCAACTGGCGGCACCTGCCGGTCGGGTACCACGGCCGGTCGGGCACCGTCGTGGTGTCCGGCACCCCGATCGTGCGGCCACGCGGGCAACGGCCCCCCGCGCCGGACGCAGACCCGCCGCGGCCGGCGTTCGGGCCGACGGCCAAGCTCGACATCGAGGCGGAGCTCGGGTTCGTCGTCGGCACACCCACCCGGCTCGGCGAGCCCTCCGGTGACTTCGCCGACCACGTGTTCGGGGTGGCGCTGGTCAACGACTGGAGCGCACGGGACATCCAGGCGTGGGAGTACGTGCCGCTCGGGCCGTTCCTCGGCAAGTCGTTCGCCACGTCGATGTCGGCGTGGATCACCCCGCTGGAGGCGCTCACCCACGCCCGGGTGCCCGGCCGGGCACAGGACCCCGAGCCGCTCGGCTACCTGCGGCGCCGGGAACGGTGGGGTCTGGACATCACCATGGAGGTGCTGCTGGACGGCGAGCCGGTGTCGCGGCCGCCGTACCGCGAGATGTACTGGACGCCCGACCAGATGCTCGCCCACATGACGGTCAACGGCGCCCGGCTGCGCACCGGCGACCTGTTCGCCAGCGGCACCGTCTCAGGGCCGGAGGCCGGGGAACGCGGGTCGCTCATCGAGCTCACCTGGAACGGCGCCGAGCCGGTGAAACTCTCCGACGGCCGCACCCGGGCGTTCCTGGAGGACGGCGACACCGTGACCATCACCGCGACCGCCCCCGGGCCGGACGGCACCCGCATCGCCCTCGGGGAGGTGACCGGCACGATCCATCCCGCGCGTACCGCTCCGTGACCGCGAGTTGAGGGCTCCTCACCCTGCCCCGTTCCGCTGGACGGGTTTACGGTGGTATCTGGGAACCATCGGCGCCTGGAACGCGTTCTTATTTTCAGGAGGGCCGGAGCGATGGACTCGTGGATCTTCTGGTTGATCCTCGCCGCGGTGCTCGGGGTGGCAGAGATCTTCACCCTCACGGCGGCACTGGGACTGCTCGGCGCGGCCGCACTGCTCACCGCGGCGGTCGCGGCCATCGGACTGCCCACAGGCGTGCAGCTCGCGGTGTTCGTCCTGTCGGCCGTCTCAAGCCTCGCGATCCTGCGTCCCATCGCCCAGCGGCACATCACGCAGCCGCCGCCGCGGCGGTTCGGGATCTCGGCCCTCGTCGGGAAGTCCGCGTACGTCACCCGTGAGGTCAACGGACGCGAAGGCCGGGTGCGCATCGGCGGCGAGGAATGGTCCGCCCGCGCCTACGACGAGACGCTCGTCATCCCCGCCGGCGCGACCGTGGACGTCATCGAGATCGAAGGGGCCACCGCCCTCGTTTATCCCCGGGAGTAGTTTCAGGGAGTTGAGCCAATGGACGCCGCACTCATCGCCGGAATCCTCATCGTCCTTCTCGCGGTGTTCACCGTCCTACGCAGCGTGCGGATCGTCCCGCAGGCCCGCGCGGGCAACGTCGAGCGCCTGGGCCGCTACCACCGCACCCTCGGGCCCGGCCTGAACTTCGTGATCCCGTTCGTGGACCGGGTGCGCCCGCTCATCGACCTGCGCGAACAGGTGGTGTCCTTCAAGCCCCAGCCGGTGATCACCGAGGACAACCTGGTGGTGGACATCGACACCGTGCTGTACTTCCAGGTCACCGACCCGCGCGCCGCGGCGTACGAGATCGCCAACTTCATCCAGGGCGTCGAACAGCTCACCGTCACCACCCTGCGCAACGTGGTCGGCGGCATGGACCTGGAGAAGACCCTGACCTCCCGCGACACCATCAACAGCCAGCTCCGCGGCGTGCTGGACGAAGCCACCGGGAAATGGGGCATCCGCGTCAACCGCGTCGAGATCAAAGCCATCGATCCCCCCAAGACCATCAAAGAGGCGATGGAGAAGCAGATGCGCGCCGAACGCGACAAGCGCGCCGCCATCCTCACCGCCGAAGGCCTCCGCCAGTCCCAGATCCTCACCGCAGAAGGCGAGAAGCAGAGCTCCATCCTCCGCGCCGAGGGCGCGCGCACCGCCGCCATTCTCCGCGCCGAAGGCGAGTCCCAAGCCATCGACGAAGTCTTCCAAGCGGTCCACCGCAACGACCCCGACCCCAAACTGCTGGCCTACCAGTACCTCCAGGTCCTCCCCCAGTTGGCCCAAGGCCAAGGCAACACCTTCTGGGTGATCCCCAGCGAGGTCACCTCAGCCCTCCAGACCGTCTCCAAGGCCTTCACCCAGTCCCTTCCTCCGTCCGACGCCACCCGCGAAACCGCGCCCAGGAAGGACAAGGTCCGCTCCGAAGCCTCCTCCGCCGAGAAGGCCGCCGAGGAAGCCATAGCCGACGCCGAATCCGGCCCCCGCCAACTGGGCCCCGCCACCCCCGACCCGCTTTCCGGCCTGACCCCCGCCCGAAACGCCGACCCGGCCACCGAACCCGACCACCGCTCCTGACGAGCGCGGCGACGAATCAGCCGTCTCCTCAGCCGCGGGCGGTGGTGAGGAGGTCGGTGAAGCGGTGGGCCCGGGTGAGTTCCGCCTGGGTGGGGGTGAGGACGAGTTCGCGGGCGACGGTTTCGATGGCCCTGGTCAAGGCGCGGCGGGTCTTCCTGGCGCGGCGGCGGGCGCCCAGGGCGGCGGCCAGGCGGGACAGCAGCGCCACCAGGAGGCCGGCCAGGGCGCTTCCGGCCAGGACGGCGGTGGGGAGGGGGAGGCGGCCTACCGTGGGGGTGGGGAGCTCGGGCAGCCGGAGGTAGTCGAGGAAGAACAAGCCGGCCAGCCAGAGGGCGCCTGCCAGCATGGCGGCGAACAGGAGCCACTGCAGGACGCCGACGGCGCGCCACCACCGAGGTCGGCGGCCGGCTCCGGCCGTGGTGGTGGCCACGGCGCGGTCCAGGCGGTCGGCCAGTTCGTCGGAGCGGGAACGGGCCGAGTGCCGTACGGCTGTGGCCCATGGCTCGGCCAGGGCCGCCGAAGCCGCGGCCCCGGCGTCCCGGACCGCCAGGTCCATGCGGGACCGCTGCACGGTGTCCGCGCGGGGGATCGAGGTGAGGGGTGTCCTTTCCCCCGGCGGGCCACCCAGCCGCAGCCGCCGCAACGGGTCGGGCCGCAGCCGCCGCAGCCACCGCGTCACCGGCCAGCCGGTCGCGGCCACCGCCCGATGCCGGTGCGCCTTCGCCACCGCCGCCACCACCACCGGCACCCCGGCCGCCTCGGCCAGCGCCACCGTCAGCGGACGCACCTGCCCCACCAGCTTCTTGGAGAGATCCGCCTCCGAACGGCCCGCCTCCGTGCCCGTACGGCCCGCCTCCGCCTCCGTACGGCCCGCCTCCGTGCCCGTACGGCCGGCTTCCGCCCCCGTACGGTCCAGCTCCGTACGGTCCGCTTCCGTGCCGGCCGGTGTCCTGTCCGCGCCGCCGGCGGTCGCGAGGGCGTCCGCGGCTGTTCCCACGTCCGCGGCCAGGCGGGAGGCCCAGGCGCGGCGGTCGGCTACTCGCTTGGTCAGGGTCGTGCGGAGTTCGTCCACGCCCGCGCCGGTGGTCACGGAGGTGGCGATGACGGGGACGCCGGAGAGGCCGTCCTCCTCCAGCAGGCGGCGCAGGTCGGACAGGCAGCGGTCGGCGGCGGGGGGAGACAGACGGTCCGCCTGGTTCAGGACGATCACCATGACGTCCTGGTGGCGCCGGAGGCGGCGGAGGTAGCGCTCGTGGACGGCGGCGTCGGCGTATTTCTGCGGGTCAAGTACCCACACCAGGAGGTCGACCACCGCCACCAGCCGGTCCACCTCCAGGCGGTGGGCGAGTTCGATGGAGTCGTGGTCGGGGAGGTCCAGCAGCACCAGGCCGGACAGCGCGTCGGTCTCGGTGTCGACCTCGTGCCGCCGGGGGACGTTCAGCCAGTCGAGCAGCCCGGCCGAGCCCTCGGGGTCCCACATGGCGGCCTGTGCGGTGGAGGTCGTCGGGCGGGTCACCCCGACGGGGGACAGGGACGTACCGGCCAGTGCGTTGAACAGCGATGACTTTCCGCTGCCGGTGGCGCCGGCCAGCGCCACCACGGTGTGGTCCACCGACAGGCCACGCCGCACCCCGGCCCGTTCCACGACGGCCCGCGCACGCGCCACCGCGGCCGCGTCCAGCCGACCCTCGGCGAGTTCCACCGCCTCGGCCAGTGCCCCCAGCCGATCGTCCAGGGAGACGGCCCGGGGCCGCCGCATCGTCCTCATCGCCCGTCCACCGGCCTGGGATCCACCGGCCCGTCCACCGGCCTGGGATCCACCGGCCCGTCCACCGGGACGTCCGCAGTCCTCTCGGAAGCGTCCGCCGGGCCGCCCGCAGGTCTCACGGAAGAGTCAGCGGGGCCGCCCGCAGGCTTCACGGAAGCGTCCGCCGGAGCGTCCACAGGTCTCACGGAAGCGTCCGCCGGAGCGTCCACAGGTCTCACGGAAGCGTCCGCGGGGCCGCTCGCCGGAGCGTCCACAGGTGTCACGGGGCCGTCGCCCGCGGCCGCGGGGGCCGTTCCGCTCACCTCGCCTCGCCGGTCGCGTACGGCAAGGGCGGCCTCGCGGAGGCCGGCGGCCGCGTCGGCGGGGGGTTCCACGCCGGCCAGCAGGTCGGTGAAGCGGGCGGACTCCTCGTCGAAGAGGACGTGGACCCGGTTCCGCAGGTCCTCCCGGGCCGCCTGGGTGAGGGAGCGTACGGCCTGGTCGCCGAAGATGGCTTCCAGAAGCTTCTGGCTGAGCACGCTGGTGCCTCCGGCGATGCCGACCTCCAGGCCGGTGAGGCCGCCGGTGGAGGCGAACACGGCCAGCATCAGCAGCAGGCCGGCGCCGTTGACGCCGAACGACGCCACACGGGCTGTGGTGCGCCGTTCGGCGCCTTCCTTGGCGACCAGTTCCAGTACGTAGCTCTGCCAGCCGCGGATGGCCGCCTCCGCACGCGCGGGCAGGGTGGCCGAGGCGCGGCCCAGGCGGCCCGCGGTGACCACACCGGCGCGTTCCAGCACGTCCCGGCCGGCGGGCATGCCGGACCACGACTCCAGGGCCCGCTCGGCCGCGCCGTCCGCGGCGGCGCGGATCAGGGCCTCGACGCTCGTCTCCAGGGCCGTCCGGAGCTGCGTGTCCGGGGCGGGGCGGCCGGTGAACGCCGACACCAGGCGCTCGCGCAGGCGGCCGACGCGGGACTCCAGTGAGCGCATGAAGTCGCCGGTGCCGATGAAGTCCTGCCAGCGGGTCAGCACCTCGCCGCGCAGGAGCGAGCCGTCTCTGATGCCGTCGTCGAAGCCGGCCATCGCCGACCCGTACGCCGACTCGACCGACCGGCGCAGGTCCGCGAGCCCGGCCCGCTGCCGTTCCACCTGGTCGGCCAGGGCGGGGACGCGGACCGCGAGGCTGTCGAGCGCCCCGGAGAGCGTGCGGCGCACCACCGCGGCGCGGGCGTGCGCGTCGGCCGCCAGGCCGGCCAGCCAGTCGCTGATGGCGCGGACGGCTTCCCCGGGCAGCCGGGCGTTCTCATGCGGGAGGTCCACCTCGGGCACGGGGAACAGTGGTGTGCCTTCCAGGCCGTTCGCGTCGAGCAGGCGCTGAAGGTCGGCGGTCACCAGGCCGCGGGCCTCCGGCGGCACCCGGTCGAGCACCACGGCGAGAGCCGTGCTGCGTTCCCGGGCGACGCGCAGGAAACCCCAGGGGACCTCGTCGGCGTAGCGGGCGGCGGTGGTGACGAACAACCACAGGTCGGCGGCGGCGAGCAGTTGCGCGGCGACCTCACGGTTGGCGGTGACCACGGAGTCGATGTCAGGGGCGTCAAGCAAGGCCAGGCCGGGAGGCAGGGTGCCCGCTGTGACGATGCGCAACGTGCCCGGCTCGCCGCGTCCGCCGCCGGTGCGCCTGGCGAGCCCGGGCAGGACGTTCGGCCGCCCGAACCACGCCTCGTCCGCCGGGTTGGCGACCAGGGTGGGCGCGAGGGTCGTCGGCCGGAGCACACCCGGCTCGGTGACGTCCGCCTGGGTCAGCGAGTTGACCAGGGTGGACTTGCCCGCCCCTGTGGAGCCGCCGACGACGGCGAGCAGGGGTGCGTCCATGGCGGCGACGCGGGGCAGCAGGTAGTCGTCGAGCTGGCCTCTGAGCTCTCTCAGGTCACGGCGATGCGCTGCGACGTCGCCGATCGCGAGGGGGAACAGATCGTGATCGAGCCGGCGTCGCAGGGCTTCGAGGGCCGCGTGCAGCCCGTTGTTCCCCACCATACGAACGGTCATGCCCCACCCGCCGCAAGCTATCCGCCACCCCACCCGATCGGCACCGTTCCCCCAGCTCCGTCCCCGGTCAGGGAAACGTGAACGGCACCCACTGATCACTATGCCACGCCGCTCCGCCACGCACGCGCGGCACGGGACACGTGTTCGCCATGGCTCATGGCTGGGGCCGGTCACCTGTGCCCGCGGGTGGCTCATGGGTGGGGCCGGGCCGGTCGCCTGTGCCCGCGGGTGGGGCCGGGTCAGTCGCCTGTGCTCGCGGACGGGGCGGGGGTGGCGCCGGGGGCCGGGGTTCCGGGGGCGCGGGCGAGCAGGAGGGGGCGGCACTTCTTCAGGGCGGCGGCCACCTTGGGATCGTCGGTCTCCGTCAGGTCGCGGAGGTTCTCGCCGGTGATCTCGGCGCCGTTGTCCTTCATGCAGGTGCGGAACGCCTGGAGCACCCCGGCGTTCACCCCGCCGCGCGGCCCGCCGGCCCGCGCCGGCCCGCCCTGGGGCATCAGCGAGCGGCACGCCTCCAGGGCCTTGCGCGCCTCGGGACCCATGGCGCCGAAGCCCCAAGGTCTCCCGCTCGGCCCGCCGGACGGGGCCCCGTCCGGGCGTGCCGTCGGCGCGCCGCCCGGGCGGCCGGTGGGCAGGGTGACGCCGTGCTCGCGCATGCACTCGGCGAACGCCGCGCGCCCATCGCCGACCGGCGAGGCCTGGGCACCGGCCGGCGAGACCTGGGCACCGGCCGTGCCGGCCGCCACACCACCGCAGCCGGAGGCCAGCAGGACAGCGGATGCCACGGTGGCGGCACCGAGCACTCGCGACAACGCGATCATGACATCGGCTCCTCGGGAGGTCGGGGAACTCTGGCATCCTCCATCTCAGCCCGCCATTCTCAAAGGAACGTACGCCCGGCCTGAGTGTCCGCTGTCAACCTTCCGGGACGGGGAAGGTCAGCCTGAAGGTGGTCGCCTGAGGGCTGGTGGTGTGGGTGACGCGGCCGTCGTGGGCTTCCACGAGCGCGGCGACGACCGACAGCCCGAGGCCCGTGCCGCCGGTGGCGCGGGTGCGGGAGGGGTCGGCGCGGTAGAAGCGGTCGAAGACGTGCCCGGCGTGCTCGGGCGGGATACCGGGCCCGTGGTCGGTGATCTCGATGACGACGGCGCCGTCCACGGTGCCCACGGCCAGCTCGAAGGGCGTGCCCGCGGGGGTGTGGTGGAGGACGTTGCCGACGAGGTTGCCGAGGACCTGCCGGAGCCGGGACTCGTCACCGGTCACGGTCACCGGCCCGTCGGCGCCGTCCAGCCGCCGCAGGTCCACCTCACGGTCGGGTGCCAGCGCGCGGGCGTCCAGCACGGCCCCGGCGGCCAGGCTCAGCACGTCCACGGGACGGCGGTCGAGCGGACGCGGCCGATCGGCGAGGTGGTGGCCGGGAGCGGGCGGAGGCTCGGCGAGGTGGTGGCCGAGGGGACGCGGCCGTCCGGCGGGATGGTCCTGGCCGGGGGGACCTCCGTCCACAGGCTGTGGACGGTTCTCGTCGAGGCGGGCCAGGAGAAGGAGGTCGTCCACCAGACCTGTCATGCGGGTGGCCTCGGACTCGATGCGGGACAGCAGGCGGGAGGCCTCGGTGAGGTCGGGGGGCTCGTGGCGGTAGAGCTCGGCGAAGCCTCTGATCGAGGTCAGGGGGGTGCGGAGCTCGTGGGAGGCGTCGGCGACGAACCTCCGCATGCGCGACTCGGAGCGGCGGGCCTCGGTGGCCGCGTGGCGGGCGGCGGTCTCCGAGGCCTCGCGGGCGCGGAACGCCGTTTCGATCTGGGCCAACATGCCGTTGACGGAACGGCCGAGGCGGCCCGTCTCGGTGCCGGGGTGGCGGGGTGGGACACGCCGGCTCAGGTCGCCGCCGGCGATGGCCTCGGCGGTGCGCTCGATCTCCCCCAGGGGGCGAAGGCTGCGGCGGACCAGCCAGTGGCAGGCGAAGCCGAGGACGACCAGCACGACGGCGCCGGTGGACGTCACGATGACGCCGAGGCGGGACACGGTGGCGTCCACGTCGTCCACGCGGATCGCGATCACGCGGACGCGGGCCCGCGTCACCACCGCCTGGGCCCGCCACGGCGTCCCCGAGGGGGACAACACGGTGAACGGGCGGGAGAAGCCGCCGGGAAGGACGCCGGGGGTGATGCGCGGCAGGCGGGGCGGCTCGGTGTCGGGGCTCTCCTGCAGGGTGCGGCCGACGGTGCCGTCCGGGCCGAGCGTCGCCATGTAGAACAGGCCGAACTGCCGGGCGGCGCCGGGCTGCCCCGGCGGCGGGTCGCGGAGGTCGCGCAGGGCGTGGGCGGCCACGCCGAGCTGATGGTCCACCCGGTCGACCAGGTAGCCGCGCAGCAGCCGCACCGCGAACCCGCCGGTCACGGTGACGGCCAGCGTGACCAGCAGCAGGGTGCCCGCCACCAGCCGCGCCCACAGCGGGACGCGCGACAGCACGCTCACCGCCGGCTCCCCGGATCGCGCGGCAGGCCGCTCATTGCCGTGGCGCGCGAAGGACGTAGCCGACTCCTCGGAGGGTGTGGATGAGACGGGGGTCCACCGTGTCGATCTTGCGGCGGAGGTAGGAGACGTACGACTCGACCACGTTGCGGTCGCCGCCGAAGTCGTAGTTCCACACATGGTCGAGGATCTGCGCCTTGGACAGCACCCGCCCGGCGTTCACCATGAAGTAGTGCAGCAGCCTGTACTCGGTGGGCGACAACTTCACCCGCTGCCCCGCCCGCCAGACCTGGTGCCCCTCCTCGTCCATCTCCAGGTCGGCGACCTGGAGCCGTGAGGGCAGCCCGAGGCCGGCCCGCGTGCGGCGCAGCACGGCGCGGATGCGGGCCAGCAGCTCCTCCAGGCTGAACGGCTTGGTGACGTAGTCGTCGCCGAGCCCGAGCCCGGTGATCTTGTGCTCGGTGGAGTCCCGGGCCGTGAGGAACAGCACGGGGACCCGCCGGCCCGCCGTCGCGAGCCGGTTCGCCACCGTGAAGCCGTCCATGTCGGGCAACATCACGTCGAGCAGCACGAGGTCCGGCCGCACCCGCTCGGCGAGCCGCACCGCGTCCCTCCCGTCGGCGGCCGTCACCACGTCGAACCCGGCGTACCGCAGGGACGCCGACAGCAACTCGCGGATGTTCGGCTCGTCGTCCACGACGAGCAGCCGCGCCTCCCCGCTCATGCCACCGCTCACCTGCCGCCCCGGGCGCCGCGCCCGCCGAGACCGCCCTGGTTGACCGTGGTGGCGGCCACCGTGCCGTCCTCACCCCGCTTGCCCTGCACGACGACGGTGCTGCCGGGCTTGAGGTCCTTCACCGCGCCCTCCTCGCTGATCTGCACCTTGGTGTCGCCCGTGGTGGTGACGACGACCAGCTCTCCGGCCGGGGTCTCCACATAGATCTTGCGGCCGTCCACGAGCTTGACCGTGCCGAGCGTCACGTCGGCGGGCATGCCCCCGGCCTGCTGCCCGAGGGGCGCGCCCCGCTGCCCGAGTCCCCCGGCGCCGAGACGCTGGCCGCCGCCGAGGCCCGCCGGGGCCCCGCCGCCGGCGAGCAGTGCCTGCACCGCCCCGGCACGGCCGCCGCCGAACAGTTTCTGCGCCTGGATGCCGATCACCATGCCCGCCACCAGCAGCACCCCCGCGCCGAGGACCATCGTCAGCCTCGGCACGCGGCGCGCTCTCGGCCGCGGCGCCAGCTCGGCGTCCAGGTCGCCGTCGAACGGCGAGTCACCGAGCCCGCCGTCCGTCTCCGGCGCCTTCCGCCTGCTCAGACTCATGCCCACTCCTGTCGTCACTCGTGCCGCAGCGCCTCGATGGGACGCAGCTTCGCGGCACGGTTGGCCGGATAGCTGCCGAAGAACAACCCGATGGCGACCGAGACCCCGAGGGCCAGCACGATCGAACCGGGGACGATGACCGGCTTGAACCCCGCGATGGTGAACGAGGCGCCGATCACCGCGATGAGCACGCCGAGGACGCCGCCGACCAGGCTGAGCATCGTCGCCTCGGCGAGGAACTGGCCGAGGATCGCGCCCCGGGGCGCGCCGATGGCCTTGCGGATGCCGATCTCCCTGGTGCGCTCGGTCACCGTCACCAGCATGATGTTGGTGATGCCGATGCCGCCGACCAGCAGGCTGATCGCGGCGACCGCGCCGAGCAGCACGGTGAACGTGCCGGTCGCGGTGGCCACCGTCTCCTGCAGCGCCGCCTGGTTGAGTATGCGGTAGTCGGCCGCGGCGGTGCCGGTGATGCCGTGCCGCTCGTTCAGCACCGCGGTGATCTCCGCCTGTGCCGCGTCCACCGACGCCGCGTCCTTGGCCTGCACGATGATCTGCCCGAGCGGGCCGAACCCGGTGAGGCTCTGCTGCACGGCGGGCAGCGGCGCCACGGCGACGTCGTCGGCGTCCTGGAACCCCGCGGAGCCGGACTCCTTCAGCACGCCGACCACGGTGAACGGCACCCCGGCCACGCCGATCTGCTTGCCGACCGGATCGACGGCGCCGAACAGCTCCTCGGCCACGGTGTGGCCGATCACGACGACCTTGCGGGCGCTCAGCACGTCGTCGTTGAAGAAGTACGACCCCTTGGCGACCGGCTTGTTGGACGCCTCGAAGTAGCTCGGGTACGTGCCGACGAGCTGGCCGACGGTGTGGCTCGCGCCCTCGTAGGTGACGGTCTGGGCCTGCGCGGTGACCACCGGGGAGACGCTGCGCACCGAGGGGGCGTTGGCGGTGTCCGCCAGCGCCCTGGCGTCGTCGAGGCTGAGATCCTTGGCCTGGGTACGCGGGCCGGTGCCGGTGCCCTGCGGGGCCTGCGCCGCGAAGGCCCCTCCGCCCGCGCCTCCCGCCCCGCCGCCCCGTCCGTTGCCGGAGAGGGACTGCATCACGGTGAGCGTGTTGGAGCCGAGCCGCTGGATGTTCTCCTGGATCGTGCGCGAGGTGCCCTCGCCCACCGCGACCAGCAGGATGACCGCCGCGACGCCGATGAGGATGCCGAGCGTGGTGAGCGCGCTGCGCATCTTGTTGGCGGTCAGGCCGCGCAGGGCGAACCGCATGACCTCCAGGGCGTTCATCGTGCCGCTCCTTCGGGGTACCCCGGCTCGTCGCCGAAGTGCCGGGGCTCCGCCCCGGCGTACCGGGGGCCGTCCTGGTGGTGGCGCGGCGGCAGGTCGTCCACCTCGGCCTGGCGTCGGTCCTCGACCACCTCGCCGTCCACCAGGCGGACGACGCGCTTGGCGTGGGCGGCCACGTCCACCTCGTGGGTGATGAGCACGATGGTGCGGCCGTCGGCGCTCAGGCCGTCCATGATGCGCAGCACGTCGGCGGTGGAGTGGGTGTCGAGGTTGCCGGTCGGCTCGTCGGCCAGCAGCAGCGACGGCGCGGTGACCAGGGCCCTCGCGATGGCGACCCGCTGCTGCTGGCCGCCGGACAACTCGTTCGGCTCGTGGTGCACCCGGTCGGACAGCCCCACCTGGCCGAGCGCCGCCAGGGCCCTGCGGCGCCGCACGGCCGCGCCCACCCCGCCGTACGCCAGGGGCAGCTCGACGTTGGCCAGGGCGCTCATCCTCGGGATCAGGTTGAACGACTGGAACACGAAACCGATCTTCCGGTTGCGCAGGATGGCGAGTTGCCGTTCGTCCAGCGCGCCGATGTCGGTGCCGTCCACCAGGTAGCTGCCGCGGGTGGGGACGTCCAGGCAGCCGAGGATGTTCATCAGCGTGGACTTGCCCGAGCCGGACGCCCCCATGATGGCCACGTAGTCGCCGCGCCGCACGGTGAGGGACACGCCGCGCAGGGCGCGCACCGTGGTGTCGCCCGTGCCGTACGTCTTGGTGACGGCGCGCACGTCCAGCACCGGTGCGGTGTCCTGGATGACGGCGGTCATCCCCCGCCTCCCCTGCCGCCGAGGCGGATGCCGCCGCCACCGGGGAAGCCGCCGCCGGGGAAGCCGTTCTGCAGGCCGCCGCCCGTGGTCGCCGCGGTGCGCACCACCTGGTCGCCCTCGTCGAGCCCTGACACGATCTCCGTGGTGCCGTCGCCCCGGACACCGACCTCGACGCGGGTCGGGACCCGCTGCCCGTTCCTGATGACCGTGACGGTGTTCTGGCCGCCCGCGGTGGTGATGGCCGAGGTGGGGACGGTGAGCACGCCGTCGGCCTTGTCCACGACGACCTGCACGCTGGTGGTCTGGCCGAGGCGCACGGTCTTGGGGACGTCGCCGAGGGAGATGGTCACCGCGTACTGGACGACGTTGTCGCTGGTCTGGGCGACCGGGTCGATGAGGGTCACCTTGCCGGAGGCGGAGACGCCGGGCAGCGCGTCGAAGGTCACGGTGGCGGGCTGGCCGGTCTTCAGCTTGGTGACGTCGGACTCGGTGAAGTCACCGACGACCCGGAGCCTGCCGGTGTCGGCGATGTCGATGAAACCACCGGAGGACGTGCCACTGCCGCTGCCCGCGCCACTGCCCGCGCCACTGCCGGACCCGCTTCCCGAGCCACTGCCGGAGCCACTGCCGGAGCCGCTTCCTGACGCGCCCGACCCGGACGAGCTTCCGCCCACCGTGCCGTTCACCGCGGTGACGGTCCCCGCGAACGGCGCCTTGATGACCGTGCCGTCCCGGGTGCGCTCGGCCTCGCGGTAAGCGTTCCTCGCCTGGATGTACTGCGAGTAGCCCTGCGCGGTCGAGGTGTCCGCGTCGTCGGCCGCGTCCAGGCTCGCGCGGGCGGCGTCCACGGCCTCACGGGCGGCGGTGTCGTCGAGGCGGGCGAGGACCTGCCCCTTGGAGACCTTCTCGCCCTCGTCCACGTAGATCTTCTCGACCGTGCCCGTGGCGCCGAAGGTCAGCGCCCGGGTCTTGGCGCTCTCCACCGCGCCGGCCGCGGACACGGCCGCGATGACGCTCCCCCGGGTCACCCGGGCCGTCGGTGGCACGACCTCCCCCGGCTCCCCTCCCCTCAGGGAGGCGAACGCGACACCCGCGCCCCCGACCAGCAGCACCGCGAGCACGCCGTTCACGACCAGCGCCCTGCGTTTCGTCGACAACTTCACGACACCAGAGCCTGGCCCACCCCGCTTGGACGAACCTCCGCCGTCCCTGAAGGTTTCCTGACAACCCCCGCCGCCGCGCCGCCATTTACAGGAAACTCTCAGCCGCGCCTGAGCTGGGAGTGACATGCGGTCACCAAGATGAGCCCCATGAGCTTGAGCACCGTCCCGACCGCCGTACGCACCGGAGCGCTGGCGCTGGCGGCCGTCGTCCTGGCCGGCGCCGGGGTGGTCCACGCCGGCGGCGAGCCCCCCGCGACGCCCGTCGAACTGGCCGCGGCCCGCCGTGGCACGGTGGTCAGCGAGGTCTCCGCCGCCGGCTCCACCGTGGACACCGGGGTACGCGACCTGTCCTTCTCGGTGTCCGGCACGGTGGAGAAGGTGTACGTCCAGGCCGGCGAGAAGGTCGCCAAGGGCGAGGTCCTCGCCCGCGTCGACGACACCGAGGCCCGCGAGTCGGTGGACGCCGCCGAGGCCGCCCTCGCCGCGGCGGAGGAAAGACGCGACGACATCGCGGCGGGCAGGGGCACGGGGCTGCCGTCCGGCGGCGGTGCGGGGGTGCCGTCCGGCGGCGGTGCGGGGGTGCCGTCCGGCGGCGGTTCGGGATCCGCCCTTTCGGGATCGGGCGGTACCTCCGGGAACGGGGGTGGCAGCGGAAACGGGACCGGCGCCCCGGCCGGCCGGCCGACCGGTTCCGCTCCCCCAGGCCGCCCATCCGGTGCCGCTCCGACGTGTGCGCCGAGTCCCCGGCCGTCGGGCTCCGCGCGGCCGGATCCGACCCCCACACCGTCGGCGAGCGACGGCACGCCCCCGCCGGTCGAGTTCACCATCGAGCCGCGATCGGTCGAGCTCGCGGCCCTGGAGGAGCCGATCGCCGCCCCTGCGGCCCCCAGCCCGTCCCCCTCCCCATCGGGGACGGCCGAGCCGGGACCTTCCGCCACTCCCACGCCGACCCCGTCCCGTACGGCCGCTCCGTCCCGTACGGCGGCCCCGTCCCGTACGGCGGCCCCGTCCCGTACGGCGGCCCCGTCCCGTACGGCGGCCCCGTCCCGTACGGCCGCTCCGTCCCGTACGGCGAAGCCCTCACCGACGCGTACGGGCAGGCCGGCACGTACGGCGGGGGTGGAACGGCCGGACGCCGCCGTGCCGGGATCGCCCGCCCGGCGGGAACCCCGTGAGACCACCCCCACCCGGCGGGGACGCGGTGAGACCACGGCGGCCCCTTCCCGGACCGGCGGCCACGCTTGGGGCCACAAGCCGGCCACATCCCCCACTCCGACCGTCTCGCCGTCCTCCCCCACTCCGACCGTCTCGCCGTCCTCCCCCACGGCCGGCCCCTCACCGACCCGGACGCGATCGCCGCGTCCCGCCCCCACGGTGAGCACTCCGCCCGTCACGCCCACCGCGACGCCGGAGCCGACCAAGGTCGCGCCCACCGGGTGCCGTCCCGGCGGTACGCCGCCCTCCGCCGCGCCGACCGTGCGGCCGGGACCGCCGCGGGGTGGGCACGGGTTCGCGGGCGCGGGCCGCTCAGGTGGGCAGGCCGTCACCACGGTGGCGCAGGCCGAGGCGGAGGTCGCCGAGGCCCAGTCGACGTTGCGGTCCGCGCGGGACGCGCTGGCCGGGGTCACCATCAAGGCGCCCGTGGCGGGGACGATCCTCACCGTGGCCGGGACCGCGGGAAGCACCGCCACGGCCGGAGCGGCGTTCCTCACCCTGGGGAACCTGGACGAGCTCCAGGTCAAGGCCATGTTCTCCCAGACCGACGTCGGCGTGCTCAAGCTGGGCCAGCGCGCATCGGTGTCGCTGGCGACCCGTCTCGGCGCCAGGTACGAGGGCACCGTCACCCACATCGACGTCACCGCCACCACGACCGGCCGCCTCGTCCAGTACGGCGTTCTGATCGCCTTCGACCCCCAGCCGAAGGGCCTCATGCTCGGCCAGTCCGCCACCGTCCAGGTGACGGTCGCCGAGGCCGGTGACGCGGTGTACGTCCCCGCCCAGGCGGTGCGGACCGGCCCCGGCGGCACCGCCGCCGTCCAGGTGCGCGACGGCTCCACCACCGTGCGGCGCGCGGTCGAGGTGGGGGTCCGCGGCGACCGGTACGTCGAGATCCGTTCCGGCCTGACCGAGGGCGACCAGATCGAACTCCCCGCCGGCACGACCTCCGGCGGCTTCCCCGACGAGGGTTTCCCCGCAGCCCCGTGACGGCTATTCGGGGTGGAGGTCGGGCGCCAGGGGAAGGGTGACCCGGAACGTCGCGCCGGCGCCGGGCGCGGTGCGCACGGTGGCCCGGCCGTCGTGGGCCGCGGCGAGGGCGGCGACGATGGCGAGGCCGAGGCCCGTGCCCGGCGTGTCGGTGGTGCGGGTCCGGCTGGGGTCGGCGCGGTAGAAGCGTTCGAAGACGTGGGCCGCCTCTTCTGCGGTCAGACCGGGGCCTTTGTCCTCCACCTCCAGGAACGCGTCGGGCCCGGTGGTGCCCAGGCGGACGGTTATGGGGGTGCCGGCGGGGGTGTGGGTGAGGGCGTTGCTCAGCAGGTTGCCGAGGATCTGGCGGAGCCGGGGGTCGTCGCCGGGGACGATGGGGGCCACGTCGCCGGTGAACTCCAGGGCGATCTCACGGTCGGGGGCGAGGATGCGGGTGTCCTGGACGGCGTCGGCGGCCAGGGCCAGGAGGTCCACCGGGTGCACGGACACGGGGCGCTGCTGGTCCAGCCGGGCCAGCAGCAGGAGGTCCTCCACCAGGACACCCATGCGGGCGGCGGCGTCCTCCACCCGGCGCATCAGGCGCGCGGGGTCGCCCGCGGGGTTCTGGCGGTAGAACTCGGCGAAGCCCCGGATGGACGTCAGGGGGGTGCGCAGCTCGTGGGAGGCGTCGGCGATGAAGCGGCGCATACGTTCCTCGGAGGTCCTCGCGGCGGCCTCGGAGACCTCTCGCGCGCGGAAGGCGGCCTCGATCTGGGCCAGCATGCCGTTCAACGACGTCGCGAGGCTGCCCACCTCGGTGCGGGGGTCGGCGTCGGGCACGCGGCGGCCGAGGTCGCCGGCGGCGATGGCGGCGGCGGTGTGCTCCATCTCCACCAGGGGGCGCAGGCTCCGGCGCACGATCACCACGCCGAGCACCGCGAGGACGACCATCACGACGCCGCCGCCGAGCAGTTCGGTGAGGGCGAGGCGGGTGGTGATCTGGTCCACCGAGGACAGGTCGATGGCGATGAGCACGCTGCCCTCGCCGTTCACCGTGACGACCCGGGTGCGCCAGCTCCCGCCGCCGGACTCCGCGGGCACCGTCACGGGCTCGAGGACCCGGACGCCGGGTTCGGGCAGCGTGGGGCCTGGCAGTTTCTCGGCGTCCACGCCGGCCAGCGTCGCGAGCACCTTGCCGTCCGGGCCGCGCACCTGGATCAGCCCGTTGGGCGGCACGCGCGACCCCGGGCCGCCGCCGCGGATCAGCAACCGGCCGAAGTCCCGGGTGAACATGCCGAGCTGCTGGTCCACCCGGTCCACCAGGTATCCGCGCAGCACGGACACGCTGCTGATCCCGATGCCGGCGAGCGCGATGGCCACCAGGGCCAGCATGGCGGCGATGAGCTGTACCCGCAGCGGGGTGCGCCGCACCAGCCGCCCGCCGAAGGCCCGCCGCGGGGAGGCGATCACGTCACCGGTGGCGTACGCAGGACATAGCCGACGCCGCGCAGGGTGTGGATGAGGCGGGGCGTCGTGTTGTCGATCTTGCGGCGCAGCACCGAGACGTACGACTCGACGATGCCGGCGTCCCCCCGGAAGTCGTAGTCCCAGACGTGGTCGAGGATCTGCGCCTTGGACAACACCCGCCCGGCGTTGGCCATGAAGTACCGCAGCAGTTTGAACTCGGTCGGCGACAGCGGGATCACGGTGCCGCGCCGCCACACCTCGTGGCTCTCCTCGTCCAGCTCGATGTCGGCGAACGTCATCCGCGGCGGCGGGGCCGCCGGGCCGCCGGCGGTGCGGCGCAGCACGGCCCGGATGCGGGCCACGACCTCCTCCAGGCTGAAGGGCTTGGTCACGTAGTCGTCCCCGCCGAGGGTGAGCCCGCGGATCTTGTCCTCGGTGGCGTCCCGCGCGGTCAGGAAGACCACCGGTGTGCGGGTGCCGCCGGCGCGCAGCCGCCGTACGACGTCGAAGCCGTCCATGTCGGGCAGCATGACGTCGAGCACGATCAGGTCGGGACGGTGGCGCTGTGCCGCCGCGACGGCCTCGGCCCCGCCGGACGCGGGGGTCACCTCGAACCCGGCGAACCGCAGGCTGGCGGCGAGCAGTTCCAGGATGTTCGGGTCGTCCTCGACGATCAACAGGCGGGCTTCCGGCACATCACTCACGGAATCTATAGTGACCCTGTTTTCCTCAAGCGGGTATAAAACCCACGATATGCCGCGCGATGGCCATGCTGGACGTGGCCGCAGGTGAGGGCGCGTTGCGCACCAGGATGACCGGCCCGTGCACGTCCACCACGAAGTCGTCCACCAGGCTCCCGTCCCGCCCGACGGCCTGGGCCCGCACCCCGCCCTCGGTCCGCACGAGGTCGGCCCCGGTGAGGGACGGCACGTAACGCCGCACGGCGGACACGAACGCCCGTTTGGCCACCGAGCCGTACACCTCGGCCACCCCGGTGCGCCAGTGGCGGGCGGCCAGCCGCCGGGTGCCGGGCCAGGTCACGATGTCGCGCAGGTCGCGCAGCGACACGTCGCGCCAGCGGTAGCCCTCGCGGGCCAGCGCCAGCACGGCGTTCGGCCCGGCCAGCACCTCGCCGTCGATGCGCCGGGTCAGGTGCACGCCGAGGAACGGGTACCGGGGGTCGGGCACCGGGTAGACGAGGCCGCGCACGAGGTCCTTGGCGGCGCCGGCCAGCCGGTAGTACTCCCCGCGGAACGGCACGATGCGCACGTCCCCGGACCGGCCCGCCATGGCGGCGACGTCGTCGGAGCTCAGGCCCGCGCAGCACACCAGCCGGTCGAACGTCAGCCGGCTGGTGCCGGCCAGCACCCGCACACCGCCCGCGGTCTCGCGTACGGCGCGGACCGGGGACGCGAGCCGCACGGTGCCGCCGAGGTCGGTCAGGTCGCGGGCGAGGCGGCGGGCGACGGCGGGGAAGTGCGCGATGGCGGTGCGCGGGGAGTGGACGGCGGCGACGCCGACGGCGTTCGGCTCGACCTCGCGCAGCCCGATGGCGTCCAGCTCGGCGATGCCCGGCACGCCGTTCTCCCTGGCCCGTTCCGCGATGCGCCGCAGCCCGGCCCGTTCGGCGTAGGTGGAGGCGATGACGAGCTTGCCGACCTCCTCGTACGGCAGGTGGTGCTCGGCGCAGTACTCCCGCAGCATCGCGACGCCGTCCCGGCACAGCCGCGCCTTGAGCGAGCCGGGGGTGTAGTAGATGCCCGCGTGCACGACGCCGCTGTTGTGGCCGGTCTGGTGGGCGGCGACGCGGTCTTCCTTGTCGAGCACGGTGACCTCGGCGCCGCGCGCCGCCAGTTCGCGCGCCACCGCCAGTCCCACGATGCCCGCGCCGACGACCCCGATTCGCTTGCTCACAAAGGGAAATCTCCCATGCTTTGCCCGGGGCGCGCCACACGGCCCTATCACTGCCGCCCCGGTAACTACAAATCACCTCAGAAGTGATACCCGGCTATCGAACAGACATTCGGGTAGGATTCTCTTGTGTACCTGCCACCCGGATGGCCGCCGGAGGTCCGCCCGCCCGGCAGCCCGGACTGGGAGGCCTCCGCCGTGGCCTGGCTGCTCGACGCGGTGCCGCCCGACTACCGCGCCTACGGCGTGCTGCGCCGCCATCCGCTCGCGCTGGCCCGCATGGCGCGGCACCACGTCAACGCCATGGTCGAGGCGGCACGCACCGGCTACCGCGGCGCCGCGGCGGACCTGAAGGACCACCTGCCGCCGCACGCGATCGAGGCGGTGCTCGCCACCTACCGCCGCGAGGGTCCCCGGCTGGTACAGCTCGCCGGCGCGGTGGAGCTGGTCGAGCAGGCGCTGCGCGGCGAGCCGTTCACGCCGCGCATGGACACGTCAGGACATAGGAGAACTCCCAGGTAAAAGCCTGGGGCCGCCTCGTCCAAGATTCTTCCCCGACCTTCGGCCACGCGTTTGATCAGGGCATGGATCGGTCCGGCACGCCGAGCATGATCCGCACTGGTGTTCCGGCGCGCCCCGCCCCGGCCCTCTCCGGGGCGATCCGCCGATCGAGGGGAACTTCATGATCAATCGCCATGCTCGGGCATCACTGCCGAAGCGTGTCCTCCTTCACAGCGCCGCCGCCTCGCTGGCCGCCGTGCCGGGCCTCGCCCTCGGCGGCCCCGCGGACGCGCAAGCGCGCCCCGCCGCGGTCTCCCAGCCGCGACCCGCCTGCATGGTCGGCAACGGCGGCTTCGAGGCCCCCGGCCCCCTGCTCGGGCCGGGCAACATGAGAACCGACGTCCCCGACTGGAGAACCACCTCCGCCGACGGCGTCATCGAGCTGTGGGGCCCCGGCAACGCGGGCGCCAACGGCGGCCTGGAGGTGCCCGCCGACTCCGGCAGGCAGTTCGCCGAGGTGAACGGCACGCAGGTATCCACCCTCTACCAGGACGTGGCGACCCAGCCCCGCACGATCCTCGTGTGGCGGCTGGCGCACCGGGCGCGCAGCACCACCAAGGAGCAGAGGGACGTCATCCGGGTGCGGATCGGCGCACCGGGGGGCACGACGGCGCAGATCCCGCTCGGCCAGATCACGCCGGACATCGCGGACGGCGGCACCGAGTGGGGCCACTACGTCGGCCTGTACCGCGTGCCGCGCGGCCAGCGGGTCACCCGCATCGCGATCGAGTCGGTGTCCTCGGTGGGCGGCCCGACGTACGGCAACTTCGTCGACTCGGTCTCGGTGGCCTGCACCCGGCCCTGCCCGAAGCTGCGGCCCCCGCACCGCGGCTGCGACATCCTCGGCATCCCGCTGCCCTCGCCCGGCCCCCATCCGGCGGCCCCGGGCGTGCTTCCGCCCCCGGCCGTGCCGCCGCCCCCGGCGGGTGCCCCACGCCCGCGTACCGGCTCCACCCGGGGCTGACCGCCTCACTGGGCGCGGCGGGCGATGAGCGCGATGATGCCCGTCGCGCCCAGCGCGATGCCGAGCCACAGGGCGATGAGCGAACCGGGCACGCCGCCGTCCGCGTCCTGCTCGGGGTTGCGCGCCGACGCCCCGCCCGCCGCGCGGGTCGGCGGGGCGGTGGTGCGCGGCGGCTCGGCGGTCAGCCTGCGCGGGGACGCCTGCGCGGGCAGCGGCACCTCGTACACCGGGCTGTTCACGCCCTCGGTGCCGGTGAGCAGGGCCCTGCCGTTGCGGGTGTAGGCGATCGACTCGGCCTGCCGCAGGGACGGCATGGTGACGCGGCCGATCAGCTCGCCGGGCGCCCGGTACAGCGACGCGGACAGGTAGGTGCGGATCACGAAGCTCGACCCGTCGGGCGCGTAGGCGGCGTCGGTGGCCATGATGGGCGCGGGGCCCACCCGCCGCAGCACGTTGACCCGGTCGGTGCGCAGCCGTGCCGGCGCCTGGTAGACCGACCCGGCGAACTCCTTGCTGATCACGTACAGCCGCCCGGTGCGGGGGTGCACCATGATGCCCTCGGCGTTGCGTGCGCCGTCCTTGTACCGGACGCGGTACCGGGTGGCCGGCACGGTGGCGTCGCGCAGCGTGCGCGGCTCGGGCACCTTGTAGATCGAGTAGTCGGCCCAGGCGCCGTTGAGGTTGTCCCCGATGTCGGCGAACCACAACACGCCCTGCCCGGTCGCGGGGTCCACCGAGGCCGCCATGCCCTCCCAGTCGCGGGCCTGCGCCCCGGCCACGGTGAACGCCGCCCGGGTGCGCCCGTCGCCGCCGACCGCGAAGAACATCGGCTGCGCGCCGCTGTCGTTGTGGGTGTAGTAGACACCGGGGTGCGCGGGCGAGAGGGCCAGCCCGCTGGACTCGGTGATGCGGGCATCCTTGAACCGGAACACCAGCCGCTCGGCCGCCGCCGGCCGGCCCGCGGCCCCGGCCGTTCCCCCCGTCGTGGCCGGACCAGCCGCGCTCCCCGCCGTCTCCGTGCCCCCCGCCGCGGCCGGACGAGCCGCGCTCCCCGCCGTGTCAAGGCGTCCCGCCGTCCCCGCGGCGGCCGGGGCGGCCGGCGCCGTCACCAGCGCCAGGACCGCCAGAACCCGCAGGACGCGCACCACCCGTAGACTCCCCACCTGCTCATCATGCCCCGGTGCGCCCCACGCCGTGCCGCGCCGCACGTGAAGGATCCGGCCTGGAGTTGGGATAGGGCCGGTCTCGCGTGAAAGGTCCGTGGGGGGGCTGGGCTGGAGTGCACTCCAGGTTCCTAGGGTGATGTCCATGAAGTACACGAACCTCGGACGCGCCGGCATCTCCGTGAGCCGCCTGTGCCTCGGCACCATGAACTTCGGGCCGGAGACCTCGGAAGAGGACTCCTTCACGATCATGGACAGGGCTCATGAGCTGGGCGTCAATTTCTTCGACACGGCGAACGTCTACGGCTGGAAGAAGGGCGAGGGGGTCACCGAGCAGATCATCGGGCGCTGGTTCGCCCAGGGCGGCGGCCGCCGGGAGCGGACCGTCATCGCGACCAAGCTGTACGGCGCGATGGGCGACTGGCCGAACGACGACAAGCTGTCCGCGCTGAACATCCGCCGCGCCTGCGACGCCTCGCTGAAGCGGCTTCAGACCGACTACATCGACCTGTACCAGATGCACCACGTCGACAGGGACACCCCGTTCGACGAGATCTGGGAGGCCATGGAGACCCTCCGCCAGCAGGGCAAGATCATCTACGTGGGTTCGTCCAACTTCGCCGGGTGGCACGTCACCAAGGCGCAGGAGACGGCGAAGCGGCGCGGCTTCGGCGGCCTGGTCTCCGAGCAGTCGCACTACAACCTGCTGACCCGGACCGTCGAGCTGGAAGTGCTGCCCGCCTGCGAGGACTACGGGATCGGCGTGATCCCGTGGAGCCCGCTCGGCGGCGGCCTGCTCGGCGGCGTGCTCCGCAAGATCGACAAGGGCCGTTCGGCGTCGGAGCGCATGCTGGCCGAGCTGGACAAGCACCGCGACAAGATCGAGCGGTACGAGGGGCTGTGCGACGAGCTGGGCGAGGACCCGGCCAACGTCGCGCTCGCCTGGCTGCTGCGGCAGCGGGCCGTGACCGGGCCGATCATCGGCCCCCGCACCGTCGAGCAGCTCGACGGCAGCCTGCGTGCCCTGGAGATCGAGCTGGACGAGAAGACGCTCGACCGGCTCGACGAGATCTTCCCCGGCCCCGGCGGCACCGCCCCGGAGGCGTACGCCTGGTAGGACACGCGTGCCCGGCGGGGAGCCGCGGCTCCCCGCCGTCAGCGCAGCAGCGCGCCGGCGACGACGATGAGCACCAGCAGCGCGAGCACGAGCGGCAGCAGCCAGCGGCGGGGACGGTCCACGCAGTGGAGCCTAGCCGCGCCCGGCCAGTGGCCACGCATCCACGGTCTCGTACCGCACGTGCGGCCCGAGGTGGCTGCGGACGAGGTGCACCCTGCCCGCGTGCCAGGGCGTGCCCTCGAAGGCCGCGAGCGACTCGACCAGCTCCCGCAGGTCCAGGCCGGTCCGCGACCGGCCGAGGGTCAGGTGGGGGTGGAACCGCCGGCGCTCGGGCTCCCTGGCACCCGCCCGGTGCGCGCCCGCGGCGAGCGAGGCGGCCAGCTTGGGGAGCGTGGCGTCGCCGCCGCGCAGGCCCAGCCACAGGACGTTCGCCCGCTTCGCCGAGGGGAAAGCCCCGGCCGCCGCGAACGCCAGCGTCATCGGGGGGTACCGGCCCGCCGCCCGCGCCAGCCGGGTCGAAAGCGACGGCAGCTTCCCCTCGGGCACCTCGCCGAGGAAGGCCAGTGTGACGTGCCACAACTCGGGGGCCGTCCACCGCAGCTCGGGCCACCCCTCCCGGAGCCGGCCGACGGCCCCGCTCACCTCAGTGAGCGCCTCCGGCGGAGGTGACAACGCCACGAACAACCGCACCCTGCGTCCTTCCCGCGGCGAACCGGGTGAGCAGCATCGCCAGGCCGAGCCCGGCGAGGCACATGACCCCGCAGATCACCATGCCGAGGCGGGGCCCGGCCAGCTCGCCGACCCAGCCGATCAGCGGCGCGCCGATCGGGGCTCCGCCGGTGAACACCAGGACATAGATTCCCATGACCCGGCCGCGCATCTCCGGCGACGCCGCGAGCTGCACGGTGGCGTTCGCGGTGGTGTTCGTGGTGATCATCGCGACGCCCGCGGGGACCAGCAGGAACAGAAACCACAGGTAACCCGGCGCCAGCCCGGCGACGACCTCCGCGACGCCGAACGCGATGGCGCCGCCGATCAGGAAGCGCTGGCTGGGACGGCCACGCCGCGCGGCGAGCAACGCGCCGCCGAGGGCGCCGACCGCGAACGCGCTGGACGCCACGCCGAACGACGACGCTCCCTGGCCGAACACCTGCTTGGCCATGACCGCGATGCTCATCGTGAAACTGGTGGCGAACATCGCGACGAAGGCCACCACAAGGATCGGCATCAGCAGGTCGGGACGCCGCCACACGTAGCGCAGGCCCTCACGGAGCTGGCCCTTGGCGCGGGCGACCCGCTCGGGGGTGCGCAGCTCCGACTTCCGCATCAGCGACAGGCCCGCGATCACCGCGGCGAACGACGCGGCGTTCAGCAGGAAGATCGGGCCGGTGCCGCCGAGCGCGTAGATCAGCACACCGGCGACGGCAGGGCCGACGACCCGGGCGAGGTTGAAGGTGGAGCTGTTCAGCGCGATGGCGTTGGGCAGGTCGGTGCGGCCCACCATCTCGACCACGAACGACTGCCGGGTGGGCACCTCGACGCAGGAGACCGCGCCGAGCAGGAAGGCCATCACGTAGACGTGCCACACCTGCGCGTGGCCGGTGACGGTGAGCAGGCCGAGCGTCAGGGACAACACACCCATGAGGGACTGCGCCACCATGAGCAGGGGACGCTTGGAGTACCGATCGGCGAGCACCCCGCCCCACAACCCGAACAGGGCGACGGGGAGGAACTGCAGGGCGGTGGTGAGGCCGAGGGCGGCCGAGCTGCCGTGGGTGAGGTCCAGCACCAGCCAGTCCTGCGCGGTGCGCTGCATCCAGGTGCCGACGTTGGAGACCACGCTGCCCGAGACGAACAGGCGGTAGTTGTGGTTGCGCAGCGAACGGAACATGCCGTTCCCGGTCTGCCCGACCGGCCCCGCGCCCCGGGTCTCGGTCGCCTGCACCTCGGTGAGCTCCGCGGCCTGGGCCTCGTCACCCCCACGGCGCCCGGCGGTGGGTTCGAGGGGGTCGGCTTTCTCGCCGTCCGCACCCTGGGGAGGACTCACATCTGCGAGAGCTTTTCCAGGATCGGCGCCGCGGCCCGCAGCGTCGCCCGTTCCTCCGGCGTCAGTTCCTTCAGCCGGTGGACGAGCCACACCTCCTTGCTGCGGCGCTCCTGGGCCAGGAGGGCGTGACCGGGCTCGGTCACGGTCACGGTCACCTGCCGGCGGTCGGTCGTGTGCGGCGTGCGCGCGAGCAGTCCCCGTTCCTCCAGGGCGGCGATCACCCTGGTCATCGAAGGAGGCTGCATCTTTTCGTGCTCGGCGAGCTCGCCAGGGGTTATTCCGGAATGCCGCTCGACGGCCGCGAGCGTCGCGAGCTGGGTGGGCGTCAGCGTGCTGGCTCCGGCCTGCCGGCGCAGACGTCTGCTCAGGCGTGCCAGCGACACGCGCAGAGCCGAGGCCAGCCCGGCGTCGCTGCGCAGGTCCGAGCGGCGTGCGATCTTGGGATTCGTTAGCATGAGTCATTACCTTTGCTAACTATATGAGCCACGTCGTGATTCCGGGGTCGCGGGGTCATTTCACGGCCGGAGCAGGGGTGAGGCCCTCGCCGGCCGCCTCGGGGGATCGCATCGTACGTACTTCCCGGGAAAGCAGGGTGAATGCCGCGGCGAGCACCATCAGCCCGGCCGCGCCGTACTGCGTGGCCGAGAGCCCGATGCGGCCGGCCAGCGGGCCGGCGACCAACGCCCCGAGCGGCATGGCGACCACCGAGCCGAGGGCGTCGTAGGCGGAGACCCGGGCCAGCTTCTGCTGGGGGATGTTGCGGACCAGCGCCACACTCCACTGCACCACCATGATCTCCATCATGACGCCGAGAATCACCGTGGAGCCACAGATCACCACCAAAGGCCAGCGCATCGCCAGCGAGAGCGGCGAGAGAGCCATGATTCCGCCGATGCACACCACGAACAGCATCGGCCGCCGCGGCGTGAACCACAAGGACAGCAGGCCACCGAGGATCAGGCCCGCCGCCTCCGCCGCCATGATCAGGCCCCAGGCGGCCGGGCCGCCGAGATGGGCCTTGGCGACGGCGGGGCCGAGCACCTGGAAGCCGCCGTACCAGGCCATCAGCACCACGGCGAACTGCGCGACGATCGCCCACAACCAGGTGTGACTGACGAACTCCGACCAGCCGTCCCGCAGTTCCCTGATCATGCCCGTGCCCGGCACCCGCTCGCCGGCGCCCGCCCGGATGGCCAGCAGCAGCGGGACGGTGCCGAGCAGGCCGACGCCGCACACCGTCATCGCCCAGCCCGGCCCCACCGCGGCCACCACCAGGCCCGCCACCGCGGCCCCGCCCATCTGCGCGATGTTCATGGCGAGCCTGCTGAGGGCGTTGGCCTCCTGGAGCAGGTCGTCCGGCACGATGCGCGGCAGCAGCGCCTGCGACGCCGGCCAGAACGCCGCCATGCCGATGCCGGTGAGCGCCTCCAGCACGATCATGTGCCACAACACGGCGTGGCCGGTCACCACCAGGAGACCGAGTGCGCCCTCGCTGACGGCGATCAGCACGTTCGCCGCGATGATCACCCGCTGCGGCGGGAAACGGTCCGCGAACACCCCGGAGATCAGCGTGAAGATCAGCGACGGGGCGATCTGCGCGGCCAGCACGTACGACAGGTCGGCCGTGGATCCCGTGAGATCGAGCACCGCGAACGACACCCCGACCAGCGAGAACGCCACGGCACCCGGCGCGAGCAGCCGGTCGGCCAGCAGGAGCCGGAAGTCACGGATGGCGAGTACCGGGAAACGCCGGTACAGGTCGAGGCCGAACATCGTTACCGTCCGATCGGTGCCCGGAGTGAATCGGCATGACGAACCCGGCAAGGGGGTCAAGGAGGACCCTCGACGCTAGGCGATGCGTCCGCGGGACGGCAATCCGTTTTTCCGGCTTACGGGGTGAGACCGGACAGCAGCGCGGCCATGCCGTGCTGGAACTCCTCGTCCGGCGGCACCCGGCGGGCCGTGCGGGCCGTCTCGGCGAGGAGGGGGTAGTCCCCGGGCGAGAGCGCCGCCATGGAGGCGGTGCCGGCGCCGGCCAGGGGGCCGAGGTACTGGAGCTGCAGCGACCCCACGGTGTGGGAGAGCACGGCCCGCAGGGCCAGCACCCGCCGCTCGCCCGCGAACCCCGCCTGCGTGAGCACGCGCAACAGCGCCTCGGTCCAGCGCAGCAAGCTCACCGAGGTGTGCCGGTGCGTCATGGTCAGCGGAACGACCTCAGGGTGGCCGCCGACCGCCGTCCTGACCCGGTCCACCATCACCGTCACCTGCTCACGCCACTGGAGGCCCGGCGGCGGCTCGATGTCCACCTCGGACAGCACGAGATCCACGACCAGCCCTTCGAGCTGCTCCCGGTCGGTGACGTACCGGTAGAGCGACATCGTCGCCATGCCCAGCTCGGCCGCCACCGCACGCATGGACAGGGCCCCGAGGCCGTCCCGGTCGATGACGGTCAACGCGGCGACGGCGAGCGCGCTTGTCGAGAGCGAACGCGGACGTGGCACGGGTTGACAGCGTACACCATACGCTCATAGCGTGCTCGTAAGCGTACATCGCACGCTTACGAGCGGAGGGCTCATGTCCATGAACAATCGGGGGAATCGCGTCACATCAGACGTGACCACGGAACGGGAGTCCGAGGACGACATCGCCGCAGGCAGGGGGACCAGAGGGCGGGAGTCCAGGAACGGCCGCGGGAAGCGCCTCGCGGCCGGGGATGTGATCGGGGAGCGGGAACTGCGGACGGTCACCGGGGAGGCGGTGCCGGTGCCGGAGGCCGGGTGGCTGACCCATCTGCAGTTCCGGCGGTTCGCGGGATGCCCGGTGTGCAACCTGCACCTGCGCACGGTGGCGGCCCGGCACGAGGAGATCGCGGCGGCGGGGGTGCGGGAGGTCGTGATGTTCCACTCCCCCGCCGAGGAACTGCTGCCGCACGTGGACGACCTGCCGTTCGCCGTCGTCGCCGACCCCGGCAAGAAGCTGTACGCGGAGTTCGGCGTCGAGTCCGCCCCCCGGGCCCTGCTGGACCCCCGGGTCTACGGCACCATCCTCCGCGCCGTACTGCGCGACCTGGGCCCGGTGCTGCGCGGCCGCCGCCCCCTCCCGTCCCGCAGGCAGCCCGGCGGCCGCCTCGGCCTCCCCGCCGACCTCCTCATCGCCCCGGACGGCCGCACCCTGGCCGCCTACTACGGCACCCACGCCTACGACCAGTGGCCCGTGGACCACCTCCTCACCCTCGCCCGCACCCACAGGGACGCGCTCTCCTCCTGACCCCACGCCCTCCCCGCCGGCGCCCTCGGGGAGGGCGGAACATTCACCCGCCGGCTCCTGTTGACCCGGCACCCACCCCGTTTGTACGTTGGTCCGGAATTTCGTAACAACGGAGAACGGGGTGGTGGGTGATGGGCTCGCTGGAGGACCGGCTCGCGGCCTTGGAACGCCGGGTGGAACAACTCGAAGCGGGGTCCTCGGTACCGGATGTCCCGGGAGCGCCCGGCGGCCCACCCTCAGAACGACGCGAAGCCACCGCACCGCCGGAGCCGCTCACGGACGGCGGCGTGGGGCGGCTCGGGAGCGAGGGGGCTCTTCGGTTGCTGGAGGGGGTGCGAGAGGGGGTGGGTGGCGCCGGGGCTTCCGGGCGGGTCGTTTACGTGGGGGCGGTGGGGTTCGACGGGCGGGAGTATCTCTGGGCCAAGGAGCACCAGGTGGGGGACCTGGTGGGGACCGATCAGGTGGGTGCCGCCGCGATGCTGGAGTGTCTCGGGAGTGCCGCGCGGCTGGCGTTGCTGATCGTGCTGGCCGAGCGGCCCCGGGGGCGGGGGGAACTGCAGGAGGCGCTGGGGGAGACGTCGACCGGGCATCTGTATCACCATCTGCGCGAGTTGCAGGGTGCGGGGCTGATCGTGCAGCGGCGGCGGGGGGAGTACGAGCTGGCCTCGCATGCTTTGGTGCCGTTGCTCGCCGTCATCGCCGCGACGCGTGATCTCATGGTCAACGCCGACCGGGTGGCGGAGGACGGGCGGTGAGGCCGTTGCCGGCCCCGGCGTGGCGGGCTTGGCGCCGCGGGGACGCCGACGCGGCGGGACGGCTCGCGGCGGAGGCCGGGCTCGGAGAGCTTGAGGTCCTGGCGCTCTGCGTACAAGGGGAGTACGAGCGGGCGCTCGGGCGGTACGGGACGCTGGAGCGGCCGGGCAGGAGGCTGGACGAGGTGGTGGCGCACGCCCTGCTGCACCTGGATCGGGCAGGGGAGGCGTACGAGCACGTGGTGCGGCGGTGCGGGGCGCGGCGTGTGCCGGCCGACCTGCGGGGGCGGGTGGAGCGGCCGATGGCGGTCACGCTGGAGCGTACGACCGCGGTGCCGTTCGCGGATCATCCGCTCGCGGCGTATCTGCCCGCGGTCCCGGCCCGTCTCGACGGGCACGAGCTGGTGGCCCACATCGACACCGGGGGAACGTTCCTCGTCATGGGCACCGAGCGGGCCCGTGCCCTCGGGATCCGGCTCACCCCGGCCGGGAAGGACTACCACGGCACCACACGCACCGAGGTGTACACCGGGACGGCGGCCAGGCTGACCGTCGGCGACGCCACCTTGACCGACGTGCCCGTGGAGGCCATGCCCACCCTGCGCGGCGGCCAGGACCTGGTGATCATCGGCACCAATGTGCTGCAACGGTTCCTCAGCACCGTCGACCACCCCGGCGGCCGGCTGCTGCTGTCCCCCCGCCGCTCCCCCGGCCACGCCGCCGCCCATCTCGCTCTGCTCGGTGGCCGTGAGCCGGTGGCCCGGGTGCCCTTCCTCCTCTGGGCCGACCATTACATGATCGCCCGGGGCGGGTTCGGCGCCCGCCGGGACCTCAACTTCTTCATCGACTCCGGCCTCGTCTACGTCATCGACGCCGAGGACGGCACGCCCCCGCGCCAGGCCTGCCTGTACACGACCGCCGCCCACTACCGGTCATGGGGCGTCCCCCGCGCCACCACCGCCCGCCCCCACTTCCTCCCCGGGGTCCCCGTCCACCTCGGCCCCCTGACCATGGACGACCCCTTCGTCGCCACCACCCCGGGCCGCCGGCCGCCCTGGTCGTCGTTCGGCGGCATCCGGGTCCACGGCCTGCTCTCCCACGCCTTCCTTTCCCGCTACACCTGGACGCTGGACTTCGACCGCCACGAGTACGCCTTCCGCGCCTGAACCGTTCAGAGCCGACCAGCGTTTACTCCGTGCGACACGGCCCGGCGCTTTACTCCTGCTCCAGGACCGATTCACGATCGGCGGAGGAGTCACGTGCCGGCACGGATCACAAGGTAGGCGCATCATGAAATTCGGCTTGTCGTCGTTACGGAGGGTTGTGGTCACCGCGGCGTTGCTCGCCTCGGGGCTCGCGATCGTGCCTGCCGCGCTGGCGGCCCAGGCCGTGGACACCTCACCGCCCAGCCGGCCCACCAACCTGATGGCGTGCCCGCCGCCCATGCCGTCCGCCCCGCCGGGGTCGACATCGACCATGGGGTACGCCTCGATCTGCTGGACGGCGTCCACCGACGACACCGGCGTCACCGGGTACGACATCTACCGGCTGGAACAGAGCGGCTTCGTCAAGGCGACCACCACGACCGGCACCATAGGCGGCTTCTCCGGGGTGTACGGCCGCCGGTACACCATGTACGTGGTGGCCAGGGACGCCGCGGGGAACACCAGCCCGCCGTCCAGCCTGATCACCGTCACCGCGTCCACCGGCGTCGTGCCGACCGCCTCCCCCACCCCCACGCCGGGTGACGTCACCCCGCCGTCGCAGCCCGCGAACTTCCAGGAACCCTGTCTCGCCGACTACCCCGGCGTGTCGTTCTGCTGGCAGCCGTCCACCGACAACGTCGGCGTCACCGCGTACGACGTGTACCGCGAGACCGCCACCTCCTGGCTCCTGGTCGGCACGGTCCTCCCCAACAGGACCCCGCTGCACTTCTACCAGTCGGGCCTCGTCACCGGCACCCGCTACACCTACGTCGTGGTCGCCCGGGACGCCGCCGGCAACCTCAGCTCCCCTTCGGCCCCGCTGAGCGCCCTGGCCCGCGAGGGTCTTCCCCGCCCCACCCCGACCCCGACCCCGACCCCGACCGGGATCTCCTGTCACGCCACCTACAGCGCGACCGTCTGGTACAACGGCCTGACCGCCACGATCACCATCCGCAACACCGGCACGGTCCCCATCGACGGCTGGTCCGTGATCATCGAGTACGGGAGCTCCGGGCCTCGTCTCATGCAGGGCTGGGCCGCCACCTGGAGCCAGTCAGGCAGCCAGATCAGCGCCACCAGCATGCCGTGGAACCGCGTCATCCCACCCGGCGGCTCCATCCAGATCGGCTACACCGCCTCCTACACCGGCACCCCGCCCGTCCCGGTGAGGATCAGCGTGAACGGCGTCCCCTGCACCATGGGCTGACACAACGGCCGGACCCCGCCCCTCACAGGTGAGGGACGGGGTCCGGGACGTGCTCTTCGCCGCCACGCCCTGGCCGTCGAGCGCGTCGGCGAGGTCGTGGAGCGACGCCACCAGCGTCGCCCGGCCGGGCACGGAGGCGTCGAGCCGGCCCGCGACGGCCCGAAGCTGCGCCACGGCGGCGTGCGCCCGCGGCCCGCTCGCGAACCGCTCCCCGCGGCCCACGAACTTGCGCACGTGGCCGGCGGTCTCGTCGCTCACGGTGCCGGTGCGCAGCGCCCGCGCGAAGTGGGCCCGCACGAGTTGAAGCTCGCCGGCCACGTCAGCGCGGGCTGGTGCTGCGCGTTGAACCTGTCGAAGGCGACCGTCGCCGCGGCGCGCCGCACATACCCCATGCAGGGCATGATCCGCCACCACTCCCAAGCCCTGCGCATGACCGCCCTGGTCCCCGGCCGCAGCACCAGCAAGGACCTCCCACGGTTCGCCGAACGCATCGAAGCCTCACAACAGGACGAGATCGACCTGATGCTCCGCCGGCTCCGCACCCGCCTCCAGCAGGTCCCCAACGTGGACAAGGGTCACGACCACGGCATCCTCATGCCGGGAACGCTCACCGACGAACAGATGACCGAACTGGAGAAGCCAAGGGCCCGGCCTTCGACCGCCTCTTCTCCCAGGGCATGATCCAGCACCACAGGGGCGCCCTGAAAATGGTGGAACAGCTCTACGCCGGCAAGGGCGGCGAGGAACCGGAGATCGACCGGTTCGCCGGCCACGTCGACTCCGACCAGCGCATCGAGATAGACCGCATGCGGCAACTCCTCTCCCGGACGGCGTGACCGAGGATGCCGTTACTCGCTTTTGAGTACTCTCGCTTGACCTGAATAGATGCTCGTGTTTGAGTACTCCTATGCGAGCAACACGCCTTTTCATCCTCGGCGCCCTGGCCGACGGCGGCCCCATGCACGGGCACAAGATCCGGGCCGCCGCGCAGATGGACCGGGTGGAGCTGTGGGCAGACGTCAAGCCCGGATCGTTGTACGGTGCGCTGCGCCGGATGGCGGACGAAGGCATCGTCGAGGTGGTCCGCACCGAGCAGGAAGGCAACCTTCCTGCTCGCACCGTGTACGGCATCACCGACAAAGGCCGCACCGAGCTGGTCTCGCTGATCAGATCCGTCCTCGCCGACACCAAGCTCCGGCCGGACCCGATCCAGGTGGTCCTCCTCCACGGCGGCGCGATCAGTCCCGACGAATTGCACATGGCCATTCAGCAGCGCCGCGATGCCTACGCCACGCAACTCCACTTCTGGCGCACCTTGCGCGTCGCAGCCCAGCCGCACCTGACCAGGTTGGAGGCCGTCGCCTTCGACTACACCCTGATGCGGCTGGAGACGGAGCTGGCCTGGCACGACCGCCTGATCGCGGAACTCGCGAACACGACCGAGCCGGCCTGACAGCACGGGCATCGCGAAGAGGCGCCCCTTTACCGGAAAGCGGGAACCAATGTCACCTGGGCGTTTGAACGTCGCCGTCATCGGCGGCGGCGTCGGCGGGCTCTGCTTGGCGCATGGCCTCAGGCAGGCCGGCGTGAACGTCACCGTGTACGAACGGGATCTCACTCCCGACTCTCGACTCCAGGGCTTCCGGCTCAACATCGAGCCGACCGGGAGTATCGCGCTGCACGCCTGTCTACCGCCCGCGCTGTGGGAGGTGCTGGTGGCCAGCGCGGGCGACCCGGGGCCTGGGATCAGCTTCCTCGACGAGCGGATGCGACTGCTCGTCCGCATCGGACAGGACGGCCGGGTCTCGGACCCGCTGGACCCCACGACCGGCCGGCACGCGGTAAGCCGCGTCACACTGCGCAAGCTGCTGCTGGCCGGCCTGGAGGACGTCGTCCGCTTCGGCAAGGAGTTCACCGGTTTCACCCGGCTGGACGATGGGACGGTCACGGCGAAGTTCGCTGACGGCACCACCGCGACCGCCGACGTGCTCGTCGCGGCCGATGGCGCCAACTCCCGGGTGTGGGCACAACTCCATCCCTCGGCCGGCCGCACCACACTGCCGGCGACGGCCGTCGCCGGCAAACTCCTCCTCGCCGAGGCGAACCGACGATGGCTGCCGAAGCAGTTGCTCGCCGGAATGAACGTCTTCTGGCCACACCAGGACTTCCTGTTCACCGCGATCTTCCGCAGGCGCGAAGATCCGGCAGCGATCACCGCCAGGCTCGGCGACCGGTTACGGGCGCTCGGACTGGAGCCGGAGCAACTGCTGGCGGACTCACATGACGACGACTACGTGTTGTGGGCGTTCATCGCACACCGTGACTCCCTTCCGGGCGACGTCACCTCCAAAACCCAGGCCGACCCGGCCGCACTACGGAAGATGCTGGCCCAGCGGACGGCCGGGTGGCATCCCGACCTGCGCCGGTTGCTCACGGAATCAACCCCGGACACCCTCTACCGGACCGAGTTCGGCGCCGCCGAACCGCTCCGACCGTGGAAGACGGGCAACGTCACCGGACTCGGAGACGCCGTCCACCACATGCCTCCGGTCGGCGGACTCGGCGGCAACACCGCGCTGCGCGACGCGCACCGACTCTGCGCCGCGCTCACCGCGGCCGACCGCGGCGAGGAGCCGTTGCCACAGGCGTTGCATGCCTACGAGGCGGACATGCTCCGCCACGGGTTCCGCACCGTCCGCGACGTTGTCCGAAACACCAACGCCGCGATCATCCGCAGTCCTCTGAAGCGGTCGGCGACCCGGTGGTTCTTCCGCGCCTGCGGAACCGTTCCGCCCCTCGGCCGGGCGGTGTTCGGGGAGCGCTGAGGCGATGTGGGCCGTCGCGAGTGACTGTTCAGGTCATCGCGACGGCCCCACAAGCAGCGTCAGGCAAGCCCCAGAAGGATCTTGACGGGGCCCATGGCGAAGTAGACGACGAAGAGGGCGGCCACCACCCACATCAGGGGATGGACCTCGCGGGTTTTGCCCTTGATGGCCTTGATCAGGACGTAGGTGATGAAACCCGCGCCGATGCCGTTGGAGATGGAGTACGTGAAGGGCATCAGGACGATGGTGAGGAACGCCGGGATGGCGATCTCGTAGTCGGTGAAGTCGATGTCTCTGATGGCGGTCATCATGAGGAAGCCGACGATCACGAGGGCGGGGGCGGCGGCCTCGTAGGGGACGATGTCGACCAGGGGGGAGAGGAAGACGGCGAGGAGGAACAGGACGCCGGTGATGATGCTGGCGAAGCCGGTTCTGGCGCCTTCGCCGACGCCGGCGGCCGACTCGATGTAGGTGGTGTTGGAGGAGGTGCCGGCGGCGCCACCCGCCGCGGCGGCGACCGAGTCGACCAGGAGGATCTCTCGGGTGCGGGGGAGGGTGCCGTCGGATGCCACCAGGCCCGCCTGGCCGCCGACGCCGACGATGGTGCCCATGGTGTCGAAGAAGTCGGTGATCAGGAGGGTGAAGACCAGCAGGACGGCGAGGACCACGCTGATCTTGGTGAAGGAGCCGAACAGGCTGAACTGGCCGATCAGGCTGAGGTCGGGGACTCCGGCGATCCGCTCGGGGAACACGGGGACGACGAGGTTCCAGCCGAGGGGGTTCTTGCCGCCCATGGACGAGCCCACCTTGGCCACGGCCTCGACGATGATCGCCAGGACGGTCGTGCCGACGATGCCGATCAGGATGGCGCCCTTGACCCTGCGGGCCACCAGCACCGCCGTGACCAGCAGGCCCACGACGAACACGAAGATGGGCCAGCTCGTCAGCGCGCCGCCGATGCCGAGTTCCAGCGGGGTGCCCGCGGCCTTGCGGACGAAACCGGAGTCGACGAAGCCGATCAGCGCGATGAACAGGCCGATGCCCACGCTGATCGCCGTCTTGAGCTGCATCGGGATCGCGTGGAACACCGCGGTGCGGAACCCGGTGAGCACCAGGATCGTGATCACGATGCCTTCCAGCACGATCAGGCCCATCGCGTCCTCCCACGACATGAGAGGAGCGATGCCGAAGGCGACGAAGGCGTTGAGCCCGAGCCCCGCCGCCAGCGCGAAGGGCACCCGGCCGACGAACCCCATGAGGATCGTCAGCACACCGGCGACCAGGGCGGTGGCCGCGGCGATCAGGGCGTAGTTCGCGGCGCCGCCGTCACCGAGGAACTGCCCGTCGGCGTCCTTGGCCCCGCCGAGGATCAGCGGGTTGAGCACCACGATGTACGCCATGGTGAAGAACGTGGCCAGGCCGCCGCGGATCTCACGGCTCAGTGTCGACTGACGCTCAGTGATTCCGAAAAAGCGGTCAATCCACCCCATAAGGCCCGTGGGGTGCGAAGAGGGGGAGGTAATCTCGCTCACGCGGGCAGAGTGACAGGTGAGGCTGATGTCGTGAAGGCCCAGTCCGTCCCCGTGGTCCGATCGAGACCAACTTGTGCGCGGTTCGGAGCCTGCGGCCCCACCGATGCCCCAATGAGCGCGAATCGGGCGCGAGCTGGTACGACCCGGCGAGCACCGCGCCGGGGGTTCTCGCCTAGGGTGGAGGCGTGAACGAGCCGCGCCCCCCGGATCTCGCGCCGTTGAGGACCAACGACGCGGCGACCATCCTCGCGGGCACCGGCCTGTGGGCGGTCGCTCTGGTCGTGCTGCTGATCGTGCAGCCCGGCCCTGATCGCCTGTGGTGGATATGGACGTGCGTGGCCGGGGTCGGGCTGGGGCTCTTCGGCTGCTGGTACGTGTGGCGGCGTGACCGGCACGGGGAGAGCGGGATCGACCCCGAGGAGGGCGATCCCGTCGTGCCCGGGACCGCCGCGATCAGCGAGACACAGGCCCGTCCCGGGGACAGCGGCGACCCGGCGGGGCTGACCATCCGGCGCGACCAGCCCTGAGCCGGACCGCCGGTCCCCCTGGGGGGCGACCGGCGGCGCGACGGGCGGGCGGACGCGCTCCGGGTCTCAGGCGTCCAGGTCGGACTCGGCCAGCAGCACGGGCACCGCGCCGGGGTCGCGGAGCAGCGCGGCGACGGCCAGGCGGTCGCCCCACTGGCCGGTGGCCCAGGCGAGGCCGCGGGCCAGGCCCTCGACGGTGCTCGCGTGCACGGCGCCCTCGTAGAAACGCCACGGCACCCGCACGCCGTCGACGGTCAGCTCCGTGTGCTCCACGTACGTCGCCGGGGCCGTGGGCAGCAGGGACCGCACCTGCGGGGGCACCGGCCGCTCCTCGCCGGACGAGGTGACCTCACCGGCGGCGGCCTCGCCGGCCGTCGGAAGGTCCAGCAGCTCCGACAGGGCCTCGGCCAGTTCGGACGGCGCGAGCACGAGCGGCCGGCCCGCCACCACGGGCAGCAGGTCCGGTGCCTCCACCACGACCGGGCCGCCGGTGGCGGTCAGCCCCTCGGGGAGCGGGCCGCCGTTGCCGCCGATCGGGTGGCCGTCCTCGGCGTCGGCGACGACGATCTCGCCGCGCTGCACGGCCCGCACCGCGGTGGGCGGGGCCACCCGTGACGGGTCCACGGCGGCCAGCGCGATCCACAACGCGCGCAGTTGCGGGCGGTCCACCTCGAGCGAGGGATCGGCCAGCAGGTCGAGCAGCTCGTCGGGACCGCCGTGTCCGGCGAGCAGGTCGGCGAGCGTGGTGCGCACCCCGATCATGGAGAGCGCGGTGGCGTCCAGCCCCGCCGGCGCGTCGCCGTACAGGCCGTACAGCAGCGGGTCGCCGTCGGGCACGCGCAGCGACGTGGGGCGCCGGCCGTCCAGCACGGGATGGCGGGACAACCACCACGCGGTGTACGACGGCGCCTCGGCGATCTCGCCGTCCACCAGGGCACGCAGCGGCTGCAGGGCGGCGCGCAGCGGCGGCCGGGTGAGCAGGGCCAGCGCGGACGCCCAGTCGGCGACGTACTCAAGGTCGCGGACGGCGGTGAACTCGCGGGCGACCGGCGGCACCGAGGCCTCCGGCAGCACGTCGAGCACCGCCTCCAGCCACTCGTCCTCCGCGTCGAGGTCGTGGTCGCACTCCTCGGGGTCGAGCAGCACGTCGGAGTCGTTGACCACGGCGAAGCCGTCCAGCACACCCGCCGCCTCCAGCACGCGGCTGCCGTACCGCTCGACCAGGTCGGGCGCGGCCACGCCGAACGGCACGTCCTGGTCGATCAGCCCGGCCAGCGACCCGCCGCCGAGCAGCAGCTCCCCCGCCGGGTACAGCTCGCCGTCCGCGCCGCGCAGCGCCAGCGCCGACAACCACGGCGCCTCGCCTGCGGTCAGCCCGGCGGCGTCCACCAGGGCGAGCACCGCCTGCGCGACCGGCTCGGGGTCGGCGGTGTCCAGCGACTCGGACACGGTGGCCCGGGTGAGCGGGTCGTCAAGCACGCTGCGCGGGGTCGCCTCCGCGGCGCCGAGCCGCAGCAGCAGCGGGTGGGCCGCCTCGGGGTGCACGACGCGCAGCCCGAGCGGGCCGAGCAGCCCGGCGTCCAGCGACGAGCTGTCGGTGAGCACCAGCGTGCCGCGCGGCCCGCGCACCAGGCGCCCGTCGGCCAGGGGGACGGGCAGCGCGCCGAGCGCCTCGCGGTCGTCACCCGGCACGACCTCGTAGAGCTCGCGCCACCAGGCGGGCGGGACGTCGTCCACCGCGTCCCCGGACAGCATGTCGATCACGTCGGCCAGCTCGACCCGGGTGACGCCGAGGGTGGTGAGCGCGGGGTGCCGCGAGGCCCACCCGGCGGGCAGCAGCCCGGGCACGGCGTGGGCGATCTTGTCGAGGAACTCGGCGGACCCGGCCACCGCGGACGCCTCCCGCCCGGCCACCACGTACGACGCGCCGGGCTCCGGCGGCGCCGCGGACGGCCGGTCGGGGTCGGCGGGAGGCGACAGAGCGGGCAGCAGGGGCGTGCCGGGCAGCAGGCGGAGGATGGCGCGGCGGACCGCGGCGTCCAGCTCGCCCTTGCCCATCAGGCCGGGCACGAGGTCGAGCAGGGCCGGCGTCTTCGGCAGCGTGCCGAGCAGCCGCACGTACACCTCGGCGGCCCGCTCCACCAGGAACGTCGTCAGCGGGCCGGGCGCGACGTGCCGCCGGTCGGTGGTCAGGGGGAACGTCGCGATGAGCAGCGCGGGCAGGTCCAGCGGCTCGTCGCTCGGCGTCGGGGCGTGCACCACGGGGGCGACGTCCTTCGGCAGGCGCCCGAGGCCCTCGGGCACGGCCCATCGGATCAGCCAGTACGGCCGGGCCCGCTCCTCGGTGGGACGGTCGGCGTACAGCTCGGCGACCTGCGCGGCGGTGAACCCGCCGGACTCCTCGACCACCCGCCAGCCCTCGGCGGTGACCACGCGCGAGACGCCGTCCACCTCGATCTCGATCAACGAGAGCGCGGGCATGGCCAGCGGCAGCGCGGGCCCGGTGCCGTCCAGCATGGTGCGCACGGCCTGCTCGACGCCCTCGTCGCGCAGCGGCAGCCGCACGACGGTGTCGAAACCCTCGGGCACGTCCACCGCGTCGGCCTCGAACGGCAGGCGCAACATCGGCACGTGGCCGCCGCGTTCGGCGAGCTCCCCGGACAACTCGGGCACCTTCCCGGCCAGCGCGGCGGTCTCCGCCCGCGACCAGCGCACCGTGCCGGTGGACCGGGAGCCGATCGTCGGCTCGTCGCAGACCGACACGACGGCCGCGAAGCCCACACCGAACCGCCCGGCCGCGCCGTGCTCGTCCCGTTTGCCCGACACGCGCAGCGTGGACAGGCCCTCGACGCCCGCGGCGTCCAGCGGGGCCCCGGTGTTGGCGGCGGTGAGCACGCCGCCGGCCAGGCTCAGCCGGAGCCGCCCCGGCACGCCGGCCCGCAGCGCGGCGTCGGCGGCGTTCTGCGCCAGCTCGACGATCAGGCGGTCGCGGTACCCGCCGAGCGCGAAGTCCTCCTCGGCGTTGGCGTCCTCACGGAACCTCGCGGGTGAGGCCGCCCAGGCGGCGAGGACGGTCGTGCGCAGATGTTCGGTGCCAAAGGTGTCAGTCACCAGTCACGTCCAAAAGGTCGGGAAGACCCGTCGCGAGCACGGTACGCGATGGGTCGCCGGAGAACAGGCGGGATCTCCCGTCCCGCGGGTCACGGGACGGGGCACGCCGGTCGGAAGGGTCAGGCGTGGCCGAGGGGCTCGGAGTCCTCCTCATCGGGCACCGAGCCTACGGCCGGTGCGCCGTCGTCCATCAGGTCGTAGCCGAGATCGTCGAGGATCGGCGTGGCCGCCTCGCCGCCGCCCTGCACCACCGCGGCCTCGGAGTGGGCGCCACAACCATGGTCGGCGGCCACCACCTTGCCGTCGTCGGGGGCGAACTCGTTGGCGCAGACGCCGAAGCCGAGCCGCAGCGACCCGGCGAGCGGCCAGTAGAAGCCGCAGGTGGAGCACTGGGCGGGCGCGGCGTGCGCGATCGGGGTGTGCGGGCCGGACTCCCCGGCGTGCCAGCGGTGCACGGCGCGGTCACGCCCGATGGCCGAGAGCACCCGGGCCCGGCCGAGGCCGTACTCGAAGAGCATCTGGTGGTCGGGGTCGTCGTCCGTCTGGGTGAAGCCCGGGGCGAGCCGGTCGTCGTCGTCGGACGTCGGCAGCAGGTCGCCGACGCCGAGGTCGCCCGGCAGCAGCCGCTCGCTCCACGGCACCCAGGCGGGCGGCATCAGCGCGCCGGTGCCGGGCAGCAGCACCGTCTCGCTGACCGTCACGTTGCGGGCGCGGGAGGCACGGGCCACGGTGATGGCCCAGCGCCAGCCGCTGTACGCGCGGTCGAGGCAGGCGAAGTAGTGGGTGACGACGCGCTCGGCCTCGCTCACGAAGCCGAGATGCTCGCCCACCTCGCCGGCGCGGGCGATCTGCTCGGCCGCGGCACGGGCGAGGTCGACGGCGTCGGCACAGGCTTGGTCGACGGCGAAGGTGCGGGAACGAGTGCGACTCACACTGTCAATTCTCACCCATGTCACGAGCGGACATCACGCCTATCGGTGGGGTAGGACTGTAAACCGATGCGGCAGACCGGACCAGGGAGATCAACGGCGGGGAAATCGAGCGTGAGGGGAGGGAGTATGGGCCGGTCCAGGGGTGGGACGCCGTCCACGCGGGACTGATGGGAGGCGGCTGGGAACGGGCGCGGCGAGCCGGCCGCGCCGTGGCGGGCGCCGGGCGCGGCACGCTGCGCGCGAGCCGTACGGCGGCCACCCGGACGGCGCGGGCCGGGCAGGTCACCGCCAAGGGGGTGGCGCGCGCCGGCAAGGGGGTCGGCCACGCCACGCGCAGGCTCACGCACGCCCAGGGCGCCGGCCGCACCGGGCTCGGGCGGCTGATCGAGCTCACCGCCACGCAGAGCGCCGGGGACGCCCTGATCACGGTGTCGCTGGCGGGCACGCTGCTGTTCGGCCTGCCGGTGGACCAGGCACGCGGCCAGGTGGCGCTCTACCTGCTGATCACGATGGTGCCGTTCACCGTGGTCGCGCCGTTCGTGGGGCCGGTCCTTGACCGCTTCCGCTCCGGGCGCCGCTACGTGATGGCGGGCACGCTGTTCGCGCGGGGCCTGCTGTGCTGGGCGATGGCGGCGGCCATCGGCCCCGCTGACGGCCTCACCCTGTTCCCCGCCGCGCTCGCGGTGCTCGTGTTGTCCAAGGCCTACAACGTGTCGCGGGCCGCGACCATGCCGAGCGTGCTGCCCGCCGACATCAGCCTGGTGACGGCGAACGCCAGGGTGGCGCTGTTCTCGCTGGTGTCCGTGGGGGTGACGGCCGCGGCGGGCGCCGGGCTCGCGGCCTGGATCGGCGGCGAGTGGGTGCTGCGCGGCACCATGATCATCTTTCTGGCGGCCGGGGTGTCGGCCATGCGGCTGCCCCGGCACGTGGACGCGCCCGACCTCGACCTCGGTGAGGAGGGCGAACCGGAGGGCGGACGCGGGAAGCGGCGCTGGCGCACGCTGTTCACGCTCGGCCCGGTGGTCACCGAGGCGATGCGGGCGAACGCCGCGCTCCGCGTGTTGTCCGGCTTTTTAATCTTCTTCCTGCTGTTCCTCGTGCAGGAGGGGCATCTGCGCGAGAGCGGCCTGTCCGAGCAGGTGCTGATCGCGATCCTCGCGGCCGGGGCGGGGGCGGGCGGCCTGCTCGGCGCGGTGGTCGCCTCGTGGGTGCGCGGGCACTCCCCGCAGGTGATCGTGCTCATCGCCCTCGGCCTCGCCACGGCGACCGCCGTCGCGGGCGCGTTCTTCTTCTCGTTGTGGCCGGCCGTCACCGTCGCCGCCGTGGCCGGGTTCGCCCAGGAGGTCGGCAAGCTGGCCCTGGACGCCATCGTGCAGCGGGAGATCGGCGAGGAGGTGCGCTCCTCGACGTTCGGCGTGGTCGAGGCGCTGCTGCAGATCGCCTGGGTGATCGGCGGGCTGGCCGGGCTGCTGCTGTCGCTGCTGTCCGGCCGCGCCGCCGGGCCGACCGGCCTCGCGGTGATCGCCGCCGCCATGGTGGTCGCGCTCGTCGCCCTGGTCAGCGCGCGCCGACGCCGGCTGCGCGCCGCCAGGGAACGGCTGCGCGCCGCGGCCCGCACCACGGCCGTGGTCCCCGCACGGGCGGAGGGACGGGACGAACCGGACGGCACCGGGCCGCCGCGGGAGCCGGAGGGCCCGGCACCGGACGCCGGGCCGTCCGGGACGCCGGACGCGACGGAAGGTGACCGGCCGGGGACGGATGGCGGCCACGCGCGGCCAGGAACAACCAAGCCCTTGACCAACCCATACGGCTGATCATCCCCCGCCACATCCGGGCGAGGGAAGGATCAGGCGTCGATGTCGTCGGCGACGGCCCGCAGGACGCTCGCGATCTTCTTGGCGTGGGCGGCATCAGGGTGCTTGCCCCGCTGGTACGAGTTGGAGACGTCGTCCAGAAGTTTGATCAGGTCTTCGACGATGACGACGAGTTCGTCCGGCTTCTTGCGCTTGCCCTTGGGTTTCACGGTCTTGGCGAGCGTCGGGGGCTGCTCAAGCACACGGACCGACAGCGCCTGCTGGCCACGGCGACCCTCGGCCACACCGAACTCGACCTTCTGACCGGGCTTGAGCGCCTCGACGCCCTTGGGGAGCGCCGAGGAGTGCACGAACACCTCACCGCCGTCGTCGCGGGTGAGGAATCCGAAGCCCTTGTCAGCGTCGTACCACTTGACCTTGCCAGTAGGCACAGGGGTGACCTCGTTCAGACTGTCATGAATGGTAATGGATGTAGGTTATGCCCACCCGGGACGTCAGATGACCGTCGAAACGGCCCCGATTTCCTGGGCGCACCACGCCGAGAACCACGAGGCGAATTCTGTCAGATCGCGCAGGATGACGTCGGCTCCATGGGCCCGCATCGCCTCCTGCGGGTAGGCCCCGGTGGTGACCGTCACACTGACCGCGCCGCCCGCCCGCGCCGCCGCGATATCGGCCACGTGATCCCCGACATAGGCGGCGGCCCCGAATTGCGCGATGGCGGCCCCTTTAGCCGCTCCGAACACTGAACCCGCTACTTCGTCCACATCCAGCCGCAGGAAATCGACCGTTTCGCGCGCGGAGACGCCGTTCTTGCCCGTCACCACGATGATCCGGCCGCCGTGGCGGCGCACCTCGGCCACCGCCTCCGCCGCACCCGGCATGAGCGTCGTCCGCGGCACGGCGACCTCCCCGTAGAGAGAGCGGTACAGCGCCGCCGCCTCCGGGACGTCCTCCTCGGGCAGCCAGCGGGCCAGCTCCTGCTCAAGCGGCGGGCCCAGCCTGCTCACCACCTCGGCGCTGTCGATGCGCACGCCGAGCCGGGACGCCACCTCGTCGTACACCGCCGCGATCCCCGCGCGGGTGTCCGCCAGCGTCAGATCGAGATCGAATCCTACCGAGCACACCATTGCAGGATGCCAAACAGCCGAGGGCCGCGCGCACCCCAGTCCTCGTATGGGAACCTGAGTGCACCAAAGAAAGGGGTCACTTATCTCGGGGCGCTCACCGGCCGAGGAAGGTGTGGAGCGACATGACCAGATCCACGCGCGATCGCATCGTCGGCGAGTCCTTGCGACTGTTCGCCGAGCGAGGGTACGCGGCGACCTCCGTCGCCGAGATCGAGGCCGCCGCCGGGCTCTCCCCGGGGGCGGGCGGGCTCTACCGGCACTTCCGGTCCAAGTACGAGGTCCTGGCCACCGCGGTGGGCGAGCACGCCGCGCGCACCCGCACGCACATCGCGGACGCGCTGGCGGAGGCGAGCGCGCTCGGCGCGCCCGTGCCGCTGGAGGAGCGGCTCGCGCACATCTGCCGCGCGGGTCTCGCCAAGGTGCGTGAGGAAGGCCAGCTCACGCGCGTGTTCTTCCGCGACCTCAGCCAGTTCCCCGAGCTGGTCGTCCTCGTGCGCGAGGGCTTGCTCCAGCCGATGTTCGACGCGATCACCACGTGGTTCCGCGCGCAGCCGGAGTACGCCGAGGCCGACGTCGACTGGCCGGCCATCGGTGCCGTGCTCGGCGGCGCGGTCGTGCACTACCGCCTGTTCCAGGACACCGTGAGCGACATGCCGGGCCACGCCGATCCTGACCGGTTCGTGGCGTCCTGGGTGCGCCTGTCGCTGGGCCTGCTCAGCGCACCAGCCCGGGCGGCGACGACCGCCGGGGTGGCGGAGGTGGCGGGTTGAGCAGCCGGTACCCGAGCCACGCCACGCCACCGGCCGCGCCGAACATGAACATCAGCCCGCTGACGTGGAAGAACGACGCGGTGAACGCCTCCAGCGCGTTGCCTTCCTCCTCGGGCGACCTGAGCGCGCCGAGCACGACCCCGCCGACCACATAAGCGAGGATCGGCGCCGCCAATCCGGTGAGCCGATCCTTGAACATCCACCCGTGCGACGCCAGCACGGTCAGCGCCCCGACGGCCCAGACCAACACCGGGAACGGAAAAATCGCAACGTAAGGCAACGGGAACGGAATCAACAACCCCGCCAGAAGCAGCAGTGCCATCCCCGCCACCTCCCGCCGCTCATTCCGCAGCACCGTTCCCACGTCCCGCCCGTCCGCAGCCCCGGTGGCCCGCCGCAACCGCTCCCCCAACGGCCGCCCTGACGCCACCGGCCCCCGGGTGGCGCCCCGCGCCATCCGGGGCGCCGACGGCGGCAACGGCTTGCGTGCCGCACCCGAGGAGGGCGCCCTGCGCATACTCGCCGGCGGCGCCCCCCAGGTGCCCTTCAACGGCGCCCGCCCCGCCCGCATCCGCGTGCCGGGCCCGTCCGGCCCTGAGGGTTCCTCTGACCGGACACCGGACGCGGCGGGCTCGACGGCCGGCTCGACGGGCGGCACAGGAGGCTGCACGGCGGTGACCGGCTCGTCGGGCGCGGCGTCGCCGACCACGGGCAGCACCTGCGTGGCCGAGTCGTCGAAGTCGGCCTCGGACACCTCACCCGCCGCCCCCGGGGTCACGCCGCCCGGGCCGTCGGCCGGGGGAGCGGCATCCGTAGGCGGCGGCCCGCCGGCCTGAGCCGGGCCCCCGCCGCCGGGAGCCGGCGGCGTCGCGGAGAGGCCGGTGGAGCCGGGCACGCGTCCGGACCCGGCGCCGGTCATCGGGCCGGACGTGCGGGTGGAGCGGGCGGAGGCGGGCCGGGCGGCGAGGGGCTGGCCGGCGGCGGTGAGGCGTTCGATCTCGCGGCGCAGCAGGACGGCGGGGTCGCCGAAGCGGCCGAGCACCTTCCGCACGGTGGCGGGGTCGTCGCTGCCGCGCCGTTCCTCCTCGATGCGGTCACGCAGCCGGCGGACGAAGTCAAGCCGCTGTTCGGTGCGCAGCACGCCGTGGGCGGCGTCGGCCACTTTGCTGACGTACTCCAGGACGAGCTGGTCGGCGCGCTCGATCACTCTCGTCATACTGCCCCAGCCGCAGGCCCCCCGCATCCCTTCGGATGAATGGCGGGTTTTACGGAGGTAATGGCCCTCCACTAAGGCCATTGGTGAGATGTCAGGAATGAGGGAGTTCACATGGAGTTGATCCCTCCAGCGCCGTGCCATCCGCTCTCGCCTCCTACGATGGAGTGGATCCCACGGTGTGGAACGGGCACGCGGTGACGGCTGACAGGGGGTTCGGTGGTGCGTGGTGAACACCGAGTTCGCTGAGTGGCTGCGCGGCCTGCCCGACGACCGGCTGCGCGCCCTGGTGTCCACCCGCCCCGAGCTGATCACTCCCGTGCCCGCCCATGTGGACGGCCTCGCCATCCGGGCCGCCGGCCCCTCCGCCACCAGCAGGGCCCTGGACCGCCTCGACCGCTTCACCCTCGCCGTGATCGAGACCCTCGTCGTGCTGACCGAGGACGACGGCCCCGCCCTGCCGTACACCGCTCTGCGCGCCGCCGTGGCCCGCTCCGTCCCCCCGGGCGAGACCCCGCGCCTGGACGAGGCCCTGCGCCGCGCCGTGGAGGCACTCAAGACGGCCGCGCTGGCCTACGGCGACGACCAGGGCCTGCGCGTCGCCCCCGGCGTCCGCGACGTCTCGGACAGCCCCGCCGGCCTCGGCCCACCCGCCGCCGACGTCTTCCGCCACCACCCGCCGGACCGCCTCACCGGCCTGCTGGACGCCGTGCACGGCCACGAGCACAGCCCCGGCGCGGAGGCCGGCGTCGTCGAACGGCTCGCGGAGGCCCTGGCCGAGGGCGGGGTCGTGGAAAGGTTGCTGGCCGACGTCGGCCCCCAGGCCAGGGCCGCCCTTGAGGAGCTGACCTGGGGCCCGCCCACCGGCCGCGTCCCCAACGCCAGGCGCGAGGTGACCCTCGCCACCGCCCAGTCCCCCATCGAGCAGCTCCTGGCCCGCGGCCTGCTCGGCGCCACCGGCGACGAGAGCGTGGCGCTGCCCCGCGAGGTCGGCCTGGTGCTGCGCGGCGGCCGGGTGCACCGCGACCTCAGCCCGTGGGCACCGGCGCTGACCGGCGCGGACCGCGACCAGCGGCTCGCCGACCGCACCGCCGCCGGGCAGGCGTTCACGTTCACCCGCACGGTGGAGGAGCTCTGCGAGCACTGGGGCGTCGACCCGCCGGGGATGCTGCGCACCGGCGGCCTCGCGGTGCGCGACCTGAAACGCACGGCCCAGGTGCTCGACCTGCCCGAGTGGACCGCCGCCCTGGTCATCGAGGTCGCCCACGGCGCGGGCCTGATCGCCGCCACCGGCCAGGCCGACGGCGAGTGGACCCCCACGACCGCCTACGACGTGTGGCGGGTGCGCGCCACCGAGGACCGCTGGGAGGCGCTCGCGTCGTCCTGGCTGACCAGCGAGCGCGTCCCCGGCCTGGTCGGCGAGCGGGACGACCGCGAGCGCCTGCTGAACGTCCTGCACCCCGAGCTGCGCCGCCCGGTGGCGGCCGAGGTGCGCCTGCGCACCCTGCGCGTGCTCGCCTCCGCCCCGCCGGGCCTCGCCCCGGCCCCCGAGTCGGTCCACGAGCGGCTGGCGTACGAGCAGCCGCGCCGCCGCGCCGCGTACCGGGACCAGCTCGTCGCCTTCACCCTGCGCGAGGCCGAGCAGCTCGGCGTCACCGGCCTCGGCACGTTGTCCGCCTTCGGCCGCGCCCTGCTCCCCGGGTCCTCCGGCGAGGCGGCCCTCGTGCTGGCGCCCCTGCTGCCCGAGCCGGTCGACCACGTGGTGCTGCAGGCCGACCTGACCGCGGTGGCGCCGGGGCCGCTCACCAGCGACCTCGGGCGGTGGCTGGCCCTGGCCGCCGACATCGAGTCCAAGGGCGGCGCGACGGTGTACCGGTTCGCCGAGGGGTCGATCCGGCGGGCCCTGGACGCCGGGTCCAGCGCCGACGAGCTGCTGGCCATGCTGGAGAAACACTCCACCACGCCGGTGCCGCAGCCGCTGCGCTACCTGGTGACCGACGTCGCCCGGCGGCACGGACGCGTCCGGGTCGGCACGGCCGGCGCGTACGTGCGGTGCGACGACCCGGCGGTCCTTGACGAGGTGATGGCCGACCGGCGGGCCTCGCCGCTGCGGCTGCGCCGCCTCGCGCCGACCGTGGTGGCCTCGCGCAACTCCCGCACGGTGGTCGTGGACACGCTGCGCGCCCTCGGGTACGCGCCGGTGGCCGAGTCGTCCGACGGCGACGTGCTGGTGTCCCGGGCCGACGCCAAGCGCACCGAACGCCCGCCCGCCGCACGCCCCGCCCCCGGGGCGCTCGGCCTGGACACCGACGTGGTGGCGGCGGCCGTGCGCGCCGTCCGGGCGGGCGACGAGGCGCACCGGGCCCGGCGGCGGCCGGTGCCCGAGCCGGATGGTCAGGTGCCGCGCTCGCCGTCGTCCAGCACGATCACCGCGCTGCAGGAGGCGATCAGGCAGGGCGCGCGGGTGTGGATCGGCTATCTCGACGCGCAGGGGCAGGCCACCAGCCGCATCCTGGAACCCGCGCGCATGGAGGGCGGCTACCTCACCGCGTACGACGAGACCCGCGCCGCCGTCCACCGTTTCGCGCTTCATCGCATCACCGGGGTCGCCGACGTAAGCTGATCCTCCCCCTTGCGCGTGTGCCGTCGTGGTATTTGTAGATCCGCTCGGACGGCCAGGAAATGAGAAGATCGTGAGCAGCGGCACCCCGGAGCACCACGGCTGGCACCCCCAGACCCCGCAGGACGCGTACGGCGGCCAGTACGGCCACCAGGATCCCTACGGCGGTCAGTACCAGCACGGCCAGCAGCCCTACGGCCAGCCCGGCTACGGCCAGCCGAGCTACAACCAGCCGCCCGACCAGGGCCAGGGCGGCTACGGCCAGCCGGGCCACGGGCAGCCCCAGGACCAGCCCGGGTACGGCCAGCCGGGCTACGGCCAGCCCGGGTACGGCCAGCCGCCGGACCAGGGCGGGTACGGCCAGGGCTACGACCCGCAGTACGGCGGCTACGCCCAGCCGGGCTACGGCTACCAGCAGCCGTACGGCCCGCCGCCGCAGTACGGCAGCCAGGGCCCGCGCACCCACGCGATCGTCGCGCTGGTGATCAGCATTATTCTGGCGCTGAGCTGCTACGTGTCCCTCGGCGGGCTCGCCGGCGCCATCCTCGCCGGCATCGCCCTCGGCAAGGTCGACACCGAGCCCCAGCGGGCCCGCTCCCTGCTGAAGTGGTGCTGGATCGCCATCGGCATCAACGTCGTGCTGCTGATCGCCGGCATCGCCCTGATCGTCTTCCTCGGCGTCAACGGAGCCTTCACCCCGAGCGGCCTCTCGAGCTGACCGCCGTACGGCGGCGCCGCGTTCACCGTACCACGTCCCGCCGCGTCGGCGCCGTGAGAACCCGGCGCGGCCTGGACGCTGTGGTCCCCACGCACGCGGACGGGAGCGCCACACGGTCGCCACGCACGCGGACGGGAGCGCCACACGATCCCCACGCACACGGACGGGAGCGCCACGCGGACGAGGCCGTGGGTCAAGGCGCGGGAAAACGGGACTGATCCGGCTCCTAGTCTTGTTGGATAGCGGGATGGGCCGTCATCGCGGCCTCCGGCGAATCCGGGAGAAGAGAGAGACGTGTCTGACGGGCCGCTGATCGTCCAATCCGACAAGACCTTGCTGCTGGAGGTCGGCCACGACAGGGCCGACGAGTGCCGCAAGGCGATCGCGCCGTTCGCCGAGCTCGAGCGTGCGCCCGAGCATGTGCACACCTACCGGGTGACGCCGCTCGCGCTGTGGAACGCGCGGGCGGCCGGGCACGACGCCGAGCAGGTCGTGGACGCGCTGATCACGCACAGTCGTTACCCGGTGCCGCACGCGCTGCTCGTGGACGTCGCGGAGACGATGTCGCGGTACGGCAGGCTGCGGCTGGAGAAGACCCAGCACCACGGGCTGGTCCTCACCAGCACCGACAAGGCGGTGCTCGCCGAGGTCCTGCGGTCCAAGAAGATCCAGCCGATGCTCGGCGAGCGCATCGGCGACGACTCGGTGGTGGTGCACCCGAGCGAGCGCGGCAACATCAAGCAGGCGCTGCTGAAGATCGGCTGGCCGGCCGAGGACCTCGCGGGGTACGTCGACGGCGAGCACCACCGCATCGCGCTCAACGAGGACACCTGGCACCTGCGCCCCTACCAGCGGGAGGCCGCCGAGGCGTTCTGGAACGGCGGCTCAGGCGTCGTCGTGCTGCCCTGCGGCGCCGGCAAGACCATCGTGGGCGCGGCGGCGATGGCGCACGCGCAGGCCACCACCCTCATCCTGGTGACCAACACGGTGTCCGCCCACCAGTGGAAACAGGAGCTGCTGCGCCGCACGTCGCTCACCGAGGACGAGATCGGCGAGTACACCGGCAGCAAGAAGGAGATCCGCCCGGTCACCATCGCCACCTACCAGGTGATGACCACCAAGCGGCAGGGCACCTACCGCCACCTGGAGCTGTTCGACGCCCGCGACTGGGGCCTGGTCATCTACGACGAGGTCCACCTGCTGCCCGCGCCGATCTTCCGCATGACGGCCGACCTGCAGGCCAGGCGCCGGGTGGGCCTCACCGCGACGCTGGTCCGCGAGGACGGCCGCGAGGGCGACGTGTTCTCCCTGATCGGCCCGAAGCGGTACGACGCGCCGTGGAAGGAGATGGAGAACCAGGGGTGGATCGCGCCGGCCGACTGCGTCGAGGTGCGGGTGACGCTGACCGACGAGGAGCGGCTGGCGTACGCGATGGCCGACGCCGAGGAGCGGTACCGCTTCTGCGCCACCACGCCGTCCAAGACCCGGGTGACCGAGCACCTGGTGCGGCGGCACGCGGGTGAGCAGGTGCTGGTGATCGGGCAGTACATCGACCAGCTCGACGAGCTCGCCGAGCACCTGAACGCGCCGGTGATCAAGGGCGAGACGCGCATCAAGGAGCGGGAGCGGCTGTACCAGGCGTTCCGCGACAAGGAGATCCAGGTGCTCGTCGTCTCCAAGGTCGCCAACTTCTCCATCGACCTGCCGGAGGCGTCGGTGGCGATCCAGGTGTCGGGCACGTTCGGGTCGCGCCAGGAGGAGGCGCAGCGGCTCGGCCGGGTGCTGCGGCCGAAGGCGGACGGCGGCGGGGCCCGGTTCTACAGCGTGGTCAGCCGCGACACCATCGACCAGGATTTCGCGGCCCACCGGCAGCGGTTCCTGGCCGAACAGGGTTACGCCTACGAAATCATCGACGCGGACGACGTGCTCGCCAGCGAATGACCTCGCTGAGCGGCACGTCGCCGGCTCCCCCGGACCCGCCCGTGGATATTCACCCCGGGTGGGCGGGCATTCAGGTCCAGGAAATACCGTCGGCCCTGTTCAACCGCGTCACCCCCTCGCGTATTGGCTGCCACGCACGCCAACTGCGACATACCCCATGATCTAACCAAATCACAAGGTTTGTCCCGCTTTTTGGGGATTTTGGTATGTACTAACGCATCGTGTCGGGGACATCACCGACCGACTAACCCTCCCACGTAAAGCACACCCAACGCCAATAGCCAAGACGCCGTCGCGACCGCGACCAGCACGAGTGACTTTTCGGGATATCTACGCATAAGTGGCGGCAGCAAGCCGATAACTGTGCAGGTCGCCGCGATGAAGGCGCACAATCCGGACAGCGTGGAGACCACGATGAGCCGGTCCACACACGACTCCGGCGACTCCTCCCTGCCGCAGAACGCCGCGAGCCCCCAGCCGGCGAAGACCGAGAGCGTCCACAGCCCACCGAGCAGCAGGTTGGCCATGGCGGGGATGACCGGCGAGACCGTCATCTTCTCGGTGCGCGTCGTCACCTCCACGGCGTACCCAAAAGCCAAGAGCGGGCAAACGCCGGATAAGCACTAGATCGCACCGCCGCAGGTGGGCCACCGGATATTCGGATGCCGGTGGAACGTGGGGCGCGTAGGCTAGTGGGTTCGCGCCTCAGTCGAACCCACCCCGTCCCCCAAGGAGCGCTTCAGCATGCCGGGACATCGATTGGCCCCCGACATACCCGACGACCAGACCATCGGCACGACCACGGCCGACCGGACCGCGGACGGCGGCACCACAGGCGACCGGACCACAGGCGACCGGACCACAGGCGACCCGACCACAGGCGACCCGACCACAGGCGACCCGACCACAGGCGACCCGACCACAGGCGACCCGACCACAGGCGACCCGACCACAGGCGACCCGACCACAGGCGACCCGACCACAGGCGACCCGACCGCCGGCGACCCCGCGGCCGTGCTCGGCGGGGAACGTGCCCACCTCGCCGCCTCCCGGGCCGCGCTCCAGGCGATGCGCGAGCACGCGCAGTCGTTGTCCGCCGACGCGGCCGGCGACTGGGTGTCCCAGCAGATCCTGCAGAGCCTGCTCGACCAGCGGGTGGCCGCGCTGGCCGACCACCCCGACACGCCCCTGTTCTTCGGCCGCCTCGACCGGTCCGCCGCCGACGACCTGCCGGACACCATCCACGTCGGGCGCCGCCACGTGCACGACGACCAGAGCCGGCCGCTGGTCATCGACTGGCGTGCGCCGATCTCGCGGGCGTTCTACCAGGCCAGGCCCGCCGACCCGATGGGCGTGCGGCTGCGCAGGCGGTTCGGCTTCCGCGGCGGTGAGCTGACCGCGTTCGAGGACGAGCGGCTGGACGAGGGCGCGCCGCTCTCGCAGTCGAGGATCCTCACCGAGGAGATCGAGCGGCCCCGCACCGGCCCCATGCGCGACATCGTCGCCACCATCCAGCCCGACCAGGACGAGATCGTCCGCGAGGACCTCACCCGCACGGTGTGCGTGCAGGGTGCCCCCGGCACCGGCAAGACCGCCGTCGGCCTGCACCGGGCCGCGTACCTGCTGTTCACCCATCGCGAGAAGCTCGCCCGGTCCGGCGTGATGATCGTCGGCCCGAACGGCGCGTTCCTGTCGTACATCTCCTCGGTGCTGCCCGCCCTCGGCGAGGTGAAGGTCGACCAGACCACCGTCGCCGGCATCCTCGGCGGCCACGCCGCGCCCGAGGACCCCGCCGTCGCCGCGATCAAGGGCGACGCCCGAATGGCGCCGGTGCTGCGCCGCGCGTTGTGGCTGCACATCAACAAGCCCGAGGAGGGCCTGCTGATCACCCGGGGCGCCAGCCGCTTCCGGGTCGCCGACCACGAGGTGCGCGAGATCGTCGCGTCGCTGCGCGGCACCACCCGGTACGGCCCCGGCCGCGCCGCGCTCGCCCAGCGCCTCGCGCACACCGTGCTGGTGCGCATGGAACAGCGCGGCGAGTCACCCGACGACCGGGTGCAGGACGCGGTCGCCCGGTCCGCGCCGGTCAAGCGGCTCCTGGACCAGGTCTGGCCGAAGGTCACCCCGGCGCAGGTGCTCTTCCGGCTGTTCTCCGACGACGCGTTCCTCGCCGCCGCCGCCAAGAGCGATCTGACCGCCGAGGAGCGGGAGGCGCTGCTGTGGCGCAAGCCGCCCCGTTCCTGGAAGTCCGCCAAGTGGTCCGCCGCGGACGCCGCGCTGCTCGACGAGCTGGCCGACCTCAACGAGCGCACCCCCACCCTCGGGCACATCGTGGTGGACGAGGCGCAGGACCTGTCGGCGATGCAGTTGCGCGCCCTCGGCCGCCGGTGCCGCACCGGCTCGGCCACCGTGCTGGGCGACCTGGCGCAGGGCACCACGCCGTGGTCCGCGCGTTCCTGGAACGACGTGCTCACCCACCTCGGCGCCGCCGAGGGCGTGGTCACCGAGCTGACCCTCGGCTTCCGCGTGCCGCGCGAGGTGCTCGACTTCGCCGCCCGGCTGCTGCCGTCCATCGCCCCCGATCTCGCCGCCCCGCGTTCGCTGCGCCCCGGCGCCGGGTCGCTGACCGTGCGCCCGTCCGCCGACGTCCTCGCCGACCTCGCCGCCGCCGTGCGCGGCGTGCTGGACCACGAGGGGTCCGTCGGCGTCATCGCCGCCGACGCCACGGTCCCCGCGGCCTCGGCCGCGCTCACCTCCTCCGGCGTCGAGCACGACGTGCTGGCGCCCGACACGGCCGCGGCGCGCCGGGTCTGCGTGATCCCGGCCTCGCTCGCCAAGGGCCTCGAATACGACCACGTCGTCGCGCTGGAGCCCGCCGACATCGTCGAGGCCGAGCCCCGGGGCCTCGCCCGGCTCTACGTGGTGCTCACCCGCGCGGTGACCACCCTCACTCTGCTGCACGCCCGCCCGCTTCCGGGCCGGCTGTCCTGACTCCGCCGCCTTCGGGGGATCTTGCTACGTTCTACGGCATGAACGAATCGAACCTCGTGCTGCGTCCCGCCGTGGACGACGACGTGGAGGCGGTCCTGCGCTTCTGGAAGGGCGCGGCGGAGAACACCGACCGGCACGACACGCCCGAAGGCGTCCGGAGGCTGATCGCCCGTGACCCGGACGCCCTGATGATCGCCGAGCTGGACGGCCGCATGGTGGGCACGCTGATCGCGGGCTGGGACGGGTGGCGCTGCCACCTGTACCGGCTCGCGGTCGATCCCGCGGCGCGCCGCCGCGGCGTCGCCCGCGCGTTGCTCGCCGCCGCCGAGGAGCGGCTGGCCACGCTCGGCGGGGTGCGGGCCGACGCCATGGTCCTCAACGACAACCTCCCCGCGCACGAGGCGTGGGACGCCCTCGGCTACCGCCAGCAGACCCACACCGACCGGTGGGTCAAGCCGCTGACCGGCGGTCGCCCGGCAGGCTGACCGTCCCCTGCGCGGCGCCCGCCCGGAGCAGGTGGACGGCGAGCAGGCTCAGGTACGTCCACCCGATGACGATGCTGAGCCGCTGGTACAAGCCGCCCACCTCGATCAGGCCCTCCTGACCGCTGAAGCCGAGGCCCGCCATGAAGAACGTCGCGAGGAACAACACCGGGGTGACCAGCGAGTACACCGCCCAGCCCACCTGGCGGGTGCCGGTGAACCGCCGGGCGAGCACGAAACAGGCGATCGGCAGCGCCAGGAAGACCGGCGCGGAGAACAGGTCGTGCAGCAGGCCGACGGTGGTCTGCGCCCCCTTGTCCGGGGTGCCGGGCGGGTAGCCGTTCACCGGGTCGGTCACGAAGACCCCCGCGCCGATCAGGCCGATCGCGTACATCCCCACCAGCAAGGGTGCCCACCGGGCGCCCCTGCCGGGCAGCAACGCCGGCCGCAACCCGAAGGCGAAGGCCAGCATCAGCGTGCCGGTGACGAGGAAGTTGGCCGTCTGCGTCCAGCCGAAGTCGCCGAGCGCCAGCGAGCTGACCGGGTGCCGCACCGGGTCGTACCCGTCCCGGGTGGCCCCCTCGACGAGGAACGCCACGATGAAGAACGGCCCCCCGATCGCGCCACAGGTGAGCAGGCGCCGCGTCGTCGCGGGTGTCATGATCGGCCTCCCATGTCGGGTGACGGCATCAGCACGGTCAGCATGAGAACGCTCCTCATGAGTCCTGAGTGCCACATGCCCCCATACCGGTATCGAACGTCCACGGCGCGACCGCTCGGGGCGGACCGCGTGCGGCACGCCGGTCCCGGTGACCGCCGGCGCGCGGTTCGCCGTCCGGGTTCCGCAGGGGACTCCGTCGTGCAGGTGGAAAGGCTGTCCGTGAGGTGTGGAACGCCGAAGGGCCACCCCCGGCGGTGCCGGGGATGGCCCTTTCAGGTACTGACGGACTCAGGAGCCCATTACTGCGGACTCAGAAGTCCATGTCGCCGCCGCCGGGCATGGCGGGCGCGGCCGGGGTCTTCTCGGGCTTCTCGGCGATGACGGCCTCGGTGGTGAGGAACAGCGCGGCGATGGACGCGGCGTTCTGCAGGGCCGAGCGGGTGACCTTGGCGGGGTCGATGATGCCGGCTTCGAGCATGTTGACGTA
>NZ_JBDPMD010000079.1:0-26320 GCF_039871875.1 Sphaerisporangium sp. B11E5 | reverse complement strand
CCCCCCAACTGTGCCTTTCCTCACACCCCCACCCCTGCCAACCGGAAACTCGCACGGAGTCCTGCGGGAGATGGACATGACGACCTCCAACATGGCCCTTACGAAGAGGCGCTTCGCGCGTCTGGCAAGCGCTGTTTATGCGGGGGCCCCCGCACCCCCGGGGACCTCGCGGGGTGCTGTGGGAGGTGGATGTGGTGGCCTTCGGCATGGTCCTTGCGGAGGGGCGCTTCGCGCGGCCGGCAAGGGCTGTTTATGCGGGGGACACCCCCGCACCCCCGGGGGACCCCCGCGTGGGGTGCTGTGGGAAGCGGGCGTGGTGGCCTTCGGCATGGTCCTTGCGGAGAGGCGCTTCGCGCGGCCGGCAAGGGCTGTTTATGCGGGGGACACCCCCGCACCCCCGAGGAGACCCGCGCGGGGTGCTGTGGGAAGTGGATGTGGTGGCCTTCGGCATGGTCCTTGCGAAGGGGCGCTTCGCGCGGCCGGCAAAGGCTGTATTGCGGGGGCGCCCACGCTGTCGGAGAGACGCGCGCGGGCGGCAAAGCCTGTGTGCGTGAGGGGGCAGCTCCCGCGGCTCTCGGAGAGACCCGCGCGGGGTGCTGGAGGAGTGGGGGGATGCGGTCATGGTGTGCTGTCTCGTTCCTCGTACGGGGTGCCTTGCCAGGGGCCCTGGGGGGAGGGGGTGCAGGTGCAGTGGGGGTGGATGGGCCAGGGGCGGCGTTTCCATTGCCAGTCGGGGGTGATGTCGATGGAGCGGCCCACCACCTGGGGGTCGAAGCCGTCTATGTGGGTCAGGGCGTGGCCGGTCGCCTGGGCGGCTACCGCGGTGGACAGGGCGGTGCCGCAGGCGATCTCGCCGGCGGGGTAGCCGCCGAGGTGGGCGCCTACCAAGGGCCAGGCGGGGTCGTGGTCTCGGCGGGTGAGTTCGAGGCAGTGGAGGCAGGGGCTGCGGCCGGGGAGGACCAGGGGGCCTACGGTGCCTATGCCTTCGGTGGCGGAGACCAGGAGGTGGGGGATGCCGGACTGGAGCAGCTCGGGGGCGGTCAGGGGGTCGAGGGGGGTGACGGGGGCCAGGACGACCAGGTCGGGTGGGGAGGCCCGGTCGGCGGGGCGGGAGGCGGCGCGGCCGGTCCAGACGTTGACGCCGGGGGCTATGCGGCGGGCGGCCGCGGCGGCGGCCTCTTCTCTGGGGTGGCCCACGTCGGTGTAGGACAGGCCGCCGGGGACCACGTGTTCGTGGCGGGTGGGGGCCGGGTCGACGACGCACAGGTGACCTATGCCGGAGGCGGCCAGGAGGACGGCGATCTGCGCGCCGACGCGGCCGGCGCCGTAGACGCGGACCTGGGCGCGGCGGCGGCGGGCCAGTGCGCTCAGGCCGGCGTCGGCGGCGTCGGCGGGGGAGAGGGACAGGTCGTCGAGGTCGGGGGCCAGGCGTTCGCGTTCGGGTGCGGACAGGCCGCGCAGGGCGTCGGGGCGGACGGCGGCGTCGTCGAGGAGGCCGCCTTCGGCCAGCAGGCGCACCAGCTTGCGGGCCGTCTCCTCACCTATGTCGGCGGTGGCGACCAGCTCGTCCAGGGTGCGTGTGCCGTCGAGGGCCTCGACGAAACCGCGCTCGGGTGGCTCCAGCTTGGTGAGCATGACGGCGCGCATCGGGTTGACGCCGAGCTGCAGTGTGCGGTCGTCACGTTCCACACGGCGCAGCACGGGCTTGAGGCGGGGCCGCAGCGGGTGCGGGCGGGAGGAAGGTCTCGTCTGGGTCACGAGCGGGAGCCTCGCACAGGTCCGCCCCGCGCGCCGGGCCTCCGTGCCTGGCTGTGGATAACTCCGGCTTCCAGGGACGGCCTGTGGACGACGCCGGAGCAGGCCTGCGACGGGGATGTTCACCGCTCGATGTGACGGATGTGAGACGTGTGGTAGCTGAACACCTGGCGAACACTGATTGACCAGCGAAAACGCGAAGCACCCCCTGTGGAATCCCGGCGCACTCGGCTACCGTGCTTATGTGCCCCCCGAGACAGTGGAGGTCCGTCGGAGTGCACGCCGACGGCGAACCGTATCCGCGTACCGCGATGGCGACAAGACCATCGTGCTTCTGCCTGCCGGTCTGAGCAGCACGGATGAGGAACAATGGGTGCGCCGGATGCTCGACCGGCTCGCCGCCAAGGAGCAGCGCAGGCGTCCGAGCGACGACGATCTGCTTGAACGTGCCAAAGACCTGTCCGCGCGCTACCTCGATGACGAGGCGTTGCCCAGCAGCGTCCGCTGGGTCGACAACCAGCGGCACCGCTGGGGCTCGTGCACCCCCGACCACGGCACCATCCGGTTGTCCACACGCTTGAAGGGCATGCCGGCCTGGGTGGTCGACTACGTGATAATGCACGAGCTGGTCCACCTGCTGGTACCGAGCCACGGCCCGCGCTTCTGGGCCCTCGTGGAGCGTTACCCGAAGGCCGAGCGCGCCCGCGGCTTCCTGGAGGGTTACTCCATGGCCGCGCACGGGACCACGGACGAGTGCTGAGGATCGCGGCCGTCCTGGTCACGCCGGGCATGGGTGGTGGGGCACCACCCGGCGTCGACCCCGATGAGTTCCTGCGTGCCCTGGCCGAGGACACCTACGAGATCGTGGCCGGCCTCGACCTGGTCGAGCCGGTGATCGTCGCCGCCGGAGTGGGCGGCATGCCCGAGATCGCCTGGCCCGGCACCCGCGTCGTCGAGCTGCCCGCGGACTCGACACTGAACGAGGTCTTCGCGGCGCTGCACCCCTACGGCGAGCAGGCCGCGGTGATCGCCGGCGACGCGCCCGACCTGCCGCCGTTGCTGATCGGCAAGCTGTTCCGCGAGCTCGGCCGCGCTCCGATCGCCGTCACACCGGCCGAGGACGGCACCGCCGTGGCCGTCGCCGCCCGACTCCCGTACCCGCCGTGGGCCACCGCCGGCCTGGACACCCCCGGTGTCGTCCGCCACCTGCGCGAACAGGCCCCCGGGCCCCGCACGGTCGCCACCGGCCCCGGCTGGCACCGCCTCCGCACCCCCGCGGACGTCGGCCGCCTTGACCCCGGCCTCGAGGGCTGGGACAACACCCGCGCCCTGCTCAGCGCGTGACTCAGCGGGCGGACGGCACCGACAGCTCGGCCAGCACGGCGCGGTGGTCCGTGCCCGGGATGTCGTACACGTTGTAGCGCTCGACGGCGATGCGCCGGTCGGTCAGCACGTGGTCGATGGTGATCAGCGGCGGGACCCGCTTGTTGGCCGGCCACGTCGGGATCAACCCCTTGCCGGTGATGTCGCCGGCGTCGTGGTACCCCCGGTCGATCAGCCGGCGCATCTCCGCGTGGTCCAGGCTCGCGTTGAAGTCCCCGGCCAGGATGCGGAACGGCCCGGACGGCGGCGCGGACGGCAGCGCCCGCAGGCCGGCCGTCCACAACACCGTCTGACGGCCGAGCGGCGGCAGGGTGTGCACATCGACGATCTGCAGCCGGGCGCCGCCCGGCATCGTCAGCTCGGCCGCCGGCATGTTGTGCCCGATCACCTGGAAGAGCCCGTCCAGCCGGGTGAGCGGGTGGCTGGAGAAGATGCCGCTCCCCGCCGCGCTCCACTCGTCCTCCAGCACGCGGTACGGCATGAGCTCCTTCAGCCCCGCCGCGTCCAGCTCGGACACCGCCTCGGGGGTGAGCTCCTGGGTGCTCAGGACGTCCGGCCGGTGGCGCCGCACGAGCTCCACCAGCGCCTGCGCGTCGGCGTGCCCGAACAACAGGTTGGAGCTGAGCACCGTGAACGGCTGCCCGCCCGCCGCCGGCGTGGTGTCCCCGAACGCCCGGGGCAGCACGCTCACACCGAGCGCGGCGGACGTGAGCAGCGCCACGGCCGTCACCGTCTTCTTGCGCGACAGCAGGGACAGCAACACCGGCAGCAGCGAGCCCGCCGCGGCGTACGGCGTCGCCGTGATGATCTGCGCCAGGAACGATCCACGCTCAAGGCCCGCGACCCGCGCCACGGCCCAGGCCGCGAACGGGGTGACCGCCAGCCAGGCGAGCGTGCCCGGCACGCGCACCTTGCGCCAGCGGAACGGCGGCGGGGTCGCGATGACCCCGCCCACCGGTGTGTCGGTCGTCGTGTCCACGTGACCCCTTGCCTCGGTCGTACGCCTCGACCCTATCCACCGGCCGTAGGACGGGCGTGAAGAACCGCCTCGTCAAATGATCAGGACAGCAGGACGGCCCGGGCGCGGCGGGCCAGGCGGCGGGTCGCCTCGTCGGTGGGCTCGGGGATGTCGTCCACCGGCACCCACCGCAGCTCCAGCGACTCCTCGCTGCGCACGAACTCCGCCCCGGGCGGCGCCACCGCGCCGTACTCCACGTCCAGATGCCAGCTGTGCGGCGGATGGCACCACACCCGGTGCCGGTCCAGGGCGAGCGGCCCGGGCAGCAGCCGCAGCCCGGCGATGCCGGACTCCTCGGTGGCCTCCCGCAGCGCCGCCCGCGCCAGGGAGGCGTCGCCGGGCTCGCAGTGGCCGCCCATCGGCAGCCACATGCGTGCCTTGGGGTGGTGGGTGAGCAGCACCATGGCCCCGTCGTGCGACAACACCGCGGTGGTCGCCGTCAGGTGGCCGGCCGCGCACGACCGCCACATCGCGTCGTCGTAGGCCCGCAGGTGGGCGAGGAACTCCGACCGCAGCTCCTCCTCGGGCCCGGTGGGCGCCGTCCAGCCGGTCAGGGACGCCACGGCGTCCTCACGCAGGGCCGTCGGCGCCAGGGGACGTGGCGTCATCCGGCGCCGGGACCGTCGTCCCCGGGCTTCTTCTCGCCCTCGCCCGGCCCTTCGTCCTCGAAGGCCGACATGTCAAGCCCGCCGTCCCCCCGGACGAACGCCCCGGGGTCGTCCAGGTCGCCGGCGTTGGGCATCAGGTCGGGGTGGGACCACACCGCGTCCCGCCCCTCGACGCCGCGGTCCGCCGCGAGGGCCTGCCACAGTGCCGCCGCCTCGCGCAGCCGCCGGGGGCGCAGCTCCAGCCCGACGAGCGTGGCGAAGGTGCGCTCCGCGGGCCCGCCGGTGGCGCGGCGCCGCCGCACCGTCTCGGACAGGGCCGCCGCGGACGGCAGCTTGCCGGTGGCCGCGGCGTCGGTGACCGTGCCCACCCAGCCCTCGACCAGCGCCAGCAGCGTCTCCAGCCGGGCCAGCGCGGTCTTCTGCCGCTCGCTCTCCTCGGGCTTGAGCAGCGCGCCGCCGCTCAGCGCCTCCTGGATCTGCTGCATGTTGTTGACGTCAAGCCCGCGGATCTGCTCCTCCAGCGCGGAGACGTCCACGGTGATGCCCTTGGCGTACTCCTCGACCGCGCCGAAGAGCTGCGACCGCAGCCACGGCACGTGCTGGAACAGCCGGTGGTGCGCGGCCTCCCGCAGCGCGAGGTACAGCCGGATCTCCTCGGACGGGATCTCCAGCCCGTGGCTGAACGCCGCGATGCCCGCCGGCAGCAGCGCCGCCGTGTCGGACAGCGGCAGCCCGATGTCGGTGGAGCCGATCACCTCGGGGGCGAGCGCGCCGAGGGCCTGGCCGATCTGGCCGCCGACCATCATGCCGCCCATCTGGCGCATCATGCCGACCAGCGGCCCGAGCTGCGCCATCGCCGCGCCGCTCTCGCCGCCGAGCCCGCCGAGGGTGCCGCTCATCGTCTCGACCATGCGCTCGGCGATCGGGTCGCACAGCCGCTTCCAGACGGGGACCGTCTTCTCGATCCACTCCGAACGGCTCCACGCCTCGGGTGAGCTCAGGCCGCTCGGCAGCACCGTGGCCTCGTTCAGCCACAGGTCCGCCAGGCGCAGGGCCTCGGCGATCTGGCGCCGCTCACCCTCCATCACGCTGGGGTCACCCTCTGCGACGACCGCGTGCCGCGCGATGTTCTTGGCCATGTCCCAGTTGACCGGCCCCGAGCCCTGGGGGGCCGACAGCATGTCGGCGAACTGCCGCATGGCCGCGGCCATCTGCTCCGGATCGCCGAACATCGCGAACGGGTTCTCGTTGGGGTCGTTTTCGCGACCTGGCAGGTCAGTCACCGCTCTACCTCGTGCAGGATGGAGGAGTCCACATCCGCCACGTTATCCGTCGTAGGGCGGATCAGTGCAAAGTGAGGACCTCGTGCCTACCTCGAAACGCGTCCGGCCACCGGTCATCGCCGTCACTGGCGCGGCTGCGGGGCTGGGGCGGGAGTTCGTCTCCCGGGTCGCCTCGTCTGCGGATTTCCGCCGTGTGGTGGCCATCGACGACCAACGGGGCGACGTCCCCGACGTCACCTGGCGGGTGCTCGACGTCCGCGATCCGCTCTTGGCGAACCGCATCTCCGACGTCGATGTGCTCGTCCATCTCGGCACCGACTCCGGGCTGGACTCCGAGCCGGGTGAGCGCCGCGCCTACAACGTCCGCGCCGCCCAGACCGTGCTGACCGCCTCGGCGGCAGCCCGGGTGCGCCGCACGGTGCTCGTGACGAGCGCCATGGTGTACGGCGCCGCCCCCGACAACCCCGTGCCCCTGCCGGAGGACTCCCCGGTGGCCGCGGAGCTCGACTCCGGCATCGTCGGCGACCACCTGGAGGTCGAGGCGCTCGTCCGCAGGGCCGCGCGCAGCCACCCCGGCCTGGAGGTCGTCGTGCTGCGTCCGGCCGCCGTGGTCGGGCCCGGTGTCGACACCGTGATCACCCGTCACTTCGAGGCGCCTCGCCTGCTCATGGTCAAGGGCTCCGAGCCGCGCTGGCAGTTCTGCCACGTGGACGACCTGCTGTCCGCGCTGCACATGGCGGCGCTCGGCATGGTGTCCGGCGTGGTCGGCGTCGGCAGCGACGGGTGGCTGGAGATGGAGCAGGTCGAGGAGCTGTCCGGCCTGCGGCGTTTCGAGCTGCCCGCCGGGCTGACCTTCGGCACCGCCCAGCGCCTGCACCGCCTCGGCATCACCCCCGGGCCCGCCACCGATCTTCACTACGTCGTGTACCCGTGGGTGGTCGACTGCGCCGCGTTGCGGGCCGCCGGGTGGAAACCCGTCTGGACCAACGAGGGCGCGCTGGAGCAGCTCCTGGAGCTGCGCGAGGGCCGGCACGCCGTGGTGGGGCGGCGGCTGTCCGGCAAGGAGGCGACGATCACGGCCGCGGGGGCGACCGTCGCGGTCATCGGCACGGCCGCCATCGTGCGCCGCGCCCGCCGAAAGCGCCGCACCTGAGCGGGGCCGTACGGCGGGGTTCGACGGGGGCGCGAAGTAATCTCGTGGAGTGAACGTGATTCGTCTGCTCGCCATCCGTGACACGCCGCTGTCCGCCGACGAGGTGCTCGCCGCCGTCGCCGACCACGCGGCCGGGGGCACCACCCTGTTCGTCGGCACCGTGCGCGACCACGACCACGGCAAGCCGGTCACCTCGCTGTCGTACTCGGCACACCCGACCGCTGAGGCCGAGCTGCGCCGCGTCGCCGAGAAGGTCGCCGCCGACTTCTCGCTGACCGCGCTCGCCGCCGTCCACCGGGTCGGCGACCTGCGGCTGGGCGACGCCGCGGTGATCGTCGCGGCCGCCGCCGCGCACCGTGACGAGGCGTTCCAGGCGGCCCGCCGCCTGATCGACGACCTGAAGAAGGAGGTCCCGATCTGGAAGAACCAGGAGTTCGACGACGGGACCACCGAGTGGGTGGGCGCCTGCGGCTGACCCCGCACCCGGCGATCTTCCGGTGAGTGTCCGCGCTGCGCCGCCCCCAGGAGAGCATAGAGTTTCTTCATGTCCCGACGAGGTCTGACGCTGGTCGTCGCCGGCTTCCTGACGCTCGCGCTCGGCGGCGCCGGCGCCCTCCTGCCCGTCCCGTACGTCGCCCTGAGCCCCGGCCCCACCGAGGACACACTGGGGTCGGTCAAGGGCAAACCCGTCATCACGATCTCGGGGCACCAGACCTATCCCACGTCCGGCAAGCTCAGCCTGGTCACCGTCGCCTACCAGGGCGGCCCGACCGCCCACCTCGACCTGCTCACCGCGCTGCGCGGCTGGGTGGACCCCGACGTCGCGGTCGTCCCCGAGGAGACGATCTTCCCCAAGACCGTGACGGTCAAGCAGGTCGAGGAGCAGAACACCCAGGAGATGACCGGCTCCCAGCAGGACGCCACCGCCGCGGCGCTCAACGAGCTGAAGATCCCGGTCGACGTGGTCATCGTGGTCGCGTCCACCCAGAAGGACCGCCCCGCCGACGGCAAGCTGCGCCCCGGCGACCAGATCACCAAGGTGGACGGCGCACCCATCCGCAGCGTCGACGACGTCGCCGCCGGGGTGCGCAAGCACAAACCGGGCGAGCAGGTGAAGTTCGACGTGATCAGGGACGGCAAGCCGCTGACCGTCGACGTCGGCACCGTCGAGGGCAACGGCGGCAGCATCGTCGGCATGATCATGGGCACGCGGTTCAAGTTCCCGTTCACCGTGAACGTCAACGTCGGCGACGTCGGCGGCCCGAGCGCCGGCCTGATGTTCTCGCTCGGCATCTACGACAAGCTGACCCCCGGCGAGCTCACGGGCGGCAAGTCCATCGCCGGCACCGGCACCATCACCGCCGACGGCAAGGTGGGCTCGATCGGCGGCATCCAGCAGAAGATGATCGGGGCCCGCGGCGCCGGTGCCACGATCTTCCTCACTCCGGCGGACAACTGCGACGAGGCCCTGCCCTCGGTGCCCGACGGGCTGCGCCTCGTCCGGGTCAGCACGATGCGCGAGGCCGTCCAGGCCATCGACGCGCTGCGCACCGGGTCGGGGAACGTCCCCACGTGCGAGGCCCGCTGATGGCCGCCGCCATGCTTTCCCGCGCGGGGGGAACCCGCGCGGGTCTCCGGCCGTTGGGCCACGTGAACGCGCGCGACCTGCCCGCAGGCGCCGCCATGCTCAGAGCCATCGCACCCGCCGGGGTTCCCCGGCCCGGCCGCCGGTTGTGGCCGTACCGTGCCCGTGGCCCGGAGCGTGACGGCGCCGTCACCGGTGTAGGTTGCGACACACGGACCATTACTCGTGAAACCTAGGGGTGGGCCTTGACCTTCCGGAACCCCGGCGCGGGTCGGGCGATGCGATTGCCCCGACGGCCGCGGCTTCTCGTCCCCGTCGCGATAGCGCTGGTCGGGATAGTCATCCTGTTCTTCGTCTTCGCCGGCTTGTTCACCGACTGGCTGTGGTTCGACTCGATCGGCTACACGTCGGTGTTCTCGACCATGCTGATCACGCAGCTCCTGCTGTTCCTCATCGGCGCGCTGATCATGGCAGGGGTCGTCGGCGGGAACATGGTGATCGCGTACCGCACGCGGCCGCTGTTCGGCATCGGCCTGTTCAACGGGCCGCAGGGCGCGGACCGTTATCGTGCGGCGGTCGATCCGCACCGCAAGCTGATCTTCATCGCCGGGCTGGTCATCCTGGGGCTGTTCACCGGCTCCTCGACCGCCGGGCAGTGGAAGACCTGGCTGCTCTTCGTGAACAGGACACCGTTCGACAAGCCGGACCCGATGTTCGGCATGGACATCTCGTTCTTCATGTTCACGTACCCGTTCATCCGGCTGATGCTGAACTTCCTGTTCACCGCGGTGATCATCTCGATCATCCTCGCGGCGATCGTCCACTACCTGTACGGCGGGTTCCGCTTCCAGTCGCCCGGCGTGCACGCCACCCGTGCCGCCCGGGTCCACCTGTCGGTGCTGGTCGGCCTGTTCGTGCTGCTCAAGGCCGTGGCCTACTGGGTGGACCGGTACGGCCTCGTGTTCTCCGACCGCGGCAAGGTCTTCGGCGCGTCCTACACCGACGTGCACGCGGTGCTACCGGCCAAGAGCATCCTCGCGATCATCGCGCTGATCTGCGCCCTGTTGTTCTTCGCCGGCGTGATCCGGCCCGGCGGCATGCTCCCCGGCGTCGGTTTCGGCCTGCTGGTGCTCTCGGCCGTCCTGGTCGGCGCGGTCTACCCCGCGCTGGTCGAGCAGTTCCAGGTCAAGCCGAACCAGCAGAGCAAGGAGCAGCAGTACATCGGCTACAACATCGCGGCCACCAGGGACGCCTACAACGTCTCCTCGGCCAAGATCGTGCCGTACAGCGCCAAGACGCAGGGTTCACAGCAGGAGCTGCAGAGCGAGGTCTCCACCATCCCCGGCGTGCGGCTGCTCGACCCGAGCGTGTTGTCGCCGACGTTCCAGCAGCTCCAGCAGATCAAGGGCTACTACCAGTTCCCCGAGCAGCTCGACGTCGACCGCTACAACATCGACGGGGCGTCGCGTGACACCGTGGTCGCGGTCCGCGAGATCGGTCAGCCGCCGGACAGCAACTGGATCAACGACCACCTCGTCTACACCCACGGCTTCGGCTTCGTCGCCGGCCCCGGCAGCAGGACCGACGCCCAGGGCAAGCCCGACTTCATCGTCAAGGACATCCCGCCGACCAACGGCCTCGGCACCTTCGAGCCACGCATCTACTTCGGCGAGAACTCCCCGGCGTACTCCATCGTGGGCGGCGACAAGAAGATCGAGCTGGACTTCCCCCTGCAGAGCAACAACGGGCAGGGCAGCGGCCAGGAGAACACCGTCTACACCGGCAAGGGCGGCGTGCCGATCGGCAACTTCCTCACCCGCCTGCTGTACGCCGCCAAGTACGGCGAGACCAACCTGCTGCTCTCCTCCGACATCAACCCCAAGTCGCGCATCCTGTACAACCGCGACCCGCGTCAGCGCATCGAGCAGGTGGCGCCGTTCCTGACCCTGGACAGCGACCCGTACCCGGCGGTCGTGAACGGCCGCATCCTGTGGATCGTGGACGGTTACACGATGTCCGAGGACTACCCCTACTCCGAGCGCCGCAGCTTCGGTGACATGACCCGTGACACCTCCACCGACCGCCTGCTGGCCGCCCAGCAGCCGCGCGACCACATCAACTACATCCGCAACTCGGTGAAGGCCACGGTCGACGCCTACGACGGCACGGTCACCCTGTACGCCTGGGACGACAAGGACCCGCTGCTGCGCACCTGGCAGAAGGCCTTCGGCGGCATCATCAAGCCGAAGTCCGACATCTCGCCGCAGCTCATGGACCACCTGCGCTACCCCGAGGACCTGTTCAAGGCGCAGCGCGACATCCTCGGCAACTACCACGTGACCGACCCCAACGCCTTCTACGGCGGTCAGGACTTCTGGAAGGTCCCCGAGGACCCGGCGAGCACCAAGACCAAGCAGCCGCCGTACTACGTGACGCTGCGCATGCCGGGAGAGACCGAGCCCCGCTTCTCGCTCACCTCGACCATGGTGCCGAACAACCGGGACAACCTGGCCGCCTTCATGGCCGTGGACGCCACCGGTGACGCCGACACGCCGATCCAGATCCTGCAACTCCCGAGCGACACCACGATCCCGGGTCCCAAACAGGCGCAGAACACCTTCGACACGAAGGCCGCCAGCGTCCTGAACGACCTGCGCATCGGCGGCACCACCGAGACCCTCAACGGCAACCTGCTGACCCTGCCCTTCGGCGGCGGCCTGCTGTACGTCGAACCCGTCTACGTCCAGCCCAAGGTCCAGAACTCCGCCCGCTATCCCACCCTGGCCCGCGTCCTCGTCATGTTCGGCTCCGACGTAGGCATCGGCACAACCCTGACCGACGCCCTGGACCAGGTCTTCGGCAAGGGCCAGCAACTCCCCACGACCCCCACCACACCAACCCAGAACCAGCCCAACCAGCCCCAGGTCCCCACCAACCTGGCCAGCGCCTACGCCAACGCCCAGAAGGCCTACGACGACGGCCAAGCGGCCCTCAAGAACGGCGACTTCGCCGCCTACGGCGAAGCCAACAAGCGCCTGGCTCAGGCCCTCAAGGACATCCAGTCAGCCCTGGACGCCCAGAAGCAGCCAACCCCGGCCACTCCTTCCGCCACCCCCACAGCAACCCCCACCCCCGACCCGTCCTCGGCAACCGCCGCCACACCAGCACCAACGCCCAGCTCATGACCCCCGGGGGCGGGTCACCCGACCCGCCCTCCGCCTTGATTTGCCTCCGCCCTCCCCGCCCGATAGTCTTTACCTACAACGCGACGCGGGGTGGAGCAGCTCGGTAGCTCGCTGGGCTCATAACCCAGAGGTCGCAGGTTCAAATCCTGCCCCCGCTACTAGCGAAGGCCCTGGTCTCCGGTTCACCGGAGACCAGGGCCTTACTCTTTCGGCGCCAAACCCGGCCGTTTGTAAACGGATCTGTAAACGCCGCCGCCATCTAAGCCACCACGCCCCCTCGCGGGCATCACCGCGGCCCAAGCGGTAAGGCTCAATGAAACGGTGGTGCGGCATAGGGGGTCTGGCATGAACGGGGGCCGTCCAGGGCGATTGATCTTGCTGTGCGGGCTGCCAGGGGCAGGCAAGACAACTCTCGCGAAGCGACTGGCTGACCAGATTCCGGCCATTCGCCTGTGCCCTGACGAATGGTTGACCCGTCTGGGGATCGACCTGCACGAGGCAGAGCCACGTGATCGGCTTGAAGGGCTGTTCCGGCAGCAATCGGAAGACCTCGTCCGGCTCGGAGTCAGTGTGATCCTGGAGTTCGGTTTCTGGGCTCGTGCCGAACGTGACGAAATGCGACTTCGTGCTCGCGCACTCGGAGCCGCAGTCGAGCTGCACTACCTGGCGGTTCACACCGATGGGTTATGGCGCCGGCTGGAGGCCCGCAACAAGCAGAGAGTGCCGGGCGTAGCGGTCATCAGCCGAAACATGATCGAGCAGTGGGCCGAAGCCTTCGATGCTCCACATCCTGGCGAGTTCGCCCTCTTCGATAACCCCTGTGGACGCCGCGGTGCCTTGGGTGATGTTCCGCTGTAGGTCAGGAAGTGGGGAGACCGGTCAGCCGGCACAGAACGAGGAAACCGTCGTCGGTGCCGGGCCAGTGGCGGCGTACGGCGGGGAGTCCTGCGTGGCGTACGACGCTGCGGAGTACGGCGGTGACGATGATCGCGTCGTCTGCGTAGCCCAGGACGGGGATGAAGTCGGGGATGAGGTCGATCGGGAAGGCCAGGTAGGCGAGGAGAAGGGCGAGTCGGAGGCGTACGCCGCGGGGTAGGTCGGGGTCGGAGGCCAGGCGGTGTACCAGGCGTAGGACGTCGGGCAGGAGGCGAAGTGCCTCTCGGAGGAGGCCGCCGCGTGGGCGGACGATCGCCAGGGTGATCAGGAGTATCGACCAGGCCACCAGGAGCGCGGCGGCTAGGGCGATCAACGTGTCCAGCCACCACCGGCCGGTCACTGGGCCTCCCCATGGAGTGCTGGGATGCCGGGGCCCGTGCTCATCGCGGCGGTTTCGGCTGACAGTGCGGTCTGCTCGAAAGCCGCGAGGTCCGCGGCCGCATGCTCGACGGCCGTTCTTGCCGCCGGGCCTGCGGGGGCGTGGAAGTAGTCGCGGGCCGCGATCTTGGCCAGCCACGAGCGGAAGCGTTCCAGGTCCGCTTCTGATTCCTCCACCTCGGCGTAAGTGGTCCTGCCGCGATCACGTTCCCGGTCCAGCTCTTCGCGGAAGGCGGGGAGCCGTTCCAGGACTTCGGCGTACTCGGCGTCGCGGGCGGCGTTGAACTCACTCACGATCTGTGTGTACTCGGCCTGGTCCGCGAGGGTTATCCGCAGGACCCGGCCGTTGCCTCCCTGTTGGTGTACACGGTCCATCAGGCGACGTACCTGCCGGATGGTCTCGGACCGGTCAGGCAACAAGCACACCGACTGCTGCAGGTACAGAGCGCCGAGGGAACGTAGCTTGCGCCACACCTGCACGCGCAACGTCCCAGGTCCCCCGGCGGTCGAAACACTGATCAACAGCCAGCTCTGATCGTGCGTCACATGCGTATGTTACGCGCGTAACATACGCATGTGACAAGTGCTACTTGAAGTAGACGTACAGGGACTTCCAGGTCCCGGAGTAGAGGCAGTTCAGCGAGGGCTTGGCGGCCTTCGGCTCGGAGCAGACCTTGAGTTCGACCTGGTAGACGTTCTTGAAGGTGAAAGCGAACTTCTTGGCCTTGTCGTACTTGCAGGTGGTGAAGGTGCGCAGGGTGTTGGGCACGTTGCCGTCGGCGGTGCCGTAGGAGACGCGGAAGACGGCCCAGCCGCAGTTCGAGCCTGAGCGCGTGCGGTCGATGACCTTGCCCTTGACCTTCACCAGCGAGGTGGGCTTGCTCGGGTCGTCCTTCGGGGCCGCCCACAGCGTGCCGTACGCCTTGGCCTTGCGACCGGGGGCGTAGTAGGCGCCCCAGTTCTGGGTCGCGGTGGTCTGGGCTGAGACGGCGGCGGGGCTGCCGGTGGTGTCCGCGGTGGCGGCGAGGGGGGTGAGGGCTATAGTGCCGGCGACCAGGGCGATCCCGGTGAGGGTACGGGGGGCGGTCATTGGTGATCCTTTTCTCTTGAGCTGGCAGCAGTGTGCGACGGGCCGCTTTCAAGGTCCTTGACGCCGCATTGCAGATGAATGGGACAGCGCATTGCAGACCAGTGACACGAGGCGGGTTCACGGCTCGCTCGCTGCCGGGCCTTGCATCGCAGGAGTGTCTACAGTGGGACCGGGCCGTGACCGGCGCTGAGGTGGAGCACCACCAGGGAGCGGCCTGACAGCCGACGTCGATGCCGGGCGCCTGGGCGATTCACTGCGACGCCTCTGGAGACGCTCATGGCTCGAACGCAGGTCGCCGGTCTCATGGACGGCAGCCGTCTCGCCCGCGACATTCTCGCGCACACCGCGGCGGTGTGCGCGGACGTCACACGACGGGTGGGGAAGGCGCCGTGCCTGGCCACGGTGCTGGTAGGGGACGATCCGGCTTCGGTGACCTACGTCCGTATGAAGCGGGCTCGATGCGCGGCGGCCGGCATCGATTCCCGGTACGTGCACCTGCCGGCCGCGACCACCACCGAGGAACTGGTCGACGCCATCGGGTCTTTGTCGCAGGATCCTGACGTGCACGGGATCCTGCTGCAACACCCGGTAGGGCACCACATCGACGAACGGGCCGCCTTCGAGGCCATCGCCCCGGGAGAAGGACGTCGACGGGGTCACGACGCACTCGTTCGCGGCCATGAGCTTCGGCCTGCCGGGCTTCGTCTCCTGTACTCCGGGGGGCATCATGCGCCTTCTCGACGACTACGGGGTCGAGGTCGCGGGCAGGCACGCGGTCGTGGTCGGCCGGAGCGCGATCCTCGGCAAGCCCGCGGGGATGCTCCTGCTGGCGCGGGACGCGACGGTGACGTACTGCCACTCGCGTACCCGCGACCTGCGTTCCGTCGTGCGTGAGGCCGACATTCTCGTCGCGGCCGTCGGACGGCCTCGCCTCATCGCCGGGGAGGACGTCAAACCGGGCGCCGTGGTGATCGACGCCGGTTACAACCCGGGCAACGTCGGTGATGTCGACTTCGAGACCGCGAGGACCCGTGCGAGCCTCATCACCCCTGTGCCAGGCGGCGTCGGGCCCATGACCATCGCCGTGTTGCTCGCCCAGACGGCGCAAGCGGCGGTCGCGAGCGCATCATGACGCCGAGCGGACCCGGCGGCCGATTCAGCTTTGTGCCAGCTTCTGGGCCAGGCGGCGGCCCTCCAGATCGGTCTCTTCGCACAGGGCGCGGGCTCGGTCCCAGCAGCGGGAGTGGTCGTCCGGTCGGCCCTCGGCGCGGGCCGCGAGGCCCAGGGCGTACCACGCTTGTGCTTGGCGGGGGAGGTCGCCGAACTCGTGGCAGACCTGGACGGCCTCGGTGCCCACGGGGACGGCGCGGGGGCTGCCGAGGCGGGCCAGTACTTCGCTCAGCGCTCCGAGGCACTCGGCGATGCCGGTGGGGTGGTGTTCCGCGCGGAACGTCGCCAGTGCGCGGTCCAGTACCTCTACCGCGCCGGGCAGGTCGCCGGTGGCGGCCAGGTCCAGGCCCAGGCGGTAGCCGATCATGCCGGCTCGTACCCGGTCGCGGCCTGCGGGGTCGGTGAGTTGGGCGAGCGCACGCCGGTGCAGCTCGGCCGCCTCGGTGGGGCGTCCCATGTCACGCAGGATGTCGCCGGTCGCGTAGGCGGCGATCACCTCGCCGTTCTCGTCGCCGTTGTCGGCGAACAACTTCGCCGCGAGCCGCGCACGGTCGAGGGCCTCCGCCAGCCTGCCGGATCGGTGCAGCGCCCCCACGGTGTACAACGTGCTCCAGGCGTGGCCGGGGCGGTCGCCGATCTCGGCGTACAGCCGCCTGGCCTTTTCGTGCTCGGGCAGCGCCTCCTCGGGGCGCCGGGCCTGGTATTTGAGCGCGAAGCCGAGCCCGTTGCGTACGTGGGCCTCCAGTGCCGGACTGCCCAGTTCCCGCGCCGCGTCGACCGCGAGCCGGAACAGCTCGTGCCACGCCGCGAGGTGGTGGTGCCGGTCGGCCAGGCCCCGTACGGCCTCGACCACGGCGACGATCTCCTCGGCGCGGTGCTGCTCGGCCGTCCGCCGGAGCGCCCACGTGAGCGTGTACCGCTCCGCCTCGAACCAGTCGAGCGCCGCGCGGGCCGAGTCGAACTCCTGCCGCGGCCGGGGGAAGGGGGACGGCACGACCGGCTTGCGGTTGCTGGGGAACCAGGACGCCGCGGCCACCGCCGTCCCCAGCAGCCGGCTGCGCACCCGCTCCAGCGCGGCCTCCTGTTCGGCCGGGCCGTCCTCGTCGCGCACCCGCTCCTGGCCGAACAGGACGAGCAGGTCATGCAGCCGGAACCGTCCCTCGGCCGCCGCCGGCGTGAGCAGCCCCGCCTCGGCGATCGCGGCGAGCACGGCGGTGGCCGTCTCCGGATCGGCGTCCAGCACGTCGGCCACGGCGGCGACGTCGTACGCGGGCCACGGCAGCGACGTGAGCCGGCGAAGCGCGGCCCGCGGACCCGGCGCGAGCTGCCGGTACGACACGGTGAACGCGGCCCGCACCTCGACGTCGCCGGCGTACAGGCCGTCGAGGCGCCGGCGGGTGTCCCGTAATCGGTCCATCAGCCCCCCGACCGTCCACCCCGGGCGGCTCGCCAGCCGGCTGCCCGTGATCCGCAGGGCGAGCGGCAGGCCGCCGCAGATGTGGACGAGCTCGTCGGTGGCCGCGGGTTCGGCCGCCAGCCGCTCCGGGCGCACCATCCCGGCGAGCAGGTGCCGGGCGTCCTCGTCGGACAGCGCGCCGAGCCGCAGGCGCCGCACCCCGGTCAGGTCGGCGAGTTGCCGCCGGCTGGAGACCAGCACACGCCAGTCGCCGCCGACCGGCAGCAACGGGCGCACCTGCTCGGCGTCCAGCGCGTTGTCCAGGACCAGGACCGCGCCGCGTCCGGCGACCTGTTCCAGGTAGCACGCCCGGCGCTCGGCGGAGCCGCCGGGAATCCGCCGCCGGTCCATGCCGAGGTCGGTGAGCAGTTGCGCGAGCGCGCCGCGGACGCTCGTGGCGCGGCCGGCGGTCCCCCGCAGATCCACGAAGAACACGCCGTCCGGGAGCGTGGCGGCCCGCAGCCGGGCCGCACGCACGATCACACTCGTCTTGCCGATACCGGGCGGCCCGTACACCACGGTCGCCCCGGCGGTGCCGAGGTGACGGGCCAGCTCGTGCAGCTCGGCGTCGCGTCCGCTGAAATCCGGCGGATCCGCCGGCAGCGGCACGCGCGCCGGCCGGCCGGCCAGACCGGCGAGGACGTCGGGAATCCGGGCCGCGCTCGCGGCGGGACCGGGATCCGGTGCGCGGGACACCGGGCCGTCACCGTCCGGACGGCCGCGCCGCTTCGCCGTGTCCCGGTGCAGCAGCGCCCGTTCGTCCGGTCCCAGCCGCAGCGCATCGGCCACGCGGTCGATGGTGGCCCGCTGCGGCCGGGCCACCCGGCCCCGTTCCAGGTCCCGCACGGTCCGTTCTCCGAGGCCCGCCGATTCGGCGAGCTGACGCTGGCTCAGACCGGCGACCTGCCGGTAATGCCGAAGTAACGTCGCCAACGCGTCCGGTTCATCGAGACCAGACATCATCTCTCCAGCCTCTGTCGATCTCCCTGACGCCCGGAACACTAGATGTTCAACATGTCGCGACGCGCACCGTTGACGGATGTGTCGATCACTATTGCCGCCGTCCGGCGAGCCCGGCGTAAGGACCGGCGATGACGGCCGGCACGGACGAAGCCGAGCGGGGCCTCCCCGCGACGCTCGCGGCCCTGAGACGGTCCGCGGGGATGACCCAGGAGCAGCTCGCCGAAGCCGCCGGGTTGTCGCCACGGACCGTCGGCAACCTGGAACGCGGCCGGGTGATGCCACACCGGCAGACCATGAGCCGCCTCATGGCGGCCCTCGGCCCGGAAGCGACCCGCGAGCTCACTCCGCCTGCCGAGGCGACAGGCGGCGCGGCGGCCCTCGGGCCGGCCGCCGGCACCGAACCCTTCACCGGCCGTGACGCCGAGCTGGCCATGCTCGACGAGGTGGCCGCGGCCGCGATGACGGCGGACGGGCGGTGCGTCGGCCCGGCCGTCGTGGTGATCAGTGGCCCGGCCGGGGCCGGCAAGACCCGGCTGGCGATCCGGGCGGCCCACCGGGTGGCCGCCGCGCACGGGGCCCAGGGGCACCTCCTCGACCTGCGGGGACGGCACCGCCTGGCGGTCGCACCCGGCACGGCCCTCGGCCATCTGCTGCACGCGCTCGGCGTCCCGGAGTCCCGCACGCCGTGGCCCGTCCTGGAGCGCACCGATGTGCTGCGGGCCGTGATGGCGGGCCGCCGCGGCGTGCTGGTCCTCGACGACGCCGCCGCCGAGGACCAGGTCCGCCCGCTCCTGCCGGCCTCCACCGGCTGGCTGGTGATCGTCACCAGCCGCGGCGGCCTGGCCGGCCTGTTCGGCGCCCGATGGTGCCACCTCGACCCGCTGCCGGGCGCCACGCCCACCACGTCCGGTGCCACCCTGGACGAGACCTACCGCCGGCTCCGCCCGGACGCCCGTCACCTGTTCCGCCGGCTCGCGCTGCTGCCCCCGGGCGACCACCCGGTCGCGGTCGCGGCGGACATCACCGGATTCGCCCCGGCCGACGCCGAGGCCGCGGTCGACGCGCTCATCGAAGCCGGCCTGCTGGCCGACGCGCCCCGTCCGGGCCGGTTCCGGCTGCACCCCGCGTCGCACCGGCACGCCGCCAGGGCGTCACGGCTCACCGAGTGCACCGGACCGGGGACGTATTCGCCCGGCTGCGGCGGCGGCTGACCCTGCCGGCGGACCGCACCACCTGAGCGGGATGCGATGCTGGGAACGTGGCGCGTACAACTCACACCCCGGAGGCCGCGGGGGCGAACCCCGCCCCTATCACCACGAAGGCCCTGGTCACGAACTCCCGGTGACCAGGGCCTTGGTTTTCGAGCGCCATGCACGAGCCCACCGCCCGCCACGGAAGGACTCGCCCATGAAACCCGATCAGATCGCCGCCATCTTCGACGCGACGGACGCCGAGTTCGCGGAACTGTCCCCCGTCCTGTGGGACCCCATCGGCGCCGCCACCGTCAAGGCGGCGGAGGTACGCCAAGGAGACCGTGTCCTCGACGTATGCTGCGGCGCCGGCGCCGCGGCGATCCCCGCGGCCGTCACGACCGGCCCCACAGGAGCCGTGCACGCGATCGACCTGGCCGGCTCGCTCCTCGCCCAGGGCAGACGCCGCGCCGCCACCCACGGCCTGCGCAACGTGCGCTTCGTCAACGCCGACGCCACCACATGGACGACGGACACGCCTTACGACGTGGCCCTCTGCGTCCACGGCGTGTACTTCCTCCCCGACATGGACGGCTCCGTCACCCGCCTGACCGGCCTGCTGACCCCCGGCGGCCGCTTCGCCGTCACCACGTGGGCACGAGGCGCGCTGGAGGAGTACGCCAAGGTGCTCCGCGCGGCCGTCGAGAAAGCCCGCGGCGCCCCCGTGCCGGCCCCGTCCGGCAGCGCGTCGTTCGTCCGCATCAGCACCGAACAGGGCCTGGCGGGCTGGCTGACCGAACGCGGCCTGGACGACGTGCGCGTCACCCAGATCCCCATGTCCGTCTCCCTCACCCCCGAACTGGCCTGGCTCCTCGTCACGGGCAGCGGGTTCCGCGGCATGCTCACCGGCCTGGACGCCGCCACGGTGTCCGCGGTCCGCACCGACCTCCTCACCGGGCTTCGGGCCGCGGGAGTGGACGAGGTGGACACTTCCATCCTGATCGGCGTCGGCGTGACGCCCGTCAGCGGCGCAGGAGGCGGCGGCTGACGGCGGCGCAGATGGCGATCAGGATCGCGGCGAAGCCCAGGAGGGCCGTGCGGTCCTGGACGTAGTGGGTGGCGAGGCCGAGGGACAGGATGGGGGCGGCGAGGCCGATGTAGGCGATGAGGAACAGGCCGGCCAGGGCTTCGCCGCGGTGGGACGGGGCGGCGAGGGTGAGGACGCGGGTGACGGTGGCCTTGAACAGGACGCCGGCGCCGGCGCCGGCCAGGACGCCGCCCGCGAGGAACAGCGGGAGGCTGGGGAGCCAGACGGCGGTGCTCAGGGTGACCAGGCCGGCGGGCATGAGAACGAGGCCGGTGGCCAGTTGCGGGCGCAGGGCCAGGTGGCGCAGCACGGTCTGGGTGGTCGCGGCGGCGGCGAAGACGAGGAAGGTGACGAGGCCGGCCAGGGCGCGGGACGGGTGGTGCAGGGTGCCCGCGACGAAACCCGGGGCCAGGGACGTGAACAGGCCGAGGACGGCGAAGGTCGTGAAGGCGGCGAACGCGGCGGCGAAGAACGCGGGCCGGTGTTCGTCGGGCACGGAGACGCGCTGCGGCCGGTACGGCGGGCGTGGCGTCACCGGGCGGACGGTCTCGGGCACGAAGGCCGTGGCGACGGCGGTGATCACCAGGAGGGCGAGGAAGACCAGGTACGGCGTGCGCAGCGGCGCGGGCGCGTACTCGGCGAGCAGACCGGAGACCAGCGAGCCCACCGCGAAGCCGCCCATGTTGGCCGCGGTGGCCACCAGGTCCGCGCGGGTACGGTCGGCGCGGGGGCGGGCGGCCAGGTGCAGGTCCGTGAGGTAGGCGGTGGCGGTCGCGGTGACCATGCCGATGCCGAGACCGGTGACGGCCCGCGCGGCGACCAGCACCCCGAGGGACGTGGAGGTCAGGAACATCACGGCCGCGGCGACCTCGATCAGCACCGCGGGCAGCAACACCCGCCGGCGCCCGAACCGGTCGGACAGGTGCCCCGCGAGGAACAGGCTGACGACGACGCCGACCGCGTACGCGGCGAACGCCACGGTCACCATGAGCGTCGAGAACCCGTCCTCCTGCTGGTAGATCGCCCACAGTGGGGTCGGGACGGTCGTGAACGCCATCGCGACGAGGAACGTCAGCGCGGTGATCCAGAAGCCGGCCCGGTGGCCGGCCCCGCCCCACGACCGCCGGGAACCCCGCCGAGGCCCGGACAGCACGACTTCTGGTGTGATGTCGCTGACAGGGGAAACGTCGGTGGGGGCGGACATGGGGATCTCCTGCTCGGCGCATCGCTCTGAACTCTTCTCAGGATGCGGGCGTACCTGCAATCGCGTCCAACGCTTGTTTTCGATCGCGGTCATCGGCTCGGGAGATGATCAGACATGGAACTGCGCCACCTCGAGTGCTTCCTGGCCGTCGCCGACGAGCTCAACTTCACCCGCGCCGCGGGGCGCCTGCACATCGTGCAGTCCGCCGTCTCCGCCGCCATCAGGTCCCTGGAGCACGACCTCGGCGCCACCCTGTTCGAACGCGACTCCAAACGCGTCGCCCTCACCGACGCCGGCGCCGCCCTGCTCCCCGAGGCGCGGGCCACGCTGGCGGCGGCGCAGGCGGCCAGGGACGCGGTGGGGGAGGTCCGCGGCGGGCTGCGCGGCACGGTGGACGTCGGCACCATGACCTCGGTCGGCATCCTGGACATGCCCGCTCTTTTCGGCGAGTTCCACGTGCGGCACCCGGCCGTCACCATCCGGCTGCGTGCCGCCCCGAGCGGCTCGGCCGGGCTGGCGCAGGCACTCCTGGAGGGCCGGCTCGACATCGCGTTCCTCTCCCTGCCCGGCCGCCCCCCGGCGGGGCTGACCGTGCGGGAGCTGGCCACCGTCCCGCTGGTCGCCGTCCTTCCGGCCGGACACCGGCTCGCCGCCGCCCGGGACGTCCGGCTCGCGGACCTGGTCGACGAGCCGTTCATCGACTCGCCCCTCGGCTACGGCAACCGCGCCATCGTGGATCGCGAGCTCGCCGCCACCGGCCTGCAGCGTCACGTCGCCATCGAGGTGACCGACATCAGCACCGCCGCCGCGTACGTCGGCCACGGGCTCGGCGTGGCACTGATGCCCGGCTTCGCCGTACGGCGCGACCCCCGTGTTCGGGTGGTGCCCGTGGAGGAGGGCACTCTGCGCTGGTCCCTCGGCGTCGCCACCGCCGCGGCCCGCCGCCCGAGCGCGGCCGTCAAGGCGCTGATCGCCCTGGCGGACGGGCACGTGCACACCGACCCGGGGTGACTCACACCAGCCGTCCGCCCTGGGCCACGAAGATCACCAGATCGAGCCCCGCCACGGCCACCGTCACCGCGAACGCCGCCCGCCGCAGCGACCGCCGGGCCAGCACCGCCCCGCCCGCCAGTGCCAGCCCGACCGCGGAGAGTCCCGCGACCGCGAGCGCCGCCGAGCCCCCCGGCGCCATGGCGATCACCAGGGACGCGGCGACCAGCAACGCGGCGGCGCCCATCCGCGCCCCGGTGGGCCCGAGCCGCTGCGGCAACCCCCGCACGCCGAGCGCCAGATCGCCCGGCAGGTCCGGCACGACGTTGGCGAAATGCGCCCCCATGCCGAGCAGCGCGCCCGCCACCGGGGCCCACCACGCCGGCCACGGCGCCCCGGGCAGCCCGAGCGTGACGAACGCCGGCAGCAGCCCGAACGCCACCGCGAACGGCAGCGGTGACAACGGGCCCGCCTTGAGCCACAGGTTGTACAGCCATCCGCAGGCGACCGCCGCCAGGTGCACGAGCCCCGCGGCCACCCCGCTGGCCAGCGACAACGGCACGCACGACACCAGCGCCGCGACCGCCGCCACCGCGATCGTGCCGGGCGCCACCGTCTCACCGGCAAGCGGCTTGTCCGCACGCCCCACGGCACGGTCACGCCTGCGGTCCAGCCAGTCGTTGCTCCAGCCGATCGAGAGTTGCCCCGCCAGCACGGCGGCCCCCACCAGCGCCGTCCCGCCCGGCCCCCGCCCGGCCGCCGCCGCCAGGGCGCACGCCGCGGCGGTGACGACCGCGGTGGGGCCGGGATGGGAGGCGCGGAGCACGGTGAGCATGCGATCAATCCTGGCCCACATCACGCCGTACAGGCCGGTACGGCACCACGCGAACCTGTGATCGAGAAAACCGGGGGCGGGGAGTAATCTGAGCGATGTGCGGATCGCGGTGACGCCCGAGGGGAACGGCGCTACCCTGCGGCCCCTCGGCGGGCGCGAAGGGGCCGTCACGCACGTCGACGACCTGGCCGAAGCCGTCCGCGACCTGGACCGCGTCGAGCGTCCCCGCTGGGTCTGGACGGACACCCGCGCCGTCTACCCGCCGCTGCTCGCCCGCGGCGTGCGCCCCGCCCGCTGCCACGACCTCACGCTCACCGAGGGGCTGCTGCTCGGCCACGAGGGCCGGTACGGCGAGCCGCGGTCGGCCGGCGCCGCGTACGCCCGGCTGCGCGGCCTGCCCGTCCCCGCCGACGATCCGGGGCACCACGCCCGGCAGGCCACCCTGTTCGAGCCCGAGCCGCTGCCGGTGGACGTCGCCGCCGTCTACGGCGACCAGCTCCGGCGCATCGAACGCACCGCCGACCCCGCGAGGTTCCGCCTGCTGGTCGCCGCCGAGTCCGCCGGGGCGCTCATCGCCGCCGAGATGGGCCACGACGGCATGCCGTGGCGCGAGGACGTCCACGACGCGCTGCTCACCGACCTGCTCGGGCCCCGTCCCGTGCACGGCATGCGCCCCGTCAAGCTCCAGGCCCTCGCCGACCAGGTCGGCGCGGCGTTCGGCGCGGCCGTCAACCCCGACTCCCCGCAGCAGATCGTGCGGGCGTTCAAGGCGGCGGGGCTCAGCGTGGCGTCCACCCGCTCCCACGTGCTGAAAGAGGTCGACCATCCGGCGGTCGCGCCGCTGCTGGCGTACAAGGAACTGGCACGCCTGTACAGCTTCCACGGCTGGGTGTGGGCGGACCAATGGGTGCGCGGCCACCGTTTCCGGCCCGAGTACGTCGCCGCCGGGGTCGTGTCGGGTCGCTGGGCGACGAACGGCGGCGGGGCCCTGCAGATCCCCAAGGTCATGCGGCGGGTGGTGGTCGCCGACGAGGGCTGGCGCCTGGTCGTCGCCGACGGCGCCCAGCTCGAACCACGGGTGCTGGCGGCCATGGCGGGGGACGGCGGGCTGGCCAGGGCCGCCGGTGAGATCGACCTCTACGCCGCGCTCGCCCAGGCGTTCGGCGGCTCCCGCCAGAGCGCGAAGATCGCCATGCTGTCCGCGATGTACGGCGGCACCAGCGGTGACGCGTCCAAGCTGCTCGCCGTCATGCGACAGCGGTTCCCCCAGGCGTACGCGTTCGTGGAGGAAGCAGCCAAGGCCGGAGAGGAAGGACGGCTGGTACGTTCCTGGCTGGGCCGCACCTGCCCACCACCCTCGGCGCACTGGACCCGCCTCGTCGCCGGGCCCGAGGGTGCCCGCGCGGCCCGCGACCGGGGCCGGTTCACCCGCAACTTCGTCGTCCAGGCCACGGCGGCCGAGTGGTCGCTGACCCAGATGGCCCTGCTACGGGGCCTGCTGCCCGAACCCGCCCGGCTGGTGTTCTTCCAGCACGACGAGGTGATGGTGCACTGCCCCGAGGAGCTCGTGGCCGAGGTGGCGGACGCCGTGGGCCGGGCGGCCGCCGAGGCCACCCGGCTGCTCTTCGGGGAGACACCCGTGCGCATCCCCATGGAAGGGGTCGCGGTGACGTGCTACGCCGACGCCAAACCCGTCAGCGAGCCCGAGCCGGGACCAGCAGCGACAGCGACCGCCTGATCGCCCACCCGATCAGGCAGACACCGAACACCGCCTGCCCCGCCCGGACCCACCCTGCGGTGGCCGTCGCGGCGAACACCACCACGCCCAGCCACAAGACTCCGAACACCCCCACGAGCGTCACGGCCGCCCAGTTCATCCCCCGCTTCCACATGGGTGGAAGTCTTCCAGGCCCATTTCCAGGGCACGGTAAAGCGCGTCATCCGTCCTTCGCAGGGATCGGCCCGCTCAGCGGGCGAGTCTCCGCGTGGGGCCAATACACCGGCGCATCCGCGTGCTCGGCCGGGACCGGGCCGGCGGCTCGGCCAGATGGGCGATCAACTCGGCGGCCGTACGGGCGTCGGAAAGGATCCGCATGACGTCCTCGTCCGCGGCCGGCAACTGGCCGCGGCGGCCGAGCTCGTGCCGCAGGAACGTCAGAGGGTTCGGATCCCCGACGATGTCCGACGCGATCGTGGCCCGTGCGGCTGTCAGCAACTCCAGATAGCGGGCGCGTAGAGTCGCCTCACGTAGGCGCGCCTGCTCCAAGTCGTCCAACAAGGTGCGAGCCAACACCAGCAGACCGTCCGAGTCGCCCTCGTCGGCTGCGATGTGCGCACGGATGTCGTCGAACTCCGACCGCGTCATGATGTCCACCTCCACGGCGGGCTTCCGGGCACCGGGGTGGCGCCTGCGGAGTCCCGCACCCTTTTCGTAACGTCTGGCGATTGCGGATGACTTGCCGGAGGGTTGCCCTCGCGCGAATCGCCCGCTCTTGGGATGGCTGAGAGGCGTTGAAGGTTTACCGGTGACCGAAGTGGCCTCAGTGACTCCACGGGGCTGCTAGAGTTTTCCCTCGTTGGGCGCGATCGGCCCCCGAAAGATCCAAAAATCTTCGGACTGCTGGCGTGCCTGCAAACTCCCTCAACCTCCGGTTTGTCCGGTTCGCGTGCTTGATGTGCGTGTGTCCGGATCGTCTGGTAAGTTCGAGGGGTTGCCCTGGAGACAGAGCAAATTGCGAACTTTAACCGGTTTGTGATGATTTCGGATAGATCAAACGATTTGATCGGAATCGTCAGGATCTGGTAAAGTTACAGACAGATGAACGGCCCCGGCGGGGCTGGACCTGACAGGGTCTGGTTCGCGGCCGGTGTACGCGTCCGTTTCTTGAGAACTCAACAGTGTGCTAAAAGCCAGTGCATGAATAGCATTAACCCCGTCCCCTGGGGTCTGCGCTTCGGTGTGGGCTCGCGGGGATGGTTTTCCTTTGATGAGAGGCCTCTTTTAGCCGAGGGGTTTCTCGCTGGGGTTTCTTTTCAGACATTGTTTGGAGA
>NZ_JBDPMD010000078.1:0-26539 GCF_039871875.1 Sphaerisporangium sp. B11E5 | reverse complement strand
GGCGGTGGGGGTGGGGGGGTGGCCGAGGACGGCGTGCCAGCCGAACTCGTTCATCTCGCGGGTCCAGACGCTCTGGTCGCCGGAGTACTGGTGGCTGGAGATGGTGATGTTGCGGTGGTCGAGCATGGGGCAGATCAGGAGTTGGGCGGCGAGGGTGGGGGTGCCGCGGTCGCGGGCCATCAAGGCCGTTCCGGCGGCGAGGCCGCCGCCGGCGCTGATGCCGGCGACGACGACGCGGGCGGGGTCGACGCCGAGTTCGCCGGCGTGCTCGGCGGTCCAGAGCAGGCCGTGGTAGCAGTCCTCGACCAGGGTGGTGCCGGTGGACTCGGGGGCCAGCCGGTAGTCCACGGTGACGACGACGGCGCCGGTCAGCTCGGACCACTCCAGGGGCAGGTCGATGTTGGAGAACCGGTCTCCCATGACCATTCCGCCGCCGTGGATCCAGTAGACGCACGGCGCCGGCGCCGTGGCCCCGGCGGGGCTGAAGATCGACAGGGGGATCGGCGTGCCGTCCGGGGCGGGGACGGTGACCTCCCGGCGGGTGATCGCGCGGCCCTGGAGAAGGGCGTCGATCGGCGGTGCGGGAAGCTGCCGGACTTGCGCGAGCACCTCGGGGGTGAGCGGTGGGAAGGCCGGCAGGTCGGCGAGGAGCGTGCGCAGTTCGGGGTCGATGCCGGGACGGGCCGTTGTCATGGGGCTGCCTTTCTTACAGGTCCGGTGGTGCCGGTGGGTACGGGTCCTGCGGTGCCGGTGGTACGGATCCGGTGGTGCCGGTGGGTACGGGTCCGGTGGTGCCGGTGGGTACGGGTCCGGTGGTGCCGGTGGGTACGGGTCCGGTGGTGCCGGTGGGTGCGGGTCCGGTCGTCACGGGCCGGAGGGGTCGAGGCCGGTGGGTTCGCGGGGTGGGAGGCTCGCGGGTGGTGGAGGTCTTCAGAGGGTGGCCTTGCCGTGGAGCGGCACGTAGTCGGTGTACTCGGCGTCCTTGGCCAGCATCGGGGCGAACCGGGCCACGAGAGCCTGGGCCGCTTCGCCGGCGAAGAGCCGGTGGTGGGCCTCCTCGGTGGTCCAGCCCTCGGTGATGTGGACGACGTCGGGGTCGGACGCGGAACGGCTGACCAGGTACACGAGGCAGTCCTCGCTCGCGCCGGGGTTGCCGGGGCGCAGGCCGGTCAGCAGGAGTGCGACGAGTTCGTCGCCCTTGCCGGGTTTGGCGGTCAGAGTGGACTGGAAGCCGTAGGTGGCGGTCATGGTCACTGTCTCCATCGTTGGCGGCGGTGTTCGCCGATGACCCCATTTCACCAGTCTGACCTGCGTAAACGGTAGAAAGATGCTCTTGGCGCCTTGCCTGATCCTCCCGAGTCCGGGAGGTACGGCGCGGGAGCGGCCGTTCTAGATCACACGCCGCACTCTCGGAGGTGCGGTGCGCTACGGGGCCGCCAGAGCATTGACGTGCGCCCGGTGCCGAGGCGCGTGTCTCGGTGGGCGGGGCGGTGAAGGAGGGCGTCGTGGGCGGGAACGGGAACGGGGCCGGGTTGTGGGCGATGGCTCACCTCGGGACACCGATGGCGTTGCGGGTCGCGGCCACCTTGCGGATCGCCGACCACATCGCGGGCGGGACGCGGACGGCGGTGGCGATGGCGCCGCTGGTCAAGGCGGATCCCGACGCGCTGGAGCGGCTGCTGCGCTACCTCGCGGCGCGGGGGGTGTTCAGCAGGGGCCCAGGCGGGACGTACGAGCTGACCCCCAAGGGGGAACTGCTGCGGGACGACCACCCGGACGGGATGCGCGCCGAGATCGACATCGAGGGCTGGACCGGGCGGGCCGAGCTTTCGTTCGTGCACCTGCTGCACAGCATCAGGACGGGCGAGGCGGCGTACCCGCTGACGTTCGGGCGGTCGTTCTGGGAGGACATGACGGCCGAGCCGGGGCTGGCGGCGGCGTTCGACGCCAGTATGGCGGCCGACATGCCGGTGCGGGCACCCGCGATCGCGGGGGCGCTCGACTGGGGGCGGCTCGGGCACGTCGTGGACGTCGGCGGCGGGGACGGGTCCCTGGTGATCGAGCTGCTCACCAAGCACCCGGAGCTCCGGGGGACCGTGGTCGACCAGCCCGAGACGGCCGAGGCCGCGCGCAAGGCGCTGGCGGCGGCGGGCCTCGCGGACCGGGGGGACGCGGTGCCGGGCAGCTTCTTCGACACGTTGCCGGCGGGCGCGGGGGGATACGTGCTCTCGCTGATTCTGCACAACTGGAACGACCACGCGGCCGGCGCGATCCTGCGCCGCTGCGCCGAGGCGGCGGGCACCGACGGCTCGGTGTTCGTCGTGGAGAACGTCGGGCCGGACGGCGAGTCGCCGCACACCGGCATGGACCTGCGGATGCTCGCCTACTACGGCGGCAAGGAGCGCGGCGTGAGCGACCTGGCCGGCCTCGGCGCGTCCTGCGGGTTGTCGGTGACGGCCGTGCATCCGGCGGGCGTGTTGTCCGTCGTCGAGATGTCGGCCCGATAAGCACAGGGGCGGGAGAGGAGACGCCGCGATGGCGGAGCAGGTGCTGGAGAAGGAACGGCCGTTCCGGTTGAGCGGCCCGGCGGCGGTGATCGCGGCCATGGTGTCCCCCGAGGGACGCCGGGACCCCTACCCGCTGTACGAGGAACTGCGGGCGTTCGGGAACCTTGTGCACGTCAAGCCGGGCCTGGTCGTCGCCGTCGGGTACGCCGAGTGCACCCGCGTGCTGCGCGAGCCGCGGCTGCTGGTGCAGGACGACAAGAACTACGACCTCATCTACCCCAACTGGCGGTCGCACTCGTCACTGCGCGGCTTCACCAACTCCATGCTGTACACCAACCCGCCCGACCACGGCCGGATGCGCCGCCTGGTGACGAGCGCCCTCACCCCGCGCCAGGTGGCCTCGATGCGGCCGACCGTGGAGCGCATGAGCGGGCGGCTGCTCGACCGGCTGGCCGACCTCGGCGCGGACGGCTCCCCGGTGGACCTCATGGGCGAGTTCGCGTTCCGGCTCCCCGTCGCGGTGATCAGCGAGCTGCTCGGCGTGCCGGAGGACAAGCAGGTCTGGTTCCGCGAGGTCGCCGCCGAGGTCATGATCGCCCTGGAGGGCCTGACCAACGTGGACGAGCTGTCGCGGGCCGACCGCGCGATGGACGACCTGTCGGAGTACCTCAACGAGCTGATCGAGCGCCGCAGCCGGCGCCCCGAGGACGACCTGCTGACCCGCCTGGTGCAGGCCCGCGACGACGACGGCGACCGGCTCACCCACGACGAGCTGATGGGCAACCTGATGCTCCTGCTCAACGCGGGCTTCGACACCACGACCCACCTGATCGGCCACGGCGTGCTCCAGGCGCTGGAGCGGCCGGACTTCGCCGAGCGGCTCAAGAACGAGCCCGGTTTCTCGGTCGGCTACGTCGAGGAGACCCTGCGGTTCGAGCCCCCGGTGCAGGCCACCAGCCGGTGGGCGGCCACCGAGGTCGAGGTGATGGGCCTGCGCGTCCCCGCCGACACCAAGATCGTCGCCATCATGGGTGCCGGGAACCGCGACCCGCGCCGCTTCCCCGACCCCCACACGTTCGACCCCGACCGCAAGGACGTCCAGCCGCTCAGTTTCGCCGCCGGCATGCACTACTGCGTCGGCGCCCCCCTGGCCCGCATGGAGGCGCAGATCGCCCTCCCCATGCTCCTGCGCCGCTTCCCCGCCCTGGCGGTGGCCGGCACCCCGAGCTACCGCGACCGCTGGCTGGTCCGCGGACACGACTGGGTGCCGGTGGTCATCAGGTAGTTCCCCAGGTGTTCCCACGAGCCCGGCCCGCCGGGGCGTGTCCCCCCACGCGCCCCGCCGGGCCGTCCCATGTCAGGCGCTCCACGGCAGGGTGGCCGGGCGGCCGGTGAGTTCGGCGGCGAGGGCGGCCATCGCGGTTTCGAGCTGGTCGTCCGAGAGGTAGGGGGCCGGGCCGAGGCGCAGGTACGGGCCGCGGTGGTCGGTGCGGACGCCGCGGGCGGCGAGGGCGGACTTCAGGTGGGCGGCGTGGGGGGTGCGCAGGGCGAGGAAGCCGCCGAAGTCCTCGGGGGAGCCGTCGCGGTCGCGGTCGATCACGTGCGGCGGCGCGCCGATCGCGTCGAAGATCCGGGTCAGCAGGGACATCTGGTGCAGCGAGACCCGCCGCAGGTACTCGGGGGTCAGGCCCTGGTCGTCGAAGAAGTCGAGCACGCGGGCGGCGCGGTAGTGGCTGGTGGGGTCGTACGTCGCGCCGGCGAAGCGGGCCGCGCCCGTGGGGTAGCCGACGCGGGTGCCGTCCTCGGTGCCGGTCAGGGCGCCGAACCCGGCGAACCAGCCGGTGACGACGGGCCGGAACGTGTCGGCGTGCTCGGGCAGGCGCAGGTAGCAGTTGCCCTCGCCGAGCTGCAGGTACTTGTAGCCGCCGCCGACGACCCACGCCGACTCGATGCCCTCGGTGGTGAACGGGACGACGCCGGCCGCGTGGTAGGCGTCCACGAGCAGCTCGGCGCCGCGGCGCCAGCACACCTCGGCCAGGTCGGCAAGGCCCGGGACGATGCGCGCGGTCTCGTACAGCACCGCCGACACCAGGACGGCGGCGGTGCGGTCGTCCACCGCGGCCGCGGCGCGTTCGGCGAACGTGGCGACGGGCGCCGCGGGGACGCGGACGATCTCCACGCCTTCCTCGGCGAGGCGGCCGAGCTGCCGCCGCAACGTGTGGAACTCGCCGTCGGAGGTCACCAGGCGGGGCCGGCCGCGCAGGTCGAGCGCGGAGAGGAACCGCACCACCAGGTCGTGGGTGCTCGCGCCGAGCGCGATCTCGCCGTAGGGGTCGCCGAGGAAGCGGCGGAACCCCTCGCGCACCCGGTCGGCCTTCTTGAACGCGAGCTCCCACTTGTCGTCCAGCTCGAGCGCCGCGTCCCGCAGCGCGTCCACCTGCCCGCTGAGCGCGACGTCCGGCCACGCCTGGTGGGAGTGGCCGGTGAGCATGAGCCGCTCGGTCACCCCGAACATCGAGTAGTGCGGGGCGAGGCGGGCCGCGGGGGCGATCACCGCCCCCGCGTCCCGCACGGCCGGGGCGCTCACAGCTGCCCCCGCACGGCCCACAGGTCGGGGAACATCGGCGCGAACAGCGTGCCGCGCAGGTACGAGGCGCCGGTGGAGCCGCCGGTGCCGGACCGCTCGCCGATGATGCGCTCCACCATCTTGACGTGCCGGTACCGCCACTCCTGCATGCCCTCGTCCAGGTCGATCAGCCGCTCGCAGATGTGCGACGCGCCGCTGTCGTCCCGGTACACCTGCCGCAGCACCTCCTGCACCGCCGGCGACGGCTCGGGCGGCTGGGTGACGTCGCGCTTCAGCACCTCGTGCGGCACGGCGTAGCCGCGGATGAACAGGTAGGTGAGCAGCGAGTCGAACAACGAGGGACGGTTCGTCGCGCTCTCCAGCCGGGCCCGCTCGGCGCTGCCCTTGGGGTAGTGGGTGACGACCCGGCGGTCCCGCCGCCCGAGCACCGCCTCGATCTCGCGGAACTGCGCGGACTGGAAGCCGCTGCCGGTGCCGAGGCTGTCGCGGAAGGCGATGAACTGCTTCGGGGTCATCGTCTCCATGATGTCCATCTGCGACACGGCCATCTTGAAGATCTTCAGGGACCGCTGCAGGGTGTGCAGGGCGTGCGCGGTGCTGCCCTCGGTCAGGTCCTGCTGCAGCTTGCGGAACTCGTGCAGCAACTGCTTGAACCACAGCTCGTAGACCTGGTGCACCACGATGAACAACATCTCGTCGTGCTTGCCCGAGCGCGGCCGCTGCGCGACCAGCACCTCGTCCAGCGAAAGGTACGACGAGTACGACAACACGGGCGAGCGCTCGAGTATCACGGCCGCACCGCCTCGGCGCCGCAGGTGACGACGGGGCGCGATCCCCGGGAGGGGACCAGGCGCGGGTCGCTGGGCTTCTGCATTTCTCCACCCCTTTATCTGGGCTTTCTCAGTTCCTCGCTGAGATCAATGCTGGAAGCCACGGGGCGGCCGGGCCATATGGGCGCGCGGCAGCTAGTTGCGTGCGGGCGGCAACTTCCTGTCAGCGCGGGACACCGCATTTTCCGAGATGCGCGGAAAGGGGCGCCGCACCGACGATGTCGGGGTGGTGGGGGTCGCGCGCACGCGCGAGGGCGCCGGACGCGCCGCCCGCACCCGAGAGCACAGCAAGGTCAGCCCGCGGCGGGCCGGACCGCCGCGGGTCCCGCAGCCGCGCACTGGAGGGCCGATGCGCTACGAGGACGTGCCACACGAGTTCAACATCGCCTCCCACTTCGTGGACCGCAATGATCCCGGCCGCACCGCGCTGATCACCCCGGCCGGCCGCACCACGTACGGCGAGCTGGCCGCCCGGGCGAACCAGGTGGGCAACGCCCTGCTGGAGATAGGGGTGCGGCGGGGCGACCGGGTGCTGATCGCGCTGGCCGACGGGGTGGACTTCGTCGCCACGTGGTACGGCGCGCAGAAGATCGGCGCGGTCACCGCCGAGGTGTACACCTTCCTTCAGCCCAAGGACTACCGGTACTACGTGGACTACATCGAGCCCGCGGTCGTGGTGGCCGACGCGGCGACCCTGGACCGGCTGCGCGCCGCGGGTGTGCGCGGCCTGCTGGTGACCGGGGTGGCGCCGCGGGACCTCGGGGAGGGCGAGCGGCACTTCGAGACGCTGGTCGACGCCCAGCCGGCCGAGCTGGAGGCCGCCCCCACCACCAGGGACGACGTGGCGATCTTCAAGTTCACCACCGGCAGCACCGGCGCGCCCAAGGCGTGCGTGCTGGCCGCCAGGGCGCCACGCCTCAGCTTCGAGTGGTTCGCCCGCGGTGTGCTGGACATGCGGCCGGACGACATCGTGCTGCCGGTACCCAAGCTGTTCTTCGGGTACGCCCGCGACCTGACCGCCCTGTTCCCGTTCGGCGTCGGCGCCGCGGGCATCGCGTTCCCCGAGCGCAGCACCGCCGACAAGATCTTCGAGCTGATCGCCGAGCACCGCCCGACCGTGCTGGTCAACGTGCCGACCATGATGAGCGCCATGGTCTCCCACCCCGAGGCCGCCGCGCAGGACCTGAGCTGCCTGCGGGTGTGCCTGTCGGCGGGGGAGGCCCTGCCGCCGGAGCTGCACCGCGCGTGGATCGAGACGTTCGGCGTCGAGGTCATCGACTGCATCGGCTCCTCGGAGGTCTACCACGGCTACCTGTCGAACCGGCCGGGCCACGCCCGGCAGGGCAGCCTCGGCCAGGCGGTGCCCGGGTACCGCGCCCGGGTGGTCGACAAGGACGGGAACACCGTGCCGGACGGCGAGGTCGGCGTGCTGGAGATCGTCGGCGAGACCTGCGCGCTGGAGTACTGGCGCTCGCCGGAGAAGTCGGCGCAGACCTTCCCCGCCCCGCACACCGTGCGCTCGGGCGACCTGTTCAGCAGGGACGCCGACGGGTTCTTCTACTACAAGGGCCGCGCCGACGACCTGCTGAAGGTCAGCGGCGTGTGGGTGGCCCCCTCGGAGATCGAGAACTGCCTGCGTGCCCATGCGGCCGTGGCCGACTGCGCCGTGGTCGGCTACCAGGTGGACGGCCTGACCCTGCCCCGCGCGTGGGTGGTGGCGCGGCGCCCGGTCACCGCGGCCGAGCTGAAGGACCACGTGCGCGCCACGCTCGCGCCGCACAAGTACCCGCGCGACGTGCGCTTCGTGGACGACCTGCCCGAGACCGCGAACGGGAAGCTGGACCGCCGGGCCCTGCGCGACGCGGTCTGAATCTTTCGTCCCACCCCGGCGGAAAAGATATTCAGCATTTCTGAAGATGCTCCACCCCGAGGCCGAGCGCGACGATGTCGTCGCGAGCCGGAAATACGGCATGCGAAATGAAGCCGAGCAGGGGAACCGGCCCCTGAGGGGAGGAACACTATGGTGGCGACGACTCGCTTGAGCGACGCGGAGATCGGCAGTAATAAACGCATTCCCAAACTCGAAGGAGTCCGCGGCGTCCTCGCGGTGGGAGTGCTGGTCTTCCACGTCGCGTGGCAGTCCGGTGTCACGAATTTCATGGACCAGCCCGGCAACGGGATCTGGGGCCACCTGGCGGACGGCCTGACGGTCATGCTGCCGCCGTTCTTCGTGTTGTCGGGGTTGTTCCTCTACCGCCCGTTCGCCCGCGCCGTCATCACCGGCACCCGCGGCCCGGCGGTCGGGGACTTCCTGTTCCGGCGGGGGCTGCGGATCCTGCCGGCGTACTGGCTGGTGGTCGTGGTCGCCCTGCTGGCCGTCAACCTGCAGGGCATCAACAGCGCCTGGGACGTCATCCGCCCGGTGCTCGCGCTGCACTTCTTCATCCCGGTGGACCAGCCGGGGATCGCCCTCCAGCACACCTGGACGGTGCCGACCGAGCTGACGTTCTACCTGGCCCTGCCGTTGCTGGCCTGGCTTGCCGTCAAGTTCGCCGGGAAGGCGGCGGACGCCGCGGTGCGGGCCCGCCGCGCGATCATCCCCGCGGTGATCCTGCTGGCCATCGGCCTGGCGTGGGTGGCTTACACCAACAACCCGAGCTTCACCGGCCCGTACGAGCTGTGGTTCTGGCCGTTCTACTACGTCAGCGCGTTCGCCTGCGGCATGTGGCTCGCCGTGGTGACCGCCAAGGCGGAGGTGACGGGGATCTCCTCGGGCATCCTGCGCTCGGCCGGCCGGCACCCCAACCTGTTCTGGCTGGGTGCCCTGGTCGTCTACCTGGTCAACATCCCGAAGCCGTTCGGCGTGCCGGGCTCGGGCACCGTCGGCGGCATGGTCCAGGAGCTGGTGGGGCACTGCCTGATCCTGGTGTTCGCCATGCTGTTCATCATCCCGCTCGCCGTGCCGGAGGCCCGGTCCCGGCTGATGGACGTCACGCTGGCCAACGCCCCGATGCGCTACCTCGGCCGCATCTCCTACGGCATCTACCTGTGGCACGTCCCGTTCCAGAACTTCTTCGTGGAGAACGGAAACGTGTTCGGCAAGCCGCCGGTCATCGACGCCATGCTCCGCGGCAGCGCGAGCTTCTGGCCGCTGGTGACGTTCGTCCTCGTCGGCAGCGTCGTGGCCGCGACGCTGAGCTACTACCTGCTGGAGCAGCCCCTGGTGCGCGCGTGGAACAAGCGCTCCGCCCGGCGCCGCGCGGCTGTCACCGCGTCCGCCGCGGCCGAGCCGAAGGTGCCCGCGGGCACCTGACCCCCGCATGTGAAAGGCCCCGGCCGCCCGGCCGGGGCCTTTCCCGCGTGGCCGCTCAGTGCGGCGCGGTGGCGTTCGGGGTGATGTCGCCGCGGAACAGGCCCGCCGGGTCGACCCGCTCGCGCACCTGGTCCACCGCGGTCACCTGGGCGGCGTCCAGGTGGCGCTGCGGCTGGCCGATCTCCTCCACGAAGGACGGCACGGTGCGGCCGGTGTCCCAGGGGGCCAGCGCGGCGCGCACCTTCGCGCAGTGGGCACGGATCTCCTCGACGGTCATCGGCGGGATCGGCATGCCGGCGCCCGAGTACGCGTACGCGGCGTCCAGGTGGCTGAGGGCGCCGCCCGAGGGGGACGGCTCGGCGATCGCGCCGCCGAGCTGGCGCAGCCCGGCGACCAGCAGCGGGGACCCCGAGTCCTCGCCGAGCATCCGCAGGAAGACCTCCGCGCCCTCGTCGCCGAGTTCCCCGAGCAGCATGTGGTCGCCCGCGATGGGCAGCGGGTCACCCGGCTCCATGTGCGCCTCCAGCACGCCGGCGAGGGTGGTGGTCGCCCAGCCGTCCATCACCGGCTCGGCGATCGACCGCAGCGGCCCGAGCAGCTCCGCGGCGTGCGCCTCGGCGGCGGACGCGTCGTCGCCCGTGCTGAGCACGGCGCCGTCCACGCACACCACCGGCCGCCCGGCGAGCACCGGCGGCACCTCGGGCACCGGCGGCAGGTTCATGATCCGCAGCGACGTCGAGGCCTCCGGCGGCGCGTCCGGGGCCCACGCCAGCCACGTCGCGAGCAGCCGCCCGGCGTGCTCGGCCGTCCAGTACGCCGCCCCGGTGACCACCTTGGCGACGGGGAACAGGTCGATCTCGACCGCGGTGACGACGCCGAAGCCGCCGCCCCCGCCGCGCACGGCCCAGAACAGCTCCGGGTCGGACTCCGCGTCCACCCGGCGGTGCTCGCCGTCCGCCGTGACCAGCTCCACGGCCCGCACGCTGTTGACGGCGAGCCCGGTGGCCCGGCCGTAGAAGCTGAGGCCCCCGCGCAGCAGGTACCCGACGACACCCACCGTGGGGGACGAGCCGTGCGGCCCGGTCAGCCCGTACGGCGCCGCGGCCTCCACCACCGCGCCCCAGCGTGTACCGGCGGGCACCCGGGCCACCCGGCGGGCGGCGTCGATCTCGACTCCGCCGTCCATCAGGGTGCGGATGAGCAGGGCGTCGTGCATGGGGCGGGCTGTCGCCGAGGCGTGCCCGGTGGTGTGCACCCGCACCCCGAGGCCCGCGGCCGCCGCGTACGCGAGGGCCGACCTGACCTCCTCGACGGTGCGCACGGTGACCGCCGCGGCCGGGGTGGCCGGGGCGATGAGGTTGAAGACCTGGGCCGCGGCCTCGAAGGCCGGCTCGCCCGGGAGAGCGATGCTCGCGTCCCGCTCGCTGATCGTGGTCATGGGCGGCGTGCCTTCCCGATCTGGTTTCCGGACATGGTCCAGCCGAGCGTCCCCCCGGCGTCCGGCCCGGCGCATCTCCCGGTGTGCGCAGGTGAGCCGCGTATAGGGGGTGGACTCGGCACTCTCGGAGATGTGGGGAGCGGGGCCGAGGACCACCATTGAACAGGCAGATCACTCCGCGTTCCGTGCCTCCCGCCCGGAGGCCGCGAGGCCGCTCGACGGAAGGCGACGCATCCATGGGGAACGAATCCGGCGCCGCCGGCGCGGCCGTCATCGGTGAGCACTACGACGAACGTTCCCCCATCGGGGACGAGCTGCGCGACGGCCAGATCCACATGTGGTACTGGTACGACGACGAGGACGACGCCCCGCTCACCGAGGCCGTGCACCGCGTCAGCCGCAAGGTCGCCGACACACTCGGCCTGCGGCCGGGGGAGCACGTCCTGGACGCCGGGTGCGGGCCGGGCGCCACCGCGATCTACCTGGCCAGGACGTTCGGCGTGCGGGTCACCGGCGTCAACGTGAGCGGCTTCGAGATCGACAAGGCCCGGCAGCGGGCCGCCGCCGCCGGCCTCACCGGCCAGGTGGGCTTCGAGTACGGCGACTACGCCGCGCTGACCCACCCCGACGGCACCTTCGACGCCGTGCTGGCCCTGGAGTCGCTGCAGAACGCCGCCGACCTCGGCCAGGTGCTCGGTGAGCTGTTCCGGGTGCTGCGCCCCGGCGGCAGGCTCACGTTCTCCGACTTCAGCCTGGAGTCGGACGCCGAGCCGCACCGCATCGCGAAGTTCATGGAGACCCTCAAACTTCCCGTCCTGCCGACGCTGCCGGAGTGGCTCGACCACCTGCGCGCCGTGGGCTTCGACATCGAGGAGTACACCCAGTGCGGCCCCCGGGTGTTCGGCAGGAAAGCCAAGTACCTGCGGGTCGCGATGTCCGGCCGGGACGCCGTGGCCGCCAAGTTCGGCGACGAGGCCGTCAGCGAGTTCTCCCGGCTGCACTCGGGGTTCTTCGCCCCGCGCAGGGACCAGATCGGCTACGTGATCGTCTCCGCCAGGAAGCCTCACCGCTGAGGGACGGCCATCCAATGCTCCAGAAAGGACGCTGCACATGAGTGTTTCCACGGTTGACCCGGCGGTGGCTGGCGTCGTCGACGCGTTCACCGGCGCGAGCGCCGGCCGTCTCGGCGAGGAGTTCCACCACCTGGTGGACGCCCTGTGGGACGACGGGGAACTGACGACCCTCGCCGCGCCCGCCGTGCCCCTCGTCGTGGAGCGCCTCGCCGAGGTGGACGACGAGCGCAAGGGCTACCTGGCCGTGCTGCTCGGCATGCTCATCGAGGCCGAGTACCCCGAGCCCGGCCCGGTGACCACCGCCGCGCGGGCCGGCCTGGACCTGTACCTCGACCTGTGGCGGCGCGCGGCCAACGGCGGCGCCCTGTCGGTGACGCTGGCCTACCTGGTCGCGCACTTCCCCGCCGACCGTGAGCGTGTGCTGGCCGTCGCCGCCGAGCGTGGCCTCACCGCCGACGACTGGACCCGCCTGGAGCGCGGCCTGCAGGAGCTCGACCCCGCGCGTCCCGTCATCGGGCGGGTGTTCCCGTCCCCGGCGGTCTGGGCCCTGATGGACAACGACGAGCAGGCCTTCGACCAGAGCTGGATCAGCGCGCTCAGCGCCGAGCAGATCGCCGCCAACTGGCAGAAGGACACCCGCACCGTGTGGGGCCACGCCGGCGCCAAGGCGTACTGGGCGGCGGGCAACGGCACCCCGGCCCCGGTCGTCACCGGCTCGGTGCCGCCCCGCGACCAGGTGCCCACCCCGCCGGAGTCGCCCAACGACATCTTCGCCCCGCACGTGACGGCGCTGCGGTGCCCGAACTGCCAGGGCGGCCTGGAGGTCGCCGGCGGCGGCGTGCGCTGCGTGAGCTGCGCCGTCGAGTACCCCGCGGGCAAGGGCATCCTCAACCTGTCCGAGGGCGCGCAGAACAACCCCGGCGACTTCCTCTACAAGCTGGCCGAGCTGCCGAGCATGGGCCTGTTCTACGAGGCGTACGCCCGGCCCAACTTCCTGCGCATCGCGGGCGGCAACTGGGGTGGCCAGGTCACCCCCGAGGACGAGCGCCGCTACATCACCGAGCACGTCACGCCGGTGGACGGCCCGGTGCTCGACCTCGCCTGCGGGGCCGGCCGGTGGACCGAGATGCTGGTGGAGGCCGTCGGCGCCGAGCGCGTCATCGCCTACGACGCCTACGTCCCCATGCTCACCGCGCTGCGCACCCGGCTGCCGCAGCTCCCCGCCGTCATGGCGGGCGCCCGGGTGCTGCCGTTCCACGACGAGTCCCTCGGCGCCGTGATGTGCTGGAACGCCCTGCAGGCCTTCCCCGCCGACACCCCCGCGGCCATCGCCGAGGTGGGCCGGTGCCTCAAGCCCGGCGGCACCTTCACCCTGATGACCTTCAGCATGGCGTCCGACCCGATCGCCCGCTACTTCCAGGCCTCGCACTACTTCCCCGGCCACCAGGAAGGCATGCGGCTGTTCGAGCCGGCCGACATCAAGCGGTGGCTGGCCGACGCCGGGCTGACCGTGCGCCACGAGGCCACCCCGGGCACCTTCATCTTCATCACCGCGGAGAAGCCACTCTAGGAGCACCGCATGACCACAGACCAAGCCGCCCCGACCTCGGCCGAGACCGCCGAGTTCTACGACACCATCAGCCTCGTGCTCATCGAGGTGTGGGACGAGAACTTCCACCAGGGCTACTGGCACGACGAGAACGACGAGAGCTCCAACCGGGTGGCCGCCGAGCGGATGACCGACCTGCTCATCTCCAAGTCGGGCCTGGAGAACGGCGGCCGCATGCTGGACGTCGGCTGCGGCATCGGCCTGTCCGCGTTCCAGCTCGCCGAGGCCACCCCCGCCGAGATCGTCGGCGTCTCCAACCTCCAGCCGCAGATCGACGAGGCCAACCGGCGCGCCGCCGCCAAGGGCCTCGCGGACCGCGTGCGGTTCGAGTACAACGACGACGTACTGAACCTCGGCTACCCCGACGACTCCTTCGACGTCGTCTGGGTGTTCGACGCGCTGCTGCACATGCCCCGCCTGGAGACCCTGCGCGAGCTGCGCCGCGTGCTGCGGCCCGGCGGCCGCGTCGTCTGGACCGACAAGCTGAAGAACGCCGAGATGGACCCCGAGGACGAGCGGGCCGTCCGCGAGTTCCTGCGGGACATGGCCGCGGGGCCGCTGCTGGACGAGGGCGAGTACCGCGCGCTGGTGGCGGACTCGGGGCTGGAGCTGGTGGAGCTGCTCGACATCAGCGAGCACACCGCCAAGTCGTCCGTGCGCACCATCGAGGGCGTCAACTCCAAGTGGGACGACCTCGTGGCCCGGTACGGCACCGACATCATCCCCATGCTGGAGATCCTCCGCACGCCGGTGGGCCTCATCAAGGAGTTCGGCTACCTCGTCGCGGTGGCACGCAAGACGGCCTGACCGTTCGGCGACGCGAAAAGGCGGCCCCGGGATCCGATCCCGGGGCCGCCTTCCCCGTCTCGCGGGTCAGCCCCTCAGCTTCACGACCTTCTCCAGGTCGGCGGCCGAGTAGTCGCGGCCGGCCGCCGCGGCGGCGAAGTGCTCCACACGCAGGCTCGCCGGGCTGGTCGGGCCGCCGTCCAGGCGGTCGGCGTGGTAGGCGTCCAGCAGGCGCTGCGCCTCGGCCGTGGCCTCGATGAACCGCGTCACCGGGTCGGCGCCGTTCAGCACGTCACCCATGGCGCGGGTCATCACGTCCTGGTTGCCGGCGAAGTCGCCGATCAGCGCGCCCTCGGAGATCGGCACCTCGCCGGTGGCCCGCACCGAGCGGATCGCCCCCTCGGGGTAGGCGTTGACGTGCTCGCTGGCCACCCGGTGGTAGGGGTGCTGGTCGAACCAGCCCTCCTCCTCCAGCAGCGCGAACGAGGAGTGGGTGAGCGGCATGAAGCTGTTGGCCTTGTGCCGCTCCGCGGCGACCCGCGGGCTGTGCAGCCACATCAGGAACGCCAGCGCGCCCTCCTGCGTGGCCTCGTCCAGGTGGTTCGCCATCCAGATGGCGGTGCCCGCGACCGCGTTGCCGACGTACGGGATGTCGTCGGGGTAGGGGAAGATGCCGACCTCGATGTCGAAGCCGTTCGCCTTGGCCGCCTGCACCATGTAGTTCACGTCGTTGGACGAGGTGATGCGGATCGCCGCGCTCTGGTCGGCGAACGCCTTGAACGTGCCCGCCCAGTCGGGGATGCCGCCGGTCCACAGGTAGTGGCCCTTGGCGTGCAGGCCGCGCCACCACTCCACCCACGTCAGCATCTCGTTGGTGGCGAGGTCCACGGTCGTCGCGGGCCCGGTGCGGCCGTTGTGGTTGTCCACCAGCAGGCCGCCCTGGATGGCCAGGGCCTGCTGGAAGAACGTGCCGTGGTCGGACCACGTGATCGGGTACGCCGGGCCGTCCTTCATGGCGGCGAGGACGTCGCAGACCTCCTCGACCTCGCGCCACGTGCGCGGCAGCGCGTCGATGCCGGCGCGGCGCAGGATGTCCTTGTTGGCGTACAGGAGGCTGGTCGTGCCGACCGACGGCATGCACGCGAGGTCGCCGTCGTAGGTGTAGTAGTCGCGCAGCGGCTTGATGACGTCGGCCAGCACGACCGGCTCGCCGAGCACCTCGGTGCGGCCGGCGAGGGCCTTCTCGACGGAGGTGAACATCGGGCTGCCGTCCGGGGCCAGCGAGTCGCGGGCCGCCTGGCCGGCGTAGAAGTAGTACTCGGCCAGCGCGGGCATGCGCCCGGCGGCGGAGGCCTCGGCGACCTTCAGCGGGAACGTCCAGAAGTCCTGGCCGGACACGCGGACCTCGTACTCGGGATGGCGCCGCTCGAAGTCCGCGGCCTGCTGGTACCAGCGGTCCATCCATCCGGGGAAGGTGAGGTCCGGCACCCAGACGTCGATGACGGTTCTGCTCTTCACTCGATCTCCTCCTGCTCGCCAGGCATGGCGTCTCGGGTCGCACGTAAGGGGAGCGGCACGGCGGGTCCCGCGGTCGGCGGGCGCGGCGGGGCCGATCGGCGGGCTCGCGGAAGTCGTCGGCCGGACGGCGGGGCACGGTTCACGTCGAATGATTCCGGGCGGGACGGGGGCGCCGCATCTTTGGGGTTGCGGTATCGGGAGGTCGCCGGGGTCCCGCCACCCGGGCACGCGCCGGCGGGCCCGGTCACACCGCACTCAGGGAGATGCGTGCCGCCGGGGACGGGTGTGACGCTGACCCCATGGCCGGACGTGGCGGAGAGCCGGACCATCTACGGACAAAGGACCTGCGGCAATGGCTGTTATCACCGATGTTCGCGAACAGGATGTCGTCCTGCCGCCCGAGCCCGGACTCACGCCGGAGGAGGTCGTGGCGCGGGCGGCGGCGCTGATCCCGCTCCTGGTCGAGGAGCAGGCCGGCACCGAGGCGCGCACGTACTACTCCGAGGACGTGCACGAGCGGTTCGCCCGGGCCGGGTTCTACCGGATCCTGGTGCCCCGGCGGTACGGCGGCTACGAGTTCGGGGTCGACACCTTCATGCGCGTGGCGATGACGCTCACCCGGGGCTGCCCGTCCACCGGCTGGATGTACACCCTCGGCGCCGCGCACGCGCTGGCGGCGGCCACCCTGTTCGGCGAGCGGGCGCAGGACGAGATCTTCGCCGGTGGTGACTTCATCAGCCCCGCCACGGTGATGCCCTCCGGCACCGCCGAGCGCGTCGAAGGGGGATGGCGGATCAGCGGCACCTGGGCCTACTGCTCGGGCGCGCCGTACGCCACCCACTTCATGGGGCACACGCTGGTGCCGTACGCCGACGGTGAGCCGCCGATGCCGATGTTCTTCATCGTGCCGCGCGCGGACTGGCGGCGGCTGGACGACTGGGGCGGCCAGCTCGGGCTCAAGGGCAGCGGGTCGCACAGCATCGTGATCGACGACGCGTTCGTGCCCGACCACCGCACCATCGCCTCGCACATCAGCGGGGTCTCCGTCACCGAGGGCACGCCGGGTCTGCGGTTGCACGGCAATCCGCAGTACGGCGGCGGGCCGCTGAGCTTCATGATCCTGGAGAGCGCGGTGCTGGCCGTCGGGATGGCGCAGGGCATGCTCGACGCCTACGAGGAGCTGATGGTGTCGCGGACGACGTCGTTCCCGCCGATCACCGGGCGGGCGGAGAACCCCGACTTCCAGTTCTGGTACGGCGAGGCCACCGCCAAGATCGACACCGCGGAGGGCGCCATTCTCAACGCCCTGCGCGAGTGGACCGAGACGTGCGCCAAGGGCTCGGAGCTGTTCACCCGGGAGCAGGAGCTGCGCATCGCCACCATCGGGCGGGAAGCCGTCCGGCTGAGCTGGGACGCCGTGCAGCGGTACCTGTTCCCCACCGCCGGGTCAAGCGCCGTACGCAACGGCGAGCGGGTCGAGCGCATCTGGCGGGACATGTCCACCCTGCACAGCCACGCCGGCATCGCCGTCTACCTGTCCACCATGGCGAACCGCGAGCGCGCGATGGCCCGCTTCGGCATCGAGGACCCGCACCACTAGAGCGCCTCCCCGCCGGCGCACTCCACTCGATGGCGCGTGGCCGCCCCACGCGACCTCTCTCTCGCCGTGGACGCCGCGAGGTGAAGGGAACACGAGTGACTGAGCCTTCTGATCCGCCCGAGCCGCACATCCGCCCGGTACCCGACCTGGTTCTCGGCATCGCCGCCCGGCACCCCGACGTCGTCGCGCTGTCCTGGCCGGGGGAGGAGCTCACCTACCGTGAGCTCGTCTCCCGGGCCTCCTCCGTCGCCGCCGCCCTCCCCGCCGGCCGGCCGGTCGCCGTCCGCATGTCCTCCGGCCCCCGCCAGGTCGTCGCCTGCCTGGCCGTCCTCATGGCCCGCGCCCGCCTGGTCTGCCTCGGCGCCGGCGACATCGGCGAACGTGGCCGCGCCGTCCTCACGGACATACGCCCCACCGTGGTCGTCGTGGACGGCGAGCAGCCCGAGGACGGCCTGCTCCGCTGGTACCGGGAAGAACTGGCCGGCCACATCCTCGACGTGACCTCCCTGCCGGCCGGCGCCGTGCCCGCCGCGCCTGGGAGCGCAGCGGGGTGGGCCTACGTCACGTACACCTCCGGGTCCACCGGGAGGCCGAAGGGGATTCCGCAGACGCATGCGACGCTGGCGCAGTTCGTCACCTGGTTCGCGGCCGAGTTCGGGATCGGGCCCGGGGCGCGGGTGGCGCAGTGGGCGGCGCCGGGGTACGACGCGGGGCTGGTCGAGGCGTTCTCCGCGCTGGTGGCGGGGGGGACGGTCTGTCCGGTGCCGGATCGGCTGCGGGCCAATCCGGAGAAGCTGGCGGACTGGCTGGTGGCGGAGCGGGTGACGCACTTCCAGACGGTGCCGAGTTTCGCGCGGCAGCTCGCGGGGGTGATGCGGCGGGCGCCGGCGCTCGGGCATCTGCTGCTGGCGGGTGAGCCTCTGCCGGGTGAGCTGGTGGAGCGGCTGCGGGACGTGGTGCCGGGGGTGCGGCTGGTCAATCTTTACGGGCCCACCGAGTCGATCCTCGCGACCTGGCACGAGGTCGGCGGGCCGCAGGACGGCACGGTGCCGATCGGGCGGGCGATCCCGGGGCGGCGGGTGGTGGTGCTCGACGAGCACGACCGGCCGTGCCCGCCCGGGGTCACCGGGCAGATCGTCATCGAGAGCCCGTACGTCACCCCGGGCTACGTCGGCACGGCCGGGGACGATCCCGCGTTCCGGCCGATCCGGGGCGCGGACCCGGGCGGCACGCGGTGCTACCGCACCGGCGACCGGGGACGCCTGCGGGCCGACGGCACGCTGGAGTTCGGCGGGCGCGAGGACTTCCAGGTCAAGTTCAACGGCGTCCGCATGGAGCTCACCGACATCGAGGCGGCGCTCGCCGCCGACGCGTCGGTGACCGAGTGCGCGGTGGTCCCGGTGGCCGACGCGCAGGGCCTGGTGGCGCGCCTGGTGGCCTACGTCGTCCCGGCCGAGGCGGACGGGACGCCCGCGACGTGGCGCGCCGCGCTGCGCCGCCGGTTCGGCAAGGCGACCCCGCCGGTGACGTTCCGGACCCTCGACCGGCTCCCGCGCACGGTCGGCGGCAAGGTCGACCGCCGCGGGCTCCCCGGCCCTGAAGCGGGGCGACACGAAACCCACGTCAACAACGCTGCGGCAAACGCACTGATTATGGGGTGAGACAACGTGACTCTGGTCGAGACCGAACTGTCTGTTGATTTCGATGGTGAGAGCCTGGACATCGCCGGTGTGCGGCGGGTCGCCGAGGAGTGGGCGCCGTGCGCGGTGTCCCCGTCGGCGCTGGCCAGGGCCGCCGACAGCAGGCGCATGTTCGAGGACACCATCCGCGACGGTGTGCCCGTCTACGGCGTGACCACCGGCTACGGCGAGATGATCTACATGCTGGTGGACCTGTCCAAGGAGGTGGAACTCCAGACCAACCTGGTGCGCAGCCACAGCGCCGGCGTGGGCCCGGTGTTCGCCGAGGACGAGGCCAGGGCGATCCTCGCCGCCCGGCTGAACGCCCTCGCCAAGGGCTACTCGGCGGTGCGCCCCGAGCTCCTTGAGCGCCTCGCGCTGTACCTGAACCTCGGCATCACCCCGGCCATCCCGGAGATCGGCTCCCTCGGCGCGAGCGGCGACCTGTCGACGCTGGCGCACATCGCGGTGACCGTCATCGGCGAGGGCTACGTGCTGCGCGACGGCAAGCGGGTCGAGACCGGCCCGGTGCTGCGCCACCACGGCATCGAGCCGCTGGAGCTGCGCTTCAAGGAGGGCCTGTCGCTCATCAACGGCACCTCCGGCATGACCGGCCTCGGCGCCCTCGTCGTCGGCCGGGCCCTCACCCAGGTGCGGCAGGCCGAGATGGTGACCGCCCTGGTCGTGGAGACGATGCGCGGCTCCAAGAGCCCGTTCCTCGCCGAGGGCCACGACATCGCCCGCCCGCACCAGGGCCAGATCGACACCGCCTGGAACATGCGGGCCCTGATGAACGGCACCGCCCTGGCGCTGGAGCACGCCGACCTGCGCCGCCAGGCCGCCGAGCAGCACTCCGGGGACGGCGTGTCCCGCACCGAGGTGTACATGCAGAAGGCGTACACCCTGCGGGCCATCCCGCAGGTGGTCGGCGCGGTCCGCGACACCCTGTACCACGCCACCGAGAAGCTGCACATCGAGCTGAACTCCTCCAACGACAACCCGCTGTTCTTCGAGGGCCAGGAGGTGTTCCACGGCGCGAACTTCCACGGCCAGCCGGTCGCGTTCGCCATGGACTACGTCACCATCGCCCTCACCCAGCTCGGGGTGTTCTCCGAGCGGCGCACCAACCGGCTGCTCAACCGCCACCTCAGCGACGGCCTGCCCGAGTTCCTCGTCGCCGGCGACCCCGGCCTGAACAGCGGCTTCGCCCCCGCGCAGTACCCGGCCACCGCGCTGGTCGCCGAGAACCGGACCATCGGCCCGGCCAGCATCCAGAGCGTGCCGTCCAACGGCGACAACCAGGACGTCGTCAGCATGGGTCTCATCGCGGCGCGCAACGCCCGCCGGGTGCTCGGCAACAACAACCGCATCCTGGCGGTGGAGTTCCTCGCCGCCGCCCAGGCGGTGGACCTGTCCGGCCGCTACGGCGGTCTCAGCCCCGCCGGCAAGGCGACCTACGACATGGTGCGGTCGCTGGTGCCGACCCTGGACGTGGACCGCTACCTGTCCGACGACATCGAGCTGATCGCCGCCGCGCTGTCGCGGGGCGACTTCCTCCAGGCCGCCGCGAGCGCCGGCGTCGAACTGCGCTGAGCCGCCCTTTCCGGGACCGGGGAAAGTCATTTCCAAACCCGGTCCCGGAAATCCGGCATTCTCGGAGAATTCTATTTCCCCGGGGGCCGGTAAATTCGATATGACAGCGCGTGACCTCGGCAGAGGTCAGGGGTCAGGGGTAATGAGATGAGCATTTCAGAGGCGACCAGCCCGATACTGGCGGATGTCACGGAACGGGTTCCGCTCTCCTTCAACCAGGAATTCCTCGTCATGTTCTCCTCCGGTGAGGAGGAGGGCCCGTTCGGCCCGCAGTACAACATCGTGTGCGGCTGGCGCGTCGGCGGGCTGGTCGACACCGCGGTGCTGCGGGACGCGCTCGGCGACCTGGTCGTGCGGCACGAGGCGCTGCGCACGTCCATCGTCAACGACCCCACCGGCCGCTACCAGCAGATCTTCCCGCCGGGTTCCCCCGAGCTGACCGTGCGCGACCTGCGCGGGGTCGCGCCGGCCGACCGCGACCAGGCGGCGGGCGAGCTGGTCAACGAGGCCGAGGCCGGGTCGTACAGCATCAGGGACCTGCCGCTGCTGCGCGCCGTCTTCGGGCGGTTCGACGCGAGCGACGGCGTGCTGGTGCTCATCGCGCACCACACCGCCGTGGACGAGTGGTCGATGCGGCTGCTGATGCGCGACCTCGCCGCCCTGTACGCCATGCGGCGCGGCCACCCGGTGGAGCTGCCCGACGCGCGGCAGTACCAGGAGTACGCCCGCTGGCAGTTGACGAGCGCCGCCGAGGCGCCCGGCACCCGTGCCCGGCAGTACTGGCGCGAGAAGCTGCGCGGCGCGTGCATCACGGCCACCACCACCGACCACCGCCGGTCGGAGCACCTGCCGAAGACGACCTCCTGGCACCGCTTCGCGATCCCGGCCGAGTCGACCTCGGCGATCCTGAAGTTGTCCCGGGAGACCCGGAGCTCGCCGTTCATGATCCTTTTCGCGGCGTACAGCGTGCTGCTGCACCGGATGACCGGGTCCACCGACATCGTGGTGCCGACGTTCAGCTCCGGCCGCGCGCAGGCGCGCTTCCACAACACCGTCGGGTCGTTCTTCAACTTCATGCCGCTGCGCACCGACATCGAGGGGTGCGAGACGTTCCGCCAGGTGGTGGAGCGGGCCCGGGTCACCTGCATGGAGGCCTACTCGCACGACATCCCGTTCGCGCACGTCCTCGAAGAGGCGCCCACGCTGATGAGCCCCCTCGTCGAGGACGACAAGGCGGTCTGCGCGTTCCAGGTGTTCCGCTCCCCGGTGCCGGGCGACCACGAGGTGGTCGGCGACCTGGAGTACTCGGAGATCCCGCGGCGGCTCGACCAGCCGATCGGCGGGGACGTCCCCGACGGGGCGCTCTGGCAGATGGAGATCGACTCCTCCGGGGAGATCGTGGCGACGCTGGGGTTCAACAGCAACCTCTTCGCCGAGCGCACCTTCACCGGCATGGCGGCGGAGTTCCGCCGGATCCTCGACGAGGCGGTCGCCACCCCTGACGCCCCACTGCAGCGGATCTAGGCAAAGGAGACCTGATGAGCGACGGCAACGACCTCCCCGAGATCAGACGGAAGGTCACCAAGATCTGGACGGACGTGCTGGCCGTGGTGCCCGGCGAGGAGAACGCCACGTTCTTCGAGCTGAACGGCGAGTCCATCGCGGCCACGAGGATCGCGTCCCGGGTGGACGAGGAGTTCGGGGTGTGGATCGAGGTCGCTGACATCTTCGAGGACGACCCCACCCTGGAGGACTTCATCGCCACCGTCAGCTCCCGCGTGGCGAGCGCCTCAGCGGCCTGAGCACCCGCTCCCGGCGAGCCCCTGGCAACGGCGCCAGGGGCTTTCCGCTGTCCGTCCGCCGGGCCCCGTACGGGGCTTTCCACTGTCCGCCCGCCGTGTCTCAGTTCTCGCCGGGCACGGGGCCGGGCATGACGAAGGCCACCCGGCTGCCGCTCCGGGTGGCCTCGGTCTTCGGGAGGCTCAGATGTTCAGGCTCCCGTGGTCGAACCGCAGGTCGGCGAACGAGCTGAGGTCGGGGGCCGTCCAGCCGTCCAGGTCGTACTCGGACATGCACTCGGCGACGAACGCCTTGTACTGGTCCACCTGGCCGTTGGCGAGCTGCGCGTTGAGCAGCTCCACCCGGGTGTTCTCGTGGTTGCCGGCGTAGTTGCGCTCGTACAGCTCGTGCCGGCCGCCGAACTCGGTGCCCACGGCGTCCCACAGCAGCTTCATGAGCTTGATGCGCTCCACGGCCTCGGTGCCGTCCGAGCCGCGCACGTACTTGTCGAGGTACGGGCGGATGTCGGGGTTGGCGAAGTCCGCGGCGCTGGAGTTGATGTAGATCAGCCCGCTGGCGATGTCCTGCTGGATGATCTCCTTGATCCGCGGGTAGCCGATCTGCATGAACCAGCGGTACGCCATGCCGTACGCCGGGTTCGGCAGCAGCGCGCCGTCCTTCCAGTGCACCGGGTTGCGCGCCGCCGCGTCGGAGAACGCCCAGAACAGGTTGCGCCAGGCCAGCACCTCGCCGATGCGGGTCTGCACGCCGCGGAAGTCCTTGGTGCCGGTCATCTCGGTGGCCCGGATCAGCAGCCCCGCGAGGAACTCCAGCTTCACCGCGAGCCGCGTGCAGCCGTGGAAGGTGAACCGCTCGAAGAAGCCCGAACGGCCGGTGAACAGCAGCGCCTTGCCGAGGTGGCCGTAGACGAAGACGTTCTCCCAGGGGATCAGCACCTTGTCCAGCACGAGGATGGTGTCGTTCTCGTCCAGCCGCGAGGACAGCGGGTAGTCGAACGGCGTGCCCATCACCGCGGCGGTGGTGGTGTACGACGGCCGGCAGATCAGCTTCATGCCCGGCGCGCCCATCGGCACCGTGGCGACCAGCGCGAACTTCTTGTCCTTGATCGGCAGGCCGTAGTGCGCGATGAAGTTGTAGTGGGTGAGCGCCGACCCGGTGGCCACCACCTTGGCGCCGCTCACCACCAGACCGGCGTCGGTCTCCTTCTCGACGTGGATGAACACGTCGGCCACCTCGTCCGGCGGCCGGTTGCGGTCCACCGGCGGGTGCACGATCGCGTGGTTCCAGTACAGGACCTTCTCCTGCGACTCCTTGTACCAGCGGCGCGCGTTGTCGTCGAACGGCTCGTAGAAGTCGGCGTTGGCGCCGAGCGTGCCGAGGAAGGACGCCTTGTAGTCGGGGCTGCGGCCCATCCAGCCGTAGCTCATGCGCGACCAGGCCGCGATGGCCTGCTGGTCGGCGACGAGGTCCTCCACGCTGTGCGGCGTGGTGAAGAAGCGGTGGGTGTACCCGTCGCTGCCGGTGTCGGTCGGCTTGGTGAGGATCGGCTGCTTCTCCGGGTCGTGCAGCGCGTCGTACAGGCGGGCGGTCATCCGCACCGGGTTGTGGAACGCCGGGTGCGCGGTGACGTCCTTGACCCGCTCGCCGTGGAGGAAGATCTCCCGGCCGTCGCGCAAGGTCTCGATGTACTCGTCTCCGGTCAGCGGGCGCGTCTTCGGCCGGTCCGCGGGGACGGCCGGGGCCTGCTCCTCCGTCAACGGAACTGCATCGTCTACTCGCACCTCAACTCCTCGAATCGGTAGTGGTCGAGCGATGCGTCCGGTGCGGACGGGCTCGAAGGAAAGTCCGCGATGTCGTAAATCGTCACATCGGGCGTGCGTGACGGCATCTCTCAGGTTGCGGGCCTGCGACGGCTTCGCACTTCAGAAGATGCGCCGGTGAGAGCCCGGTGGGACCTTCGGAAGGGTGGGCGGAGGCGGTTTCGCCGTCGCGCCCGCGACCCGTCCCACCGGCCGTCCGGCGCTCGCCGGCTCCACGGTCTCCGGACTGTCACCCCATAGGAGGAAATGGTGCTGACGACCGACGTTCCCACCCGGGACCAGCTTGTCGGCCGGGCGTCCGAACTCGTCCCGCTTCTGCGCGAGAACGCGGCGTGGTCGGAGGAGAACCGGCGCATCCACCAGGACTCGATCGACGCGCTCGCCGACGCCGGCATCTTCAAGCTGCGCACCCCCGCCCGCTACGGCGGCTACGAGGCCGACACCCGCACGCTCGTCGAGGTGGCCGCCGAGCTCGGCCGCGGCGACGCCTCCACCGCGTGGGTCGCGTCGGTGTACTGGATCCCCACCTTCATGGCCTGCCTGTTCCCCGACGAGGTGCAGGACGAGGTCTTCTCCACCCCTGACGTGCGGATCTGCGGCACCCTCAGCCCGTCCGCGATGGCCACCCCCGTGGACGGCGGCATCGTGGTGAACGGCAAGTGGGGCTTCATCAGCGGCGCACACCACGCCCACTGGCAGGAGATCATCGCCGTCCTGGTGCCGCCGGAGGGCGAGCCCATGCCCGTCATGGCGCTGGTGCCGATCTCCGAGCTGCAGATCATCGACGACTGGCACACCTCCGGCCTCAAGGGCACCGGCAGCGTCAGCACCGCCGCCCAGAACCTGTTCGTGCCGTCCGCGAGGGTCATCCCGCTGCCGGCCATCCTCATGGGCCAGTACGCGTCGAAGATCAACGCCAACAGCCCCATCTACCGGGCCCCCCTGCTCCCGGTCGCCTCGGCCTCGTCCGTCGGCACCGTCGTCGGCCTGGCCCGCGCCGCCAAGGACGCCTTCTTCGAGCGCCTCCCGGACCGCAAGATCACCTACACCGGCTACGGCAGCCAGGCCGAGGCCCCCCTGACCCACCTCCAGGTGGCCGAGGCCGCCGCCAAGCTCGACCAGGCCGAGTTCCACGCCCTGCGCCTCGCCACCACCGTCGACACCAAGGCCGTCGACGGCTCGGAGTGGACCCTGGAGCAGCGCGTCAAGGCCCGCGCCGACATGGGCCAGGTCGTCAAGCTCGCCAAGGAGTCGGTCGAGATCCTCGCCGGCGCGAGCGGCGGCTCGTCCATCTACAGCAACGTGCCGATCCAGCGCATCGCCCGCGACATCCAGGCCGTCAACCTGCACGCCCTGATGCACCCCGACACCAACGCCGAACTGTACGGCCGCGTCCTGTGCGGCCTGGCCCCCGACACCCTCTACATCTGAGTGCCCCTGAGCACTCCCACGCACAACCGCATCGACGCTCTCACCCCCATCCGAGCGCGCCGACGCACACCTGAGCGTCTCCCCCCACGCAGAAGGGCTAGCGCCATGACCACCACCGCTCCCGCCGGTCCCGTCACCGACGCCGACAAGGCCGCCGTCGCCACCGTCCCCGGCCGCGTCGTCGCCGCCTGGGCCGCCCAGGACGCCACCGCCTTCGCCGGAGTCTTCACCCCCGACGGCACCATGATCCTCCCCGGCTTCTACCGCAAGGGCACCGCCGACATCGAAGGCTTCATGTCCTTCGCCTTCCAGGGCCCCTACAAGGACACCCGCGTCACCGGCACCCCCATCGACCTCCGCTTCCTCACCCCCGACACCGCCGTGGTCATCACCGAGGGCGGCGTCATCCCCGCCGGCGAGACCGAACTCCCCGCCGACCGCAAGATCCGCGCCACCTGGGTCGTCACCAAGCACGACGGCGAGTGGAAACTCGCCGCCTACCAGAACAGCCCCCGCGACGCCGCCTGACCAGGCCATCCGATTTCGGGCACCAGGGGCGGCTCGCCCCCCGGCAGGCCCGGTGCGGATCTCGCGGGTGCCCACATCACCGGCCCCCGAGCCGCACCGGGCCCGCACGCGTGCCGGAACGCATTCACCAAAGGACCGCGAGGTCCGCAGGTCCGTCGCGAGGAGTGACCGATGTCGCCCACACCCGAAATCTTCCGGCCCCCAGCCGGCGCGGCTCCGTCACCCGCCCCCCAGGTAACCGAACTCCTAGGCGGCCTACTCCACCTCGCCTACGCCGAACGCCCCACCCACGGCATCGTCACCGTAGCCACCGGCTTCACCCCCGAATCAGCCCAAACCCGCGCCGAACTCCGCGCCTCCGCCCTCCACTCCCTCTACACCCTCACCACACACCCCCCAACCACCCCCCCACCCCCTCGTCCACCCG
>NZ_JBDPMD010000077.1:0-27901 GCF_039871875.1 Sphaerisporangium sp. B11E5 | reverse complement strand
CGCCGACGCGGCGGGATGCGACGCGGTGAAACCGGCGCCGCCCGACGGCGGCCAGCACGAACCCCCGCTACCGCCCCTCCCTCCACGGCGCCGACGCGGTGGGACGCGGTACGGCGAATCCGGCGCCCCCTTACGGCGGCTGACCCGGCCGCCTCCCAGCCCCCTACTCTCTCTCACCACGGCGCCGACGCGGCGGGACGTGGTGTGGCGAGCCCGGTGCCCCCCGCGCCGCCCAGCGGGGCCCTCTGCCAGTCACCGGCATCCTCTTCGCGACGCCGACGCGGCGGGAGGGGTACGGCAAATCGGGCGCCCTGCTGCGGCCCGGTCCGGCCGGCCCTGCTTCTTTTCCACGGGCACCACGCGGTGGGATGCGGTGCGGTGAATCCGGCGCTGCCCTATGGCAGCCAAGCACGGACGCCCCAACCCCGGGTTCCTCTCCCTGTGGCGCCGAGATGGTGGGTCGGGGACGGCGGCATCGGCGCCACCGTACCGGCGGGGGTTGCGGTAGGGGGCCCTGCTAGCTGGCCGTGGGGCCCGGCCCGGGGCCGTGTGCCGCCCCGCCTTGCCCCAGGCCGTCTTACGGTGGTGGCGCTTCTGTAGGTCACGACGTCTATGGTTCGGGCTTTGGCCGGCGTGCTTCACGTTGCGGACCATGGCCGGGTGGGCGGGGATCATCAGGGTCCACATCACCGCGGTGTCCAGTGCCTACACCGACCAGGGACGACACGGGAGAGGAAGTACGACAGCCAGGAGGCCGCCGCGGCGTACAGACCGGCTCGGTGGGGTCGCGGGTTGTGGTCCAGGTCTGGGGAGTGGGGCGGCCTGTGGGCCGCGCGGAGATCGCCGCAGGGGCTGGGTCCATGGTGTGTCGGGCAGGAGGAGGATGAGGACGTTCGGCCATGTCGCGGCGGCGTCCTTGTCCATTTCTGTGGACAGCGTCAGACGTCACGACGTTCGACGTCGGCGGCGGTGAAGGTGATCGCGGCGGGGACTGCCGGTGCGGGGAACGTACGCATTCACGATCAGCAGGGCGGGGTACGTCGAAACGGTGGCGACGCGGTACGTGAACACTTGCCCGGGGGAATGTGATCGAGTGCCGCACCTTAGCGAGTGATCATCGCAGAACGATCGAGAAGGCTGATCCCGCCACTTTCAACGTATAGCGGTGTGGGGGGCTTGCGGCAAGAGCCGGGGAGTGGGACAGAATCGGCGGCTGAGCTGGGCCGGAGCTGTGGAGGCCGGGGCTCTTGTACGGGGGGCGGTCGGGTGGCCGTTGCCGGTGGTCGTCGCACGAGGAGTTCGGGATGCGGGTCTTGCTGTCCACGATCGGGTCGCGTGGGGATGTTCAGCCGTTGGTGGCGTTGGCGTTGGCGCTTCGGGAGTCGGGGCAGGGGGTGCGGTTCTGTGCGCCGCCTGATTTCCGGGGGTTGGTCGAGGGGTTCGGGTTCGAGTTCGTGGCTCTCGGGCCTGAGTTGCGGGGGACGGCTTCGGCGGGGGCGGTGCGGCCTACGGTGGAGCAGTTGCGGATGCTCGCCAAGATGTCGGTCGACACGCAGTTCGCGACGGTTCCTCGGGCGGCCGAGGGGTGTGATGTGATCGTGGCGGGGGGATATCTGCAGATCGCGGCTCCGACGGTGGCCGAGCTGATGGGGATCGCCGTCGTTCAAGCCACGTACTGCCCGATCGTCCTGCCGTCCCGGCACCACGCGCCGCCGCCGTTGCCGGGGGGCGGTGACGCGCCGTCCGAGGAGGACGACATCGCTGATCTGTGGGCGCGGGACGCTCGGCGGTGGAACGAGACCTGGGCGGAGGCGCTCAACGCTCATCGGGTGTCGGCGGGGCTGGCTCCGGTGGACGACGTGCGGGGGCACATCCTGACTGAGCGGCCTTGACTGGCGGCCGATCCGACGTTGGGGCCGTGGCCGGTCCCCGGGGATGTCGCGTGTCGTGCAGACGGGCGCCTGGGTCGTGCCGGACACGCGGGCGTTGCCCGATGAGGTGGTGGCGTTCCTGGAAGCTGGGGAGCCGCCGGTGTATTTCGGCTTCGGGAGTATGCCTGCGGCGTGGGACCTCGCGCAGGAGGTGGTCAAATCGGCTCGTGCCGTCGGGCGGCGTGTGATCATCTCGCGGGGGTGGGCGGGGTTGACTCCGGTGGAGGACGAACCGGACTGCCTTTTCGTCGGCGAGGTGAACCACAGGGCACTCCTCCCGCGAGTGGCCGCCGTCGTCCATCACGGTGGGGCGGGGACCACGACGGTGGCCGCTGCGGCGGGGGTGCCTCAGGTCGTCGTCCCGCAGATGTTCGACCAGCACTACTGGGCACGGCGAGTCCAGCGGCTCGGGGCCGGTGTCGCGCACCCGCCCGGCGTGCCGGACGCCGGCTCGCTGGGCGGGGCGCTCGACCAGGTCCTGCGGCCCGAGGTGGCGGAGCGTGCGCGGGCGGTTGCCGGTGCGGTGTGCACGGACGGTGCTGTGGTGGCCGCGGGACGGTTGGTGGCCGGGGAGCTTTAAGTGGTTTGCAATCAGATGTGAAGATCCCCGGACCAGACTGTCGTGGCAGGGCCGCTCAGGATGGTCCGGGGATGCGCGTAGGTGGTGTGGATCTCGCCTCCGCGGGCCGACACCTGGGCGGCTACCAGGGAGTTTTCGCCTAGTTTGGTGGACCAGTACGGAGAGAGCATGCAATGGGCCGAACCGGTTACCGGGTCTTCGGGGACGCCGACGTTGGGGGCGAAGAAGCGGGACACGTAGTCGACGCCTTTCGCGGGGTCGGCGGCGCGGGCGGTGACGCACACGCCGCGGGCGTCGACGGCGGTCAGGGCCTGGATGTCGGGGGTCAGGTCGCGGATGACCTGCTCGGATTCAAGCTCGGCCAGGATGTCCATGCGGCCCCTGCCGACCCACGTGAGGGGGGCGCCGAGGGCCTCCTGGAGGCCGGCGGGAGGGGGGATCTCGGTGGGGAGGTAAGCGGGAAAATCCATCGAGATAAATCCGTTATCGAGCAGTTTTGTGGTGAGGATTCCACTCCTGGTGGAAAATTCGATGGCGCCGGAGGCGGCTCCTGTGGAATACAGGATGTGGGCCGCCGCCAGGGTGGCGTGGCCGCACAAATCGACCTCGGCGGCAGGGGTGAACCACCGCAGGACGTAGGGGTGCCCCTCTTCGCGGGGGGTGACGAAGGCCGTCTCGGAGTGCCGCATCTCGCTGGCCAGGGACTGCATCCACTCGTCGGATCGCGGGGATTCCAGCAGGCAGACTCCCGCCGGGTTACCCTTGAACGGCCGGTCGGTGAACGAATCGACGGTGAAGATACGCATGCCGGCGATCCTATCGACCCCCAGATAACCGGTCGAAACGGCCGAGAAATCCGTGCAAAATCAAAAGCACCGGGCGTGTCGCGCGGCCCCAGGCGGCGCGTCGGTTACGGTCATTTGTGTCGGGGCACGGCGAATACGGCCGGTTCTCGCGGAAAGGACAGCCGATGGGGGCAGTGCGCAGGGTGGTGAGTTACCTTGGCCTGGGCGATGGGGATCAGTACGACGAGCCCTACGAGTACGGCGAGTACGAGGATGAGTGGATGCCCGCATCGGAACGTGCCGCCAGGCGATGGGGGTCCGGAGGTGAGCCCGCACGGATCGTGATGGTCCGCCCGCGGAAGTACTCCGACGCCCTCATCGTGGGCCGGCACTTCCGTGAGGGGCAGGCCGTCATCATGGACGTCGCCGGCATGCCCACCGCCGAGGCCACCCGGCTGGTCGACTTCGCCGCCGGTCTGACCTACGGCTGCGACGGGCGTATCGAGCGCATCGCGGACAAGGTGTTCCTGCTGGCACCCGCGGACGTCGAGATCACCACCACCTGATCCCCGGTCCCTCCGGGGGCGGGGGGTCAGGGGCGGGGGTCGGCGATGGCGGGGCCGCGGCGCAGGAGGCGGGTGAGGGTGGCCAGGTCGGCGGTCGCCTGGTCGGCCCGTTGAAGTGCCTCCCTGGCGTGGTCGTGTAATGCCCAGACGGCGGTGTCGGCCAGCAGGCGGAGCTCGCCGATCTCCTGCTGGACCCGCCGTGTCTCCGCCTGCTCCTTCTGGCTGCGCCGCCACAGGATGACGCCGGCGATGCCGCCGAGCACCAGGCTCGCCACGGCGAAGAGCTCCGAGACGGTGAAGGCGAGGACCAGCGCCACGATCGGGAGGACCGCCGGCCCGTACGCGAGCCAGCGGCCGGACAGGCGGGCCTCCCCGGCGGCGGTGATGGCGTGTTCCGCGGCGGCGAGAGAGTTCGCGTCCGGGCCTTCCGGGCGCAGGAGGATCGGGTGGCCGTTGACGGGGACGGTGAGCTCGTCCGGCGGCGGGACACGGCTCTCCTCGGCCAGTTCCTCGGCGGCCGCTCTCACCACGGGGGCGGCGACGTGGAAGGCGATGGCGGTGAGGCGGGGGTCGGCGCCGTCGCTCACGTCGTCCAGGAGGTGGTCGGTCAGAGGACGAGGCGGCGGGGTTTCCTGGGCGCCGATGAGGGTTCTGAGTGCGGCGACCAGGTCGTCGCCCGGTGTCTGGGGGACCTCGGACGGGGTGGTGATCTCGGTGCAGCGGGCCAGGAGGGTGGAGAGGCGCGCGGCCGCCTGGATGGGGCGTGCGATCTCCGGCAGGTCGGCGAGCTGGGGGAGGGTGGTGAGAGCGGGGGACGCCGCCGTGGCGGGCTCACCCGGGGTCAGGGCGTTCAGCCACCTGTCCGGCTCGGTGGTGGAGGGGACGGCGGCGGCGTCGAGCTTCCGCAGCACGAAGATCTTCCCGGCGGGGCCGTAGGCGCCCCGGGCGGCGGCGGTCCACAGGGCGCGCTGGCCCTGGGTGACCGGGGTGTCGGTGGTGAGGTCGCCGAAGGCGGTGCCGAGCCAGGAGGCGTGCACACGGTCGCCGTTGCCGCTGATGGCGAGGGTGAGGCACAGGAAGAGGGCGGTGTGTTCGTCGTCCAGCTCGGTGGCGTGGTGGAGCGGCGCGGTGGCGTCCTCGCCCTTGAGGATGAGGAGCAGCGCTTCGATCGCCGGGGCCAGCCAGTGGGCCGGGGGGTACAGGACACTGCGCGCGGGCGCCGGCGGGGTCTGGTGGGCCGCCAGGTGGTCGATCAGCTCGTTGGCGTACGCGGTGAGCCTCGGCGGCGCGGTGTCGTCTTCGGGGATCGGCGCCGAGAGGGAGGTGACCTCACCTGCCGGCTGGGCCGAGCTCACGGCCCCTGACTGCTCGGCGCTCAGATCCATGCTCAATGCGGGCAGCTCCCCGAAGGCGTGCGGCAGGCCCGGACGCGAGGGTCCGTCCAGGCGCTCCCATGACCGCGCCCAGGTTAGTTCGTCCACCGCGCTCGCGTGCGGCGGCACGCCGAGATGACCGGAACCCGCCCACTTGGAGCCGTCCTCACCCGGCGGCGGGTGAGGACGGATGGTCTACATGCGGGCAGGGATGGGGACGCCGAGGAGGGTCAGCCCGGTCTGGAGGACGCTGAGGGTCAGGGCGGAGAGGGCGAGACGCGAGGCGCGGGTCTCGGGGTCGATCTCCGGCTTGAGGATGGGGCAGGACTCGTAGAACGTCGTGAAGGTGCTGGCCGTCTCGTACAGGTACGCGCACAGGCGGTGGGGTTCGGCCGTGGCCGCGGCGGTCTCCAGGACGGTGGGGAACTCCAGGAGCTGGAGGGCCAGGGCGCGCTCGGCGGCCGTCCCCAGGGTCAGGGGCGGAGGGGTGGCGGTCAGGGTGGCCGGGTCCAGGTCCGCCTTGCGGAAGATCGAGCGGATTCTCGCCGTGGCGTACTGCATGTACGGGCCGGTGTTGCCGGTGAAGGACAACATGCGGTCGAAGTCGAGGATGTACTCGCTGTCGTGGCTCACCGAGAGGTCGGCGTACTTCACGGCGCCGATGCCCACCGCGCGGGCGATCTCGGCCCGGGTGGCGTCGTCGTAGCCGCGGTCGGCGATGGCGGCGTCGGCGCGGTCGACGGCCTCGTTGAGGAGGTCGATCAGCTTGATGGACCGGCCGCTGCGGGTGCGGAAACGCCGGCCGTCGGAGCCGAGCATCATGCCGATGACGATGTGCTCGGCGGAGACGTCGTCGGGGAGCCAGCCCGCGTGGCGTGCGGCGGCGAAGACCATCTGGAGGTGCAGGGACTGCTCGTTGCCGACGACGTACAGGATGCGGTCGGCCTTGAGGTCGCGCACGCGGTACCGGATGGCGGCCATGTCGGTGGTCGCGTAGCCGTAGCCGCCGTCGCTCTTGCGGATGATCAGCGGCAGGGGCTTGTCGTCGCTGCCGGTGAAGCCGGGCGGGAACACGCACAGCGCGCCCTCGCTCATCACGGCGACCCCGGCCTTCTCCAGGTCGTCGCAGGTCTCGGCGAGCAGTGGGTTGTACATGCTCTCGCCGGCGATGTCGTCGTCGGTGAGGGTGACGCCGAGCAGGGAGTAGATCTTGTTGAAGTAGCGCACGGTGGCGTCCATGAACAGGTGCCACAGCCGCAGGGTCTCGGCGTCGCCGGCCTGCAGTGTGGCGACCCGGCGCCGCGCCCGCTCCTTGAATTCGTCGCCGGTGTCGAACTTGCCCCGGGCCTCCTGGTAGAACTCGTTGCCCTCGCCGTTCTCCAGCCGGGCGAGCGAGGCCGCCTCGCCGCTGTCGAGCAGGTGCTCGATCAGCATGCCGAACGGGGTGCCCCAGTCGCCGAGGTGGTTCTGCCGGACGACGCGGTTGCCGAGGTGACCGAACAGCCGGGCCAGCGAGTCGCCGACGATGGTGGTGCGCAGGTGGCCGACGTGCATCTCCTTGGCGGCGTTCGGCGCGGAGTAGTCGATCACGACGGTGCGCGGCGGCGTGGTGAACCCGACGCCGGCCCGGGGGTCGGTCAGCACCTGGCCGGCCTGCTCGGCGATCCACCGGTCGTCCAGCGTGATGTTGATGAAGCCGGGGCCGCTGACCTCGACCTTGGCGAACACGTCGCCGGAGTCGAGCGCGTCGGCGATGGCCTGGGCGACCTCCCGCGGCGCACGTCGCAGCCGCTTCGCCAGGCTCAGCGCCACGTTCGCCTGGTAGTCGGCGAACTGGGACGGCCGGATCAGCGGGTCTGCGCTTGCGTACTCCTCGCCGAAGGCGGTGCCCAGCGCCTGCTGGACCCGCTCGGCGAGCACGAGCTGCGGGTCGGTCATGCCCCCAAGGATATCTTCAGATCATCACCGGTCCTTGTGCATTGTCCGCCCTGTGGAGGGACGGCCCTGGTCAGCGGCGGCGATGCGATCTGGACGCCGCGGCGACCCGCTCGCCGACCCGGGCGACGGTGCCGTGCCGGGCCAGGGTGGCGGCCAGCGAGCAGGCGGCGGCGATGCCTCCGGCGCTGGAGGAGCCGTGCGCGATGACCACGGTGCCGTTCAGCCCGAGCAGGACCGCCCCGCCGTACGCCTCAGGGTCCAGGCGGCGGCGCAGCGTCCGCAGCCGTCCCCGCTGGAGGAGCGCGCCCAGGCGTGCGAACGGGCCGGCGGCGATGGCGTCGCGCATCTCGGAGAAGGCGTACCTGACGGTGCCCTCCATGGTCTTCAGTGCGACGTTGCCGGTGAACCCGTCGGTCACGATGACGTCCACGGCGCCGGACAGCAGGTCGTGGCCCTCGATGTTGCCGGCGAAGTCCAGCTCGGGGGCGGCGCTGAGCAGCTCATGAGCGCGTTTGGTGACCTTGTTGCCCTTCTCGGCCTCCCCGCCGATGGTGAGCAGGCCGACCCGCGGCCCTGCGACGCCGAGCGCGGTCTCGGCGTAAGCCGTGCCGAGGTGGGCGAACTGCACGAGGGTCTCGGGTTTGACGTCGGCGGTGGCCCCCGCGTCCAGCAGCACCGTGGGCCGGGGCCGGGTCGGCAGGGGGACCGCGATGGCGGGCCGCAGCACACCCGGCTGGGTACGCAACCGGAGCTTGCCGGTGGCGACCACCCCGGCCGTGGAGCCGGCCGACACGACGGCGGAGGCGTCGCCGCGGCGCACGAGATGGCAGGCGATCGCGATGCTGGAACGGGGCCGGCGCAGGCTCGCGAGGGCGCCCTCGTCCATGGCGATGGCCTCCTCCGCGCGGACGATCGGGATCTCGCCGCGGGCGCCGTGCGCGGCGAGCGCCTCGGAGATGGCGCGCGGGGCGCCGACCAGGACGACGGGGACTCCCCGCTCCCGTACGGCCTTGACGGCACCGGCCACGATCTCGCCTGGGGCGTGGTCGCCCCCCATCGCGTCCAGAGCTATCGGCGGAATGCCGTCCAAGCGGTCACCTCATGCGGAATCAGGTTGTGTCCCGCATCGTAGGTGGCGGGAGGGGCTGGTCCGCGCGCCAGGGCCAATGCCAGTCGGCGGCTCCCCGTGACACCACGATCTTCCCGAACGCGGCGCGCCCGGTCACCCGGATCACCGGCGCATTGGAGTCCTCCCCTTGGGCATCGCCGGATATATGACGCTTGGCGAAGACCGCCCTGCCCTCGTCGATGATCCGGGCGTTGGCAGGCACCCGCACGATGAGCTTGCCGAACGTGGAGTTGAGCTCCAGCGTGATCTCACGCCCCGGCAGCACGGCGTCCGACAGATCGACGATGAGCGCGCCGAAGGTGGACTGGAGCCGGGTATGCCGCCCCGCGATCCACCGCCCACCCCGGACGACCTTGCTGAAGACCGCCGCCACCGACTGCCGCTCGGCCCCACCCGAAGCCGACTGCTGCGTAGCGGAGGGAAGGTCCTTGGTAAGCGGAACGAGATCACCGACCGTGACCGCCGAGTACGCCGCCTCCAGCCGATCAGCATGCTCAACACTGGTGAGACGCCCGGTCGCGAGCGCCTCCCCGAGAACCGCGGCCACCCGATCACGGTCCTGGTCCGAGGCACGCTGAGCGGTGTCACCGGACTCGAAAGGCTGTAGAGAGCTCACGCGGCCCAGCGTAGCCCAACTCAAGATATGTCGCGATAGGGAGGACGATTCGGTCCGGGGTTGTAGCGAGTTGGAAACGCACGACCGCGCACGGCCATGAGGCCGGGGCTGGCGGGATGGCGGCGTGTTCGACGGTGATGGCCCGGGCCGGCGGGATGGTGGCGGGCCTGGCGAAGCTGGGCCGTGGAAGGGGTCTGGCGAGGGCGACCCGGCGTGGGACAGCCTGCGAGCGGCCGGCTCCGGCGACGAAGTGGCCCGGTGAGGAGGGAATCGGCAAGGAGGCGACCGAGAAGGTGGCCGGTAAGGGGCCGGCCTGGTGGGAGGTGGGCGGGGTGGGAAGTGGCCCGGTGGGAAGCGGCCCGGTCGAAAGCGGCCCGGTGGGAGCGGCTCGGTAAGCAGGTGGGCCCCGCAATGGGGTCGGCCCGGCAAGGGGAACCGGCCGCACCTTGGGGTGTCGGCCGGCTCTTTGTGGTCGGTGGGAGCTTCTGGGTTCAGGTGTCGGGGTCGCGCACGTAGGTGCGGCGGGCGATCTGGGCCTGCAGGCGGGCCATCTGCCAGTGCAGCTCGATGAGCTGCTCGGCGAGCAGGCCACGTGGAATGTCCGACGGATCTTCGGCGGACAGTTGATCAATCGCGTTCGCCAGCTCCCGCACCCCGCACCCCCACTCCATCACCGTTCCTTCAGTTCGAATCTCCGTTCGAATCATAGTGGAACAGCCTTCACAGTGTCAGCAGCTTTCACGTGTCGTATCGGACTTCTGTACGGTCTAGCGCTGGGCGCGCGAGGTTCACCGAGCGGACCGCCGTACGGCGGCGCCGGGTTCGCCGTGCCACGTCCCGCCGCGTCGGCGCCGGTGATAGAACCCCGTGGGGTGGGAGGCGGGGCCTCTTGTGGGCCGCAGCGTCCCGTGGGAGGGGGCGTGTCCGGCGGGAGGCGGGGACTGCCGGCGCGGCAAGGAAGCTCGCTGGGCGTGGTGGGTGTCGCGCCGGCGGTGGGGTGGAGGTTTTGGGTGGGTGGGTGCTGATGGCGTGGGGAAACTCAGGCGGGTGGGCCGTGACCACAGCAGCCGAAGTCGGGGTTGCAGTTGAGAGGGTTGATCGGCCCGCGACTTCCGGCTGGTGGGTGGGGCGGCGCCGGGTTCGCCGTGCCACGTTCCGTAGTGCCGGCGCCGGAGTAAGCCCCTGGCTGTGCGGAGACGGACGGCATCCCAGGCCGGGGTAGTCGGGGCGGGGGCGGGGCGCCTACCGCTGCCGCTGTCCGGCCTGGGTTCGCCGTGCCGTGTCCCGCCGTCACGGCACTGGATTCAGATGCACGGCCGAGGGGAGCCGACAGAGGGGCCTGCGAATACAGGGGACCCGGCGACCCCGGGCGTCCCGATGTGGGCTGTGCCGGTGTTGAGCACCGGGTGGTCCGGGAGCCGGGGAACCCCTGGTGGGGGGCGGCATCCGGGATGGGTGGGGTTGGTCAGGTTTGGTAGGTGGGGGCTATGTAGCCGCGGGCCAGGGTGTTGGCGGTGATGTTGAAGCCGACTACGGCGGGGGAGGGGTCGGTGGGGACGTTGAGGGTTTCTACGTTCAGGGCGTGGACGGCGAAGATGTAGCGGTGGGGGGTGCCGGGGGGTGGGGCGGCGCCGCCGTAGTGCTGGAGGCCGTAGTCGTTGCGGGACTGGGTGGCTTTCTGGGGGAGGCTCTCGGGGGTGGTGCTGCCGGCGCCTGACGGGAGTTCGGTGACTGTGGCGGGGATGTCGTAGACCAGCCAGTGCCAGAAGCCGCCGCCGGTGGGGGCGTCGGGGTCGTAGCACGTCACGGCGAAGCTCTTGGTGCCTTCGGGGGCGCCGGACCAGCGCAGGTGGGGGGAGACGTTGCCGCCGCTCATGCCCCAGTCGTCGAAGGCGTGGGTGTCGGACATGGGGTGCCCGTCGGTCACGTCGTCGCTCTCGACGGTGAGCTCGGGGACCTCGGGCAGGAAGTCGTAGGGGATCGGTGGCTGCTTGGGCATGATCGACCTCCGATGAGAAGACAACGGGTGTGCTCGGGCGTCTTGATCCTGCCCGAGGGTCAGGCGTTGTAGGCCGCCAGTACCGTGGCGGGGTCGCCGTCCATCTTGATCTTGCCCTTGTGCAGCCAGATGACGCGGTTGCAGGTCTCCTCGATGACGTCGAGGTTGTGCGCCACCAGGAACACCGTGCCGGCTTCCTTGCGCATCTGCTGGATGCGCTCCTGGCTCTTGCGCCTGAAGTCGCGGTCGCCGGTGGCGAGGGCCTCGTCGATGAGCAGGACGTTGTGCGTCTTGGCCGAGGCGATGGCGAACCGCAGCCGGGCGCCCATGCCCGAGGAGTAGGTGGACATGGGGAACTGCACGAAATCGCCGATGCCGGAGAACTCCACGATCTCCTCGTAGCGCTCCTTGACCTGGGCCGGTGTCATGCCCATGGCGTAGCAGCCGAGCACGATGTTGCGCTCACCGGTGAGCTCCCGCATCAGGGCCGCGTTGACGCCGAGCAGGGACGGCTGGCCGTCGGTGTACACCGAGCCCTTGTGCGGCGGCAGCAGGCCGGCGATGGCGCGCAGCAGGGTGGACTTGCCCGAGCCGTTGCGGCCGATGATGCCGATCGCGTCGCCGTGCCTGGCCACGAAGGAGACGCCCTTGACGGCGTGCACCTCGCGCATCTTGGGGCGGCCCTGCCTGCGGATGACGCGCAGCAGCGCGTTGGCGGCGTTGCCCTTCTCGGCGCTGCTCGCCGCGCCGTACACGCGGTACACGATGTGCAGGTCGTCCACCACCACGGTGGGTGCGCGCAGGTCTTCCGGCTCCGGCTGCGCGGCGGCGGCCGGAGCGTCCTGCTCCTGTGGTTGGGTCACGCGGGACTGCTCCTTGGTCAGCTCAGCCACGGCCGTACCTCTCCTCGGCCCGCCAGAAGTACCAGAAGCCGCCGATCAGTGCCACCGCGGCCCAGATGCCAGCGTATAGCCACAGCTGCCCCATGCTGGCGTGCGGGAACCCGTTGCGCACCAGGTCGTGCCGGTAACTGCCCATGAGCAGGCCGCGCATCAGGTCGATGAAGACCGAGGGCGGGTTGAACTCCAGCAGGAAGCGGGCCCAGTCGGGCTGGTCCTTCATCTTCGCCGGGATGCTGTAGAACACGCCCGAGGTGTAGAGCCAGGTGCGCAGGATGAACGGCAGCAGTTGGTTCATGTCCCGCACGAAAGCGCCGACCCGGGCCAGCAGCAGGCTCACGCCCACGTTGAAGATCGTTTGGAGGAGCAGCGCGCAGGGGATGAGCAGCCACAGCCAGGTGAGCGGCTCGCCGGTCACCAGCACGATGGCGAACAGCACACCCATCGAGATGGCGAGCTGCTGGAACTCCTGGATGGTGTACGCCAGGGGCAGCGCGGCCCGCGGGAAGTGGAGGGCGCGGATCAGCGAGAGGTTGCCGGAGATCGACTTGGCGCCGCCCGTGATGGACCGCTGGGTGTACGAGAAGACGAACACGCCTGTGATGAGGAACGCGGTGTAGTTGGTCAGGTCCCTGTTCTGCCCGAGGATCAGGCCGAACATGAGGTAGTAGACCCCGGCGTTCAGCAGGGGCGTGAGCACCTGCCAGAGCTGGCCGAGCGCGGAGCTCGAGTACTTCGACACGTTACGCGACGTGGCGTACGTGAGCACGAAGTGGCGCCTGTCCCACAGTTGGCGCAGGTAAACGGGAAGATTGGGGCGCGCGATGGCGCGTCGCAACCCGTGGCGCTCGGCGAGCGCGGACAGTGGTTCCTTCCCGCGTTGGGAGGAGCCGCCCGCCCGGTCGCCCGCCCGGGAGTCCGCGACAGCGGATTCCGGCTGACTCATGGCAAGGACTCTATTGGATAGCGGTGGATGAGATGCCTGCGGCGGCTCTCCCGGGTCCACGTCACACTGCGGCCAGCGTGGAGCGAGCATAGCCGATCACGGCGCCGCAGGTAGTCACCGGTGGTCAGGGCGATGCTCGCGCCGGTCCAGGTGCGAGCACAAGGGGAGCATGTGTACGTTAGGGGGGCGTTTATGCCGTGTTAGGGCTTTATCAATGAGCCTAGTAGCTATGTGTGTGACGCCCGACAGGACCACGTGTGACCGAACTGCAACGTGCCAGAGACTCGCTGGTGAGAAGTAGTGAGGGATGCTCGCGGTCGAATGGCAGGGCGCGACTGAGCGTGTCCGCGATTTCGGGGCCAGATCCCTCGAAAGCGTGAGACATGAGCGGCTCAGTGCTCAACGCCCACCTTAGAGGGAGGATTAATCCACGATGCGTGTGACCAAGGGCGCACAGATCGTCGTCGGCACCGCGCTGCTCGCACTAGCGGTCGCGGCGTGTGGTGGAGGCGGCGGCGACACGTCCGGTGCCGGCTCCAGCGCCGGGGCGGGAGCGGCCGGGGCGGTGCGGGTCGAGATCGCCGAACCCCAGCACGATCTCATTCCGGGCAACACCACGGAGACCAGCGGCGCTGAGGTGCTGAACGCGCTCTTCGTCGGTCTTGTGGACTACGACGCGGACAAGAAGCCCTACAACCGGGTGGCGGAGTCCATCGAGTCCCCCGACTCCAAGACGTGGACGATCAAGCTCAAGAGCTCCTACAAGTGGCACAACGGTGAGCCTGTCGTCGCGCAGAACTTCGTCGACTCCTGGAACTTCACGGCGAACGGCGCCAACGCCCAGGAAGGCAACTACTTCTTCGGGAGCATCGCCGGCTACGACGAGATGAACCCGGGCGAGGGTAAGACCCCGACCGCGACCACCCTCTCGGGCCTGAAGGTCGTGGACGACACCACCTTCACGGTCGAGCTGAAGAACCCGTTCTCCGGCTTCCCGACCATGCTCGGCTACACGGCGTTCTACCCGCTGCCCAAGGCCGCGTTCGAGTCCGAGGGCAAGCTGAAGGCCGACTTCGGCTCCAACCCGGTCGGCAACGGCCCCTTCAAGATGTCGAAGCCGTGGAAGCGCGGCTCGGACCAGACCATCTCGACGGTCCGCAACGACGACTTCAGCGAGGGCAAGGCGAAGATCGACGCCGTCGACTTCAAGATCTACACCGACCTGAACACCGCGTTCAACGACCTGCGCGCCGGCAACCTGGACATCATGGACCAGCTGCCCGCCGAGGCGATCGCGACCGCCAAGCAGGAGTTCGGCGACCGCTACATCGAGCAGCCGTCCTCGGGCATCGGCTACATCGGCTTCCCGATCAAGAACGGCGCCGACTACGCCAAGAACAAGGACGTCCGCAAGGCCATCTCCATGGCGATCGACCGCAAGACGATCACCGAGACGGTCTTCTCCGGCACCCGCGTCCCGGCCGACGACTTCATCAGCCCGGTCGTCTCCGGTTACCGTCAGGGCGCCTGCGGCGAGGCCTGCACCTACGACCCCGCCAAGGCCAAGACCCTGTTCGAGCAGGCCGGCGGCAAGTCGATGGGCGCGATCGAGATCGGCTACAACGCGGACGGCGGCCACAAGGAGTGGATCGAGGCCGTCGCGAACAACCTGCGCACCAACCTCGGTGTCGAGGTGACGCCGAAGCCGGTCGAGAAGTTCGCGACCATCCTCGACGACCTCGGCGCCAAGAAGTGGACCGGTTCGTTCCGCATGGCGTGGATCATGGACTACCCGTCGCCTGAGAACTACCTGCGCCCGATCTTCGGCTCCGGCGCCAGCTCGAACTACTCGGGCTACAGCGACAAGAAGTTCGACGACCTGCTCACCCAGGGCGACTCGGCCAAGACCATCGAGGACGGCATCAAGTTCTACCAGCAGGCGGACGACCTGCTGCTGGAGGAGCTGCCGTACATCCCGGTGTACTTCTACCAGACCAACGGCGCGTACTCGAACCACGTGAAGAACGTGAAGATCGACCCGTTCGAGCGGATCGACTTGTTCAACGTAGAGAAGGCCTAATGTTCACCCACTCCGGGTGATTCGATACATTCGAGTCACCCGGAGTGGGCGACGACCCCATGAGGGCAGCCCAATGTTGCGGCGGGCTGCCCTTTGCAATGATCGGGAGACTGTATGGGCCGCTACGTCATCAGGCGCCTGCTCCAGGCAATCCCTGTGCTGGTGGGCACCACGTTCCTCATCTTCGCCATCGTCTACGCGCTGCCTGGCGACCCCCTGCAGGCACTGGCGGGCGAGAAACGCGTCGACCCCGTGTTCGCCGCGGCGTTGAGGGAACAGTTCCATCTTAATGATCCGCTCATCGTGCGCTACGGATATTACGTGCGCGACATCCTGAGCGGTGACTTCGGCACCACGTTCCGCGGGCTGCCGGTGTCGACCATCTTCGAGGGCAAGTTCGCCGTCACCTTCAAGCTCGCGATGACCGCCCTCATCTTCGAGGCCGTCATCGGCGTCGGCCTCGGCTTCTGGGCGGCGCTGCGCCGCGGCAAGTGGGAGGACAAGGCGATCCTCGCCTGGACGCTCCTGCTGGTGTCGATCCCCACCCTGGTCAGCGGATTCGTGCTCCAGCTCGTACTCGGTGTGAGCCTGAAGAAGGCGCTCGGTTTCGGGATCTTCCCCGTCGCCGGCGTGCAGGACGGGTGGCGCAGCTACCTGCTGCCGGGCTTCGTGCTCGCCACGGTCTCCATCGCGTATCTCACCCGGCTCACCCGCACGAGCCTGATGGAGACGCTGCGTGCCGACTACGTGCGCACCGCCGTCGCCAAGGGCATGCCACGCCGCCGGGTGCTCGGACGGCACGCGCTGCGCAACTCGCTGATCCCCATGGTGACGTATCTCGGCGCCGACCTCGGCACGCTCATGGGCGGCGCGGTCATCACCGAGACGATCTTCAACCTGCCCGGTATCGGCCAGCAGCTCTTCCAGTCCGTCTACCTCCGCGAGAACGACGTGGTGGTCGGCATCGTGACGGTGCTGGTGCTCATCTACATCCTGGCCAACCTCGTCGTCGATCTGCTGTACGCCGTCCTCGACCCCAGGATCCGCTATGAGTAACGACACGATCACCACGGCGCCGCCCGCGCCGGCCGCAAAGCCGTCCGGCAAGAAGGACAAGCCCGCGAGCCTGTGGTCGGACGCGTGGTACGACCTGCGCCGCAACCCGGTGTTCATCATCGGCGCCGGCATGGTGTCGCTGTTCATCGTGATCTCGGCGTTCCCCGGCGTGTTCGACAGCGTCGGCGTGGACCCGCAGACCTGCTCGCTGGCGCGGGCACGGCAGGGGATCACCGGCGATCACTGGTTCGGCAGCGACAACCTCGGCTGCGACGTCTACTCCCGGGTCATCCACGGGGCGCGGGTCTCGATCATCGTGGGCTTCGTCAGCGCGATCGTGACCGGCCTTGTGGGCGGCGCGCTCGGCCTGCTCGCCGGGTTCTACGGCAAGTGGGTGGACGTGATCCTCTCCCGCGTGGCCGAGATCTTCTTCGCGATCCCCTCCATCCTCGGCGCCCTGCTGATCCTCGCGGTCATCGGCCGCGACAACGCCGGCATCGCCAGCGTCGTGCTCGCCCTGTCGATCCTCGCCTGGCCGATGATCCTGCGCATCATGCGCGCCGCGGTCATCACCGCCAAGCACCAGGACTACGTGGTCGCGGCCCGCGCGCTCGGCGCTAGCCCGGGGCGGATCATGATGCGGCACATCCTGCCGAACGCCGTCGCACCGGTGATCGTGGTCTCCACGATCAACCTCGGCGCGTTCATCGCCGCGGAGGCGGCCCTGTCCTTCCTCGGCGTCGGCATCCAGTCGCCGCAGATCTCCTGGGGCCTGATGATCGCGGACGCTCGCAACAGGTTCCTGGAGGCGCCGCTGCCGTTGTTGTTCCCCGCGTTGTTCCTCAGCCTTACCATCCTCAGCGTCGTCATGCTGGGTGACGCGGTACGTGACGCGCTTGACCCGAAGCTGCGGTAGGAGAGGGCACCGAACGTGAGCAACCCGACAATCGATACACATCTCAGTGCCGACGAGACCACGTCCGAGCCGCTGCTCGTGGTGGACAACCTGCACGTGGAGTTCGTCACCCGGCAGGGCCTGGTGCGGGCCGTCAACGGCGTCAGCTACACCGTGGACGCCGGGGAGTCCCTCGCCGTCCTCGGGGAGTCCGGCTCCGGCAAGTCGGTGACCGCCCAGGCGATCATGGGCATCCTCGACATGCCCCCGGCCCGCATCCCGAAGGGCGAGGTGCGCTTCCGCGGCACCGACCTGCTCAAGCTGTCGGACCAGGCGCGCGGCCAGATCCGCGGCCAGCGCATCGCCATGATCTTCCAGGACGCTCTCTCCGCGCTGAACCCGGTGTTCACCGTGGGCTGGCAGATCAGCGAGATGTTCCGCGTGCACCGCGGCATGCCCAAGCGCGAGGCCATGAAGAAGGCCGTCGAGCTGATGGACCGGGTCCGCATCCCGGCCGCCAAGCAGCGGGTGAACGACTACCCGCACCAGTTCTCCGGGGGCATGCGCCAGCGCATCATGATCGCGATGGCGATCGCGCTGGACCCGGAGGTGCTGATCGCCGACGAGCCGACCACCGCCCTCGACGTGACGGTCCAGGCGCAGATCATGGAGCTGCTCGCCGAGCTGCAGCGCGAGAGCAACATGGGCCTGATCCTGATCACCCACGACCTCGGAGTGGTGGCCGACGTCGCGGACAAGATCGCGGTGATGTACGCCGGGCGCATCGTGGAGAAGGCCCCGGTCTACGACCTGTACAAGAACCCCGCGCACCCGTACACCGAAGGCCTGCTTGAGTCGATCCCCCGGGTCGACCTCAAGGGGCGGGAGCTCTACGCGATCAAGGGCCTGCCCCCCAACCTGCTGGACCTGCCGACGGGTTGCGCCTTCCACCCGCGCTGCCCGTACCGCAAGCCGAACTGTGTCACCGACGTGCCCCCCTTGTACGAGATCGACGGGTCGCGCAGCAGCGCGTGTCACTACTACCGGGAGGTCCTCGATGGCAGAGCCGGCTGAGCCGATCCTGCAGGTGCGCGACCTCGTCAAGCACTTCCCGCTGACGCAGGGCATCGTGCTCAAACGCCAGATCGGCGCCATCAAGGCCGTGGACGGCGTCAGCTTCGACCTGCACCGCGGCGAGACGCTCGGCGTGGTGGGCGAGTCGGGCTGCGGCAAGTCCACCCTCGCCAAGCTGCTGATGGCGCTGGAGCGGCCCACCTCGGGCGAGGTGCGCATCAACGGCCGGGACATGACCAAGGCCAACAGCGCCGAGGTCAAGCGCATGCGCCGCAACATCCAGATGGTCATGCAGGACCCCTACACCTCGCTCAACCCCCGCATGACGGTCGGCGACATCGTCGGGGAGCCGTACGAGATCCACTCCGAGGTCGCGCCCAAGGGTGACCGGCGGCGCAAGGTGCAGGAGCTGCTCGAGGTGGTCGGGCTCAACCCCGAGCACATCAACCGCTACCCGCACCAGTTCTCCGGCGGCCAGCGCCAGCGCATCGGCATCGCCCGTGGGCTCGCGCTCCAGCCCGAGATCCTCGTCTGCGACGAGCCGGTGTCGGCGCTGGACGTGTCGATCCAGGCGCAGGTGATGAACCTGCTGGACCGGCTGCAGACGGAGTTCAACCTCGCGTACATCTTCATCGCGCACGACCTGTCGGTGGTCCGCCACATCTCCGACCGGGTCGCGGTGATGTACCTCGGCAAGATCGTCGAACTGGGCAAGGACGACGCGATCTACGAACGGTCCGCCCATCCGTACACCCAGGCGCTGCTGTCGGCGGTGCCGGTGCCGGACCCGGTGGGGCGCGAGCAGCGCGAGCGGATCATCCTGCAGGGCGACCCGCCCTCGCCGGCCGACCCGCCGTCCGGCTGCCGTTTCCGCACGCGGTGCTGGAAGGCACAGGACATCTGCGCCGAGAAGGAGCCGCTGCTGGAGATCAGGGCGGGCAACCATGCGAGCGCCTGTCACTTCGCCGAGGCGCACGACGTCATCCACATCTGACGGCCACATGACGAAACCCTCCGCGGGCCCGGCCCGCGGAGGGTTTCGCGTGACCGGTGTGACGGTACGCGGTGACGGAGCACGGGACAGGGGTGCGGAAGGTCAGGCGGTGATCAGGAGCCCCGGGCCACCCGTACGTGGGCACCTGGCGGCAGGCCGAGCCGTTGCGCGGCGTCGCCGTCGTTGACCGCGAAGGCCACCATGCCCGCCGTGTCGGTGTACGCCACCAGGTTGCCTGGCATCACCGCCGCGTAGGAGTCGCGGAACGGGAGGGTCATCTGCCGCCGCCCCATGGCGATCACCAGCGTGTCGCCCACCTTGATGGCGAGCGCCGCGAGGTCGTCCGCGGTGACCGACAACTGCACGTTGCCGAAGCGGTCCACCGACAGCACCTCGCCCTCCACGGCCCCCTCGCCTAGCCGGGCGGTCGGTGCGGGCAGCGACACCAGGCGTTCCAGGGGAAGCTCGGGCCCGGCGTCGGCGGGCTTGCGCCCGGAGTAGATGTGCGCCGCGACCGGCGCGTACACGTCCCTGCCGAGGAACGTCGGCGACACCTGGCCGAGGAACAACTCCTCGTTGGCCAGCTCGTACGCCGCCCGCGCCCCGCCGGACGCCAGCAGCGCCCACGACAGCAGGCCGTTGTCCGGGCCGATGAACACGCGGTTGCCCGCCGTCTCGACGGCGACGGACCGCCGGGCACCGCCCCCGGAGGGGTCGACCGCGGCGATGTGCACGCCGGCCGGCAGGTAACGCAGGGTCTGCGCCAGGATCGCGGCCCCGCGGCGGATGTCGCCCGAGGGGACCAGGTGGGAGATGTCGATGATCCGTGCCTCGGGGGCGATTCCCATGATCACCCCGTGGCAGGACGCCACGAAGCCGTCGTCCAGGCCGTAGTCGGTGAGAAGAGTGATGGCAGAGGTCACACTTGGGGACTGTACGTCGTGCGAACCTGCGATCATAGGCCGCTGCGGGGGAGGTGCGTCTTCCGAAGTGTCGTGACTGTCATGAACGGCGGCGGTTTCCCGACTACGATTGCCACGGGCCGCACGCGCGCGTCGTGGCTCAGGGTCGCCCGCCCGGCGCGCTCGTCCGCCGGTCCCCCGTTCCGGCCCCGGCGTGCCGTCCGCGTCTCCCGCGTGCCCGACCGAGGAGGTCACCATGGACACCGCCCCCGAGCACGGTGACGGCGATCCCGAGGAACGTCCCGCCCCCCTCGCCGCCGAGGAGCAGGCCCCCGCTCCCTCCGCCGGGCCCGCCGGGGAGCTGACCGACCGCGAGCGCGAGCTGCTGCACTTCGAACGCCAGTGGTGGCGGCACGCGGGCGCCAAGGAGCAGGCGATCCGCGAGACCTTCGACATCTCCGCCACGCGCTACTACCAGTTGCTCGGCCAGTTGATCGCCCGGCCGGAGGCCATGGCGCACGACCCGATGACGGTGAAGCGGCTCCAGCGCCTGCGCGACGCCCGCCGCCGCGAGCGCGCGGCCCGCCGGTTCGGCATGCGGCCGTGACCTCCGCGCCGGCCGTGACCTCCGCGCCGGCCGTGACCTCCGCGCCGGCCGTGACCTCCGCGACGGCCGGGGCCCGCGACGGCCGGCCCGGCGGTGGCCGCCAGGGAGGCGTTGCCCGCGGGGGCATGCGCCCATGACACGAGGGGTAGAGCAGACCGCGTGAATCTTCATGATTTGCCGGACATCCCGGGGTTCGCCGCCATGACCGCCGACCCGGCAGGCGCGGTCATCGGCGTGGACTTCGACGGCACGCTGTCGCCCATCGTCCCCGACCCGGCCGACGCCCGGGTGGATCCCCGGGCCGCCGCCGCGCTGGCCCGCCTCGGCGCCCTGGTGGGCGCCGTGGTCGTCATCACCGGGCGCCCCGCCGCCACCGCGATCGCCTACGGCGAGGTGGCGGGCGGCCCCGGGCTCGCCGACGTGCCCGGCCTCGTGGTCCTCGGGCAGTACGGCGTGGAGCGCTGGCAGGACGGCCGGGTCACCGAGCCGCCGCCCCCCTCCGGCGTGATCCGGGTGCGCGCGGAGCTGCCCTCGCTGATCGCCTCGCTGGGCCTGCCGATCACCCGTGACGGCGACTCCGGCGTGGGCATCGAGGACAAGGGCCGCGCCCTCGCCGTGCACACCCGCCGGGCCGCCGACCCCGAGGGCGCCCTGCGCCTGCTGCGCGAGCCGCTCGCGCGGCTCGCCGACGAGACCGGCCTGACCATCGAGCCGGGACGGCTCGTCATCGAGATCCGGCCCACCGGCACGGACAAGGGCCTCGCCCTGGACGCCTTCCTCGCCGAGCGCCGGGCCCGTTCGGTGCTGTTCGCCGGGGACGACCTCGGGGACCTCGCGGCGTTCGAGGCGGTGCGCCGTTCGGGGTTGCCCGGGGTGGCGGTGTGCAGCGCCTCGGCCGAGGTGACCGCGCTGGCCGCGCTGGCCGACGTGGTGGTGGAGGGGCCCGCCGGGGTGGCGGAGCTGCTGGCGGCACTCGCCGACGCCATCGAGCGCCGCGCGCGGCGGCGCGGGTAGGCCGGGTCAGCCCTGGGCCGCGCCGCCGAGCGCGGGGACGGCCCCCCGGGAGCTGAGCGCGATGCCCGCGAACGCGAGGGCGATGAGCACGGGCACGATGAGGAACGCCGTTCGCGTGCCGGCGCCGTCCGCGAGGGCGCCGAGCGCGAACGGCCCGACCCCCACCGCGACGCTGGCCCAGATGGACGCCATGCCGGCCGCCTGGTCGGGCCGCCCACCGGACGCGGCGATGACGCGGGACAGGCCGAGCGGGAACTGCACCGCCACGCCGAGGCCGCTCAACGCGAGCCCCGCGTAGCCCGCCACCGGGCCGCCGGCCAGCCAGAACACCGCCCAGCCGGCGAGCGTCACCACCAGCGCCCCGGCCAGCAGCGGCGTCGGGTCGTAGCGCAGCGCGAGGCGGCCGGTGGCGAACCTGCCGACCGCGATGCCCGCGGTGAACGCCGTCAGGCCGGTCGCGGCGGCCGCCGCGGTCATGCCGGTCTGGTCGGCGAGCAGCTTGGCCGCCCACACGTTGAACAGGAACTCGGTGGCCACCAGGCAGAACAGCACCGCGCACGCGGCGTGGAACCGCAGGCCGTACGGCGCCCGGGCCGTCTCGGCGGGTGTGCCGGCGTCACGCGGGACGGGCGGCGGGGCCGGGGTGGCGGGCACCCACACGCGGCCCATCAGCAGCAGCAGGAGCACGGTCAGGATCGGGGTGACGAGGATGCCGGCCCGCCAGCCGAGCGGGGACTGGCCGAGCAGGCTGATCAGGTACGTCGTGCCGATGCCCACGGTCACCCCGACCGCGTTGGCCTCGTTGATGGCGGCGGGGCCGGCGGGGCCGTGGTGGTCGCTGAGCACCGACATGCCGACGTACAGGGTGATCGTGCCGCCGCCGCTGGCCAGCGCGTAGCCGAGCAGCGTGCCGGGCAGCGCGGTGGTGACCACGACGAGCACCGCGCCGAGCGACGTGGTGAGCAGGCCGGCCCACGTGGCGACGCGCCTGCCGAACCTGCGGGTCAGCCACGGGATGGCCGTGCCGGTGAGGATGCCGCCCACCGCCATGGCGGTGCCGTGCAGGCCGGCCACCGCCTGGGAGACGCCCTGGTCGAGCCGCAGCAGGGGCAGGGCGGCCGACATGCCGTACAGGTAGGTGGCGAAGATGACGAGCTGGAGGTAGATGAGCCAGGTCGCGCGGTCCCTGGTCAGCCGGGTGCTCCCGGCGGACGTGGACGAGCTCACAGGGCCCCCGGGTGCCTCGAAAAATCGTGCGAACAGCCCCGAACGTATCATCGGGCGCATCCATGCGGAACGGAGGGCGCCGACGGCCACGCGAAGGGCCGGCGCACGTTGACGGCCGCTCTCAGGGGCCGTCCCGGCCGGGTCGGTGGTCCAGGGCGGCGAGCTGGTCGGCGAACCACCGGCTCGGGGGGAGGGCCGTGGCGGCGGCGCGCAGGCGGGCGCCGCGCTTGGCGCGTTCCTCCTCGGGGAGCAGCAGGGCCTCGTGCAGCGCGCCGGCGGTGCCTGACACGTCGTAGGGGTTGACGACGAGCGCGTCCGCGCCGAGCTCCGCGGCGGCGCCCGCCTCCCTGGACAGCACCAGGGCGCAGTGGGGGGACAGGATGGGGCCCTCCTTGGCCACGAGGTTCATGCCGTCCCTGATGGGGTTGACCAGCAGCACGTCGGCCATGCGGTACGCGGCCAGCGAGCGCGCGTAGTCGTCGTCCACGTTGAGGATCAGCGGGTCCCAGTCCTCGCTGCCGAACTCGTCCTCGATCTCGGTGGCGCACCGCTGCACGGCCGCGGTGTACTCGCGGTACTCGGGCAGGTCGTGCCGCGAGGGGTAGGCGAACGCGAGGTGCACCACCTTGCCGTGCCACTCGGGATGGTCGGTGAGGAACTGCCGGTAGGCGTACAGTCCGCGCACGATGTTCTTGGACAGCTCGGTGCGGTCGATGCGCACGATGAGCCGCCGGTCGCCCACCCGCTCGCGCAGCGCGTGCATGTGCGACTCGACGTCCGGCTCCAGCGCCCGCGCCCACAACGCGTCGCCGTCCACCCCGAGCGCGTGCACGCCGACGCGGGTGGTGCGGCTCTCGTACGTCACGGTGCGCTCGGCCCGGTCGACGTGCGCGCCGAGCAGCGTCTCGCAGCAGTCCATGAAGGACGCCGCCCAGCGCCCCGCGAGGAACCCGGCCTGGTCGGCGGCGAGGATGCCGGACAGCAGCTCGGCCGCGATGTCGTCCGGCAGCAGGGAGAAGTACTCCGGCGGTGCCCACGGGGTGTGGGAGAAGTGGCCGATGCGAAGGTCCGGGCGTTCCACGCGGAGCATCGCCGGGACCAGGGTCAGGTGGTAGTCCTGGATCATCACGCGGGCGCCGTGCGCGGCCTCCTCGGCGAGGGCCAGGGCGAACGCCGCGTTGTAGTCGCGGTAGGACTCCCACTCGCGCCGGAAGCGCATGTCGAAGTGCGGGGAGTTCGGGATGTCGTACAGCAGGTGGTTGACGAACCACAACGTCGAGTTGGCCACCGCGTTGTAGGCCCGGTGGAAGGTCGCGGGCGGGATGTCCAGCATGCGCACCGCGCCGGTGTCGTACCCCGCCTGGTCCAGGCGCCCGCTCGGTGCCCGCCGCACGGCGCTGCGGTCGCCGTCGGACAGCGCCGCGCACACCCACAGGACGTCGGACGCCTTGGCGACCTCCTGCAGACCGGAGACCATGCCGCCTCCGCCGCGGCGCATGGTGAGTGTGCCGTCGTCCGCGAGGATGAACGACACGGGACCCCGGTTCGAAGCCAGTAGGACTGTATTCATCCGACCATCACCACTCCTCGTCCGCCGTGTGGCGGTCGTCCCTCGCCGTTCCTCTCCGCTGCGCTGCGCGCGTGGCCACCGGGTCAATAAAATTTACGCCCCCAATAAGATGAGCGGGTGGCCGGGCGCGTACATCACGCGAGTGGCCGGAAGGGGCTCCGGCATGGCGCTTGACGAGACGACAGAAGAGCTGGCCCGTGCCGCCGCCCAAGGTGACCACCGCTCACTCGGAGAGCTTCTCCGCCGCATCGAGCCCGAGGTCCTGCGCCACTGTGCCCGGCTTCTGCCCTACCACCAGGACGCGGAGGAGGCTTGCCAGGATACGTTGCTGGCGGTGGCGCGCAACATCGCGCGCTTCGAGGGCAGGGCACGTTTCTCCACCTGGTTGCACATCGTGACGGCCAACTGCGCACGCACCACCTACCGCGGGCTGAAGCGCCGCGCGGCCGAGCAGTCGTCGGAGGAGCTGCCGCAGACCCGGGCCGATCCGCGGCGGGTCAGCGTGATCGCCGGGTCCCGGCTGGACCTGCTGGACGCGATGGAGGCGCTGGAGGCGGACAAACCGGACCTGGCGCAGGCGTTGGTGTTACGTGACTTCTGTCAGCTCGACTACAGCGAGGTCGCCGAGCAGCTCGGCATCCCCCTCGGCACCGCCAAGTCGCGCATCCACCAGGCGAGGAAGTACGTCCAGGCGGCCCTCGGTGACGCTTACGGCGGGCCGTCCTGACGCTGTGCGGCGACCCCAGACCGACCCCTCTGGCGCGTCTCGTTGATTGAGACGCCTGGTCAGGGGCATCGAGGTCCGAGGTACAGTTCTATAGGTCTGTGCCCGGCTGTGCCGCCGCACAGGCCCACAACTTCATATGTGCTCATCCAGAGGGGTGGAGGGACCGGCCCTGTGAAGCCCCGGCAACCCTCCCGGCTGTGGTCATCCGCGTCTGCCGAACGACGCGTGTCCGACCAGTAGAGACCAGCCGGGACAGGTGCCAATTCCGGCCCGCGGCCACGGTGGCCGCCGGGCGCAGATGAGGGGAAAGGCCTCTTTTCATGGTGCTCGCAACCGCTGAGACAACGACCACCCTCGACTTCGGACCCGCCGTAGCGCTGTCCTGCCGCGAATGCGGCACCCGGTACCCACTCGGCCCGAGCTTCGCCTGTATCGAGTGTTTCGGGCCACTCGAAGTGGCCTACACCTGGACCGCCTCCACCGACGGCCACGCGGCCACGGTGACCCGGCGCGAGATCGAGGCGGGGCCGGCGAACATCTGGCGCTACCGTTCCCTGCTGCCGGTGCCGTCCGACGTCCTGACCAAGCGCAACCTCGCCCCCGGGTGGACCAAGCTCGTCAAGGCCGACAACCTCGCGCGCGAGCTCGGCCTGCGCAGCCTGCACGTCAAGGACGACTCAGGCAACCCCACCCACTCGTTCAAGGACCGGGTCGTGGCGATCGCCCTTGAGGCGGCGCGTACCTTCGGGTTCCACACCCTGTCCTGCTCCTCCACCGGCAACCTCGCGGGCGCGGTCACCGCCGCGGCGGCGCGGGCCGGGCTGGACGCCTGCGTGTTCATCCCGGCGGACCTGGAGGAGGCCAAGATCGTCATGGCCTCGGTGTACGGCGGCAAGCTGGTCGGCATCGAGGGCACCTACGACGACGTCAACCGCTTCTGCTCCGAGCTCATCGGCGACCCGCTCGGAGAGAAGTGGGGGTTCGTCAACGTGAACCTCCGGCCGTTCTACGGCGAGGGTTCCAAGACCCTGGCGTTCGAGATCGCCGAGCAGCTCGGCTGGCGCATCCCCGACCAGATCGTCGTCCCCATCGCCTCCGGCTCCCAGCTCACCAAGATCGACAAGGGCTTCCAGGAGCTGGTCAAGCTCGGCCTCGTCGAGGACAAGCCGTACAAGATCTTCGGCGCGCAGGCCGAGGGGTGCTCGCCGGTGGCGGCGGCGTTCAAGGCCGGCCGCGACGCCGTGCAGCCGGTCAAGCCGGACACCATCGCCAAGTCGCTCGCCATCGGCAACCCGGCCGACGGGCCGTACGTGCTCGACATCGCCCGCCGGACCGGGGGGGCCGTGGAGGACGTCACCGACGCCGAGATCGTGGACGCCATCCGCCTGCTCGCCCGCACCGAGGGCATCTTCGCCGAGACGGCGGGCGGCGTGACCGTCGGAGTGCTGCGCAAGCTCACCGAGAACGGCGTGCTGGACCCCGACGCGGAGACGGTGGTGCTCAACACCGGCGACGGCCTGAAGACCCTGGACGCGGTGTCCGCGCACGCCAGGCCGACCGCTGTCATCCGGCCGTCTCTCAACGCATTCCGTACGGCTGTCGCGGACAACTCCTGAAAGGTCATGGTAAATGAGCGTTTCTGTACGGATTCCGACGATTCTCCGTACCTACACCGATGGTGCGTCGGAGGTGAACGGTGAAGGGGCGACCCTTCGCGAGGTGTTGCAGAAGCTGGACGCCGACTTCCCCGGAATCGGGGCTCGCATTCTGGACGAAACGGGCAAGATCCGTCGTTTTGTCAACGTGTATGTCGGAGAAGAGGACGTCCGTTTCGCGGACGGTCTGGACACCGTGACGCCTGAGGGCGCACACATCTCGGTTATCCCCGCTGTGGCCGGAGGCTGACTCTCCGCGACGTTCCCACGCCCGTGCGTCCAGGGGACGCACGGGCGTTCGCGTGTCTTGGGCCCCCCATCAGCCCGGCTATCATAAAAGAAGTCGATACGGGCCCGGTCCCCTTCCCGCCCTGTAGTGCAATTGTCAACCAACTAAAGTCCGGCAAAAAAGAGTCGCGTCCAGCCGACAGCGAACGTCAAGGCGTAGTTTGCTGATTGACTCTGTTGCGCCAACCCTCGTCACAGGTATGGTCGATAACGATCGACGTAGCCGAGAGTTCGCATGTACTCGGCTCCGAAGGTCACGGACCCCGCGGAGGAGTGGGCGGGGTCCGGAGCCCAGCAAGAGGAGTCGGAAAGTGGCGCAGGGCACCGTCAAATGGTTTAACGCGGACAAGGGCTACGGCTTCATCGCGGTAGACGGTGGTAAGGACGTTTTTGTCCACTACTCAGCGATCCTGGCCGAGGGATACCGGTCGCTCGAACAGGGCCAGCGAGTGGAGTTCGAGATCACACAGGGCCAGAAGGGCCCGCAGGCGGAGTCGGTGCGCACGGTGTGACGCCGGGCCGGCACCGTCCGGTCGCCGAAGAGACCGCCGGACCCTCGTCCGGCGGGTGTGGGGGTTCGGCCCGCCTACCGATGACGGGCCGAACCTTCCGTCATGTCACGGGCGTCCCTTGTGTCCGGAGCGGGACGCACCCGATATTCCGCATACGGTCAGGGAAATCCATGGGCCGCCCAGGTCATAGGGGTTGCCGCTTGCACTCGGCAGGGTAGAGTGCTAAACAGTTCGTTGGCACTCTCACGTCGGGAGTGACAACCTGGATCGAGGCGATGGGGCTTGCCGATCCACGGCGACAGGTGTCGTGGTAACGCGGGTCTACGCCGTCGCGGGCGTCGGCTCGATCCGCTGCACGCCACCCTGTATCTGGGAGGTCTAGCCGTATGGCAGCCAAGATGATCGCGTTCAATGAGGACGCCCGGCGCGGTCTTGAGCGTGGCATGAATCAGCTCGCTGACGCCGTGAAGGTGACCTTGGGGCCCAAGGGCCGTAACGTCGTGCTGGAGAAGAAGTGGGGCGCGCCCACGATCACCAA
>NZ_JBDPMD010000076.1:0-29023 GCF_039871875.1 Sphaerisporangium sp. B11E5 | reverse complement strand
GGTGCTTCTGGGGGTGGGGGGGTTGGTGGTCGCGGTGGTCGTCGTGGTGGTGATGGCGGTCCGGGGGTTTCTGGTGCCCGAGGACTTCGAGGGGAGGGGCGAGGGGAGCGTCGTGGTGGTGGTGCCGGTGGGGGTGTCGGCGGGGGAGATCGGGGATGTGCTGGTGCGGGAGGGGGTGGTGGCCAGCCGGGGGGCGTTCGTCCAGGTTGTGGAGGAGAGGGGGAAGGCGGGGACGTTGCGGCCGGGGAGTTACCGGTTGCGGAAGAGGATGGCCGCTGCCCAGGCGCTTGATCTGATGCTGGAGTCGCGGTCGCGGGTCAGGAAGCGGGTCACCCTCCCTGAGGGGCTGCGGGCCTCGGAGACGGTGGCGCGGCTCGCGAAGGGGTCGGGGGTGCCGGAGGCGGAGCTGCGGGCGCTGGCGGCGGCGCCAGGGGGGCTCGGGTTGCCGTCGTACGCGGGCGGGGCCGTGGAGGGGTTCCTGTTCCCGGCGACCTACGACATCGAGCCGAAGACCACGGCGACCGACCTGATGCGGGCCCTGGTACGCCGGTTCAAGCGCGCCGCGGCCTCGGTGGGGCTGGAGGAGGGCGCGGCGCGGGTGCGGCTGACGCCGCGGCAGGTGGTGGTGGTGGCCAGCATCGTGCAGGCCGAGGGAGGCTCCGAGGCCGACTACCCCAAGATCGCGAGGGTCGTCTACAATCGCCTCGCCTCCGGTGCCAAGCTCGAGATGGACAGCACGGTGATGTACGGCCTGGGCAAGCACGGCATCGTGGCGTCACACGCCGAGATCAAGCGCGACACTCCGTACAACACCTACCTCCATCGCGGGCTCCCTCCCGGTCCCATCGCCAACCCCGGCGAGGCGGCACTCCGTGCGGCGCTTTATCCGGCGAAGGGTGATTGGTACTGGTTCGTCACGGTCGATCCGGAGCGTAGAATCACCAAATTCACTGACAAAGAGAGTGAGTTTGTGAAATTCCGCGAAGAGCTGCACGCCCGCCTGAGGCGGCACTGATGCTCCCCGCCCGGCGGTGCGCGCCCGCCGGAGCGCCCCCGAGGGCGCATGGCACGCGTGCCGTCACGCGGGCCACCTGCGCCCCTGCCTTCCCGACCCCGCCATGCCGGGCTTGTCACACCAATTTACGGCACCCGCTTGACGGCGACCGGGTCCGCCCGGGAGATTGGCGAGCGCACCTATGAGCGATCTGGACCTCGACAATCTGCTGGGTGCCGAGGACGACGAGGGTCCCCGGCGCAGGTCTCGCAATTCCCGGACCACCCGCGCCCGCAGCAGGCGGCGCCAGCGCAGGCAGCGCCGCAAGGGTTTCGCCGCCTTCCTCCTCGCCATGATCATCATCGTCGGCGTGGTCGGAGCGGGCGGCTACTACGGCTTCACCTGGATCCGCGGCCTCACCACCGTCAAGGACTACACCGGTCAGGGCACCGGCGAGGTCGTCGTGACGATCAAGGAGGGCCAGTCCGCGAGCGAGGTGGCCCAGACCCTGGTCGACCAGGGCGTGGTGGCCAGCGAACGGGCCTTCGTCAACGCGATCGGCGCCGCCGGCAAGAGCGCGTCGCTCCAGCCGGGTGAGTACAAGCTCCGCAAGGGCATGGCCGCGGTCAACGCCGTCCCGCTCCTCGACCCCGCCCGCCGCCTGAAGACCACCCTCACGCTCCGCGAGGGCCTGCGCCTGTCCCAGGTGTACGAGCAGCTCTCCACCGCGACCGGCCGCCCGGTCAAGGAGTTCCAGAACGCCGCCAAGGACGCCAAGGGGCTCGGTCTCCCCTCGTACGCCAGGGGCAGGCTGGAGGGCTTCGCCTTCCCCGCGACCTACGAGGTCTCGCCCCGCACGTCCCCGGAGGACCTGCTCGGGACCATGGTGGAGCGGTTCGACCGCGCCGCCGAGGAGGCCGGTCTCGTCGAGGGTGCTCGCCAGGTGGGTCTCACCCCGCTGCAGGTCGTCACGGTGGCCAGCATCGTGCAGGCGGAGTCAGGCAGGTACGAGGACATGCCGAAGGTCGCCAGGGTCATCTACAACCGGCTGAACCGCGACCCGCAGATGAAGCTGCAGATGGACAGCACGGTGATGTACGGCCTCGGCGAGTACGGCATCGCGGCCACCCACGAGCAGCTCAAGAGCAAGTCGCCGTACAACACCTACGCGCGCCTCGGCCTCCCGCCGGGGCCGATCGGCAACCCCGGCGACCACGCCATCGAGGCCGCGCTGAACCCGGCCGACGGCCCGTGGCTGTACTTCGTGACCGTGGACCCGAAGAAGAAGATCACGAAGTTCACCGACTCGGAGGCGGAGTTCTTCCGCCTGGCCGAGGAGTTCAACCGCAGCCAGGGGGGTGGCTGATGGAGCGGCGGGCCGCCGTGCTCGGCTCCCCGATCGCCCATTCGCTGTCCCCGGCGCTGCACCGCGCGGCGTACGAGGCGCTCGGGCTGCGCGGGTGGCGCTACGACGCCATCGAGTGCGACGAGGAGCGGCTGCCGGGGCTGCTGGCGGGCCTCGGCCCCGAGTGGGCCGGCCTGTCGCTGACCATGCCGCTGAAGCGCGCCGTGCTGCCGTTGCTGGACACCGTGTCGGACCTCGCCGTCGCGGTCGGCGGCGTGAACACCGTGGTGTTCTCCGGCGGCGCGCGGCACGGCGAGAACACCGACGTGCACGGCATCGTGCGGGCCCTGGCCGACGAGGGCGTCACCGCCCCCGTCTCGGCCGCGGTGCTCGGCGGCGGCGCCACGGCCGCGTCGGCCCTGGCGGCGCTGCGCGAGCTCGGGTTGCGCGAGGCCGTGCTGGTGGTGCGCGACCGTGCCCGGGCCGGGGAGACCGAGCGGGTCGCCGAGCGTCTCGGCGTCGCGCTGACGGTGCGTACCTTCGCCGGTCTCGCGGCCCTGGACGCCGAGTTGGTCGTCTCGACCCTGCCGCCCGGCGCGGCCGACGAGGTCACCGGGCTGGTGCGGGGCGTCCCCGCGGTGTTCGACGTGGTGTACGCGCCGTGGCCGACGCCGCTGGCCCGTGCGGCGGCCGCGGCGGGCGCCACGGTGATCGGCGGCTACGGCATGCTCGTCCACCAGGCCGTCCGCCAGGTGGAGCTGTACACCGGCCACCGGGGCGTCCCGGTGGCCCCGGTCCGCGCCGGCGGCGAGGCCGAGATCCGCCGCCGCGCCGCCCTCACCCACTGACCGCACCCCCGGGCGGCCGGGGAATGTTTCAGGTCTGCCGGGGTGTTGTGGTATCGTTGCTGCTTGATCGGTCCGGCATGCCTGCTGGACGCGCAAGCGGAGGTCTCCCTCCCACCTGACCGGCTGCGAGGCCGGCGGGTCAAAGGATCACTCCGGAACCTCCGGGGGTTTCCACGGTCGGCGGACCGCGGATCCCAGTGGCCCCGCATGCGCGACGTGTGGGGCTTTTCGCTTGTGAGCGCGAAAGCCCTGGCACGGTCGAGCGAGCAGACGCGGCGACTACCCGGCACCTAGGAGGTCCCATCAGCACTGAGCCCCGCATCAACGAGCGTATTCGCGTGCCCGAGGTCCGTCTCGTCGGCCCGAACGGCGAGCAGGTCGGCATCGTCTCCATCGGTGATGCGCTGAAGCTGGCCCAGGAGGCCGATCTCGATCTGGTCGAGGTCGCCGCCACGGCCCGGCCGCCCGTGTGCAAGCTCATGGACTACGGCAAGTTCAAGTACGAGTCGGCCATGAAGGCACGTGAGGCGCGCCGCAACCAGGCGCACACGATCATCAAGGAGATCAAGCTCCGGCCCAAGATCGACCCGCATGACTACGAGACCAAGAAGGGTCACGTCGTGCGGTTCCTCAAAGCGGGGGACAAGGTCAAGGTCACGATCATGTTCCGTGGACGCGAGCAGTCGCGCCCGGAGCTCGGTTTCCGGCTCCTGCAGCGGCTGGCGGAGGACGTCACGGAGCTCGGCTTCGTCGAGTCCCAGCCCAAGCAGGACGGCCGTAACATGATCATGGTGATCGGGCCGCACAAGAAGAAGGCCGAGGCCAAGGCCGAGCGGGCCGCGGCCCGCGCGCGTGGCACCGAGTCCGAGCAGGCGGCCACCGACCTGGTGGCGCCCGAGCAGGCGGCTTCGGAGCAAGGCAGTTGACCGGTCCCGTCTGATCACACGACGGGACGCGGCAGGAGACCGTACCGGGTCAAGAGCTTACGTCGCCATGCCTGCGGCTGGGATAGCTTGACCCGGGACATCGGTACGGACGAATGAGGAGAGACGGCTGACATGCCGAAGATGAAGACGCACAGCGGTGCGAAGAAGCGGTTCCGCCTCAGCGGGAGCGGAAAGATCATGCGCCGTCGCGCGAACCGTGCGCACTACAACGAGCACAAGCCGTCCACGCTGACCCGCCGTCTCGCGCCCGAGGTCGTCATGTCCGCTGCCGACACAAAGAAGATCAAGAAGCTGCTCGGCAAGTAACCGAACCCCCGGGGAGATATCACCATGGCACGCGTAAAGCGGGCGCTCAACGCCAAGAAGAAGCGCCGCGTCGTCCTCGAGCGGGCGAGTGGTTACCGTGGTCAGCGTTCCAGGCTGTACCGCAAGGCCAAGGAGCAGATGCTCCACTCTTTGACCTACGCCTACCGCGACCGCAAGGACAAGAAGGGCGCTTTCCGGCGCCTGTGGATCCAGCGCATCAACGCGGCGGCCCGGTCCAACGGCATCACGTACAACCGTTTCATCCAGGGCCTGAAGGCCGCGGGCATCGAGGTGGACCGCAAGATGCTGGCCGACCTCGCCGTCAACGACGCCACCGCCTTCGCCGCGCTCGCCGAGGCCGCCCGCAAGGCGCTCCCGGCGGACGTCAACGCCCCGGTGGCGGGCTGACCCGCGGCTCGCCGCACAGGCACGTCATCCACGGTGAACGGCTCGCTCTCCTGCCGGGAGCGGGCCGTTCACTCGTTCACGCCGCCCTTGCGCGCAGGGGCGCCTCAGGGGAGCACATGGCCGTTTCCGAGCTGACCAACACCAAGTCCCCGCGGGTCAAGGCCGCGAAGCGCCTCGCCAAGCGGGCGTTCCGCGAGCGTGACCGCGCCTTCCTCGCCGAGGGCCCGCAGGCGGTGCGCGAGGCCCTGGCGTCGCCGGACGTCGTCACCGAGCTGTTCGCCACGGCGGACGCCGAGGCGCGCCACGGCGACATCGTGGAGGCGGCGCGCCGGGCCGGGGTGCCGGTGTTCGGGGCGAGCGGCGAGGTGATGGCCGAGCTGGCCCAGACGGTCACCCCGCAGGGCCTGCTGGCGGTGTGCCGGTTCGTGCACGTGCCGCTCGCCGAGGCCGTGCGCCCGGGCGCCGGCCTGGTCGCGGTGCTCACCCATGTGCGCGACCCCGGCAACGCGGGCACGGTGCTGCGCACGGCGGACGCCGCCGGCGCGGGGGCCGTGGTGTTCACCGACGCCTCGGTGGACCCCTACAACGGCAAGTGCGTGCGCGCCAGCGCCGGGAGCCTGTTCCACCTCCCCGTGGTCACCGGCGCGCCCGTCGCGTCCGCCGTCGCCCACCTCAAGGACGCCGGCCTGCGGGTGCTGGCCGCCGACGGCGCCGGTGAGGGCACCCTGGACGACGTCGACCTGTCCGGCCCGGTGGCCTGGCTGTTCGGCAACGAGGCCTGGGGCCTGCCGAAGGACGTCCTGGAGCTCGCCGACGAGGTGGTCCGCGTGCCGATCTACGGCCGCGCCGAGAGCCTGAACCTCGCCACCGCCGCCGCCGTCTGCCTGTACGCCTCCGCCCGCGCCCAGCGCGCCGCCCGGTGCTGACCGCCGGGCACGCGGAGGCCGTCCTGATCGTTGATCCGGCGGAACATGACAGGCGCGAGCACCCCTTGAGGGGTGACCGGATTCCCGCCCGCGGGTGGTCGCGGGCGGCGGGCAAGGGCTGCCGGACGGCGAGGGAAACCCGCTATTGTCGGCCCTGTAGTCGGCGAGGAGGCGTTGTGCACGGCGGATCGACCCAGCGGCGGGGCACCGAGGCCGCGTGCTCGATCCCGGTGGACGAGCTTCCCGACGGTGTGGTGGTCGTCGACCACCGCGGCGAGGTGGTGGCGGTCAACCGCGCCGCGTGCCGCCTCACCGGAGTGGCCGCCGCCCACGCAGTGGGCCGGCACTTCCCCGACGTCCTGCCGTTCCGCGACAACGACGGCCGCGACTGGTGGAAGTGGCTGGACGCCTACCGCGGCCTGCGCATCCGCACCCGCCAGCCCGAGCGTTCCCTGTACCTGCCCGGCGGCCAGGAGCTGCTGGTGGCCGCACGCTTCGTCCGCAGGCCCGAGCGCGGCGGCGACGTCGTGCGCGTCGTGGTCACCCTGCGCGGCGCCGCGGCCCGCGCCCGGCTGGAGCGCAGCCGTGCCGACCTGGTCTCCACCGTCGCCCACGAGCTCCGCTCCCCGCTGACCAGCGTCAAGGGCTTCACCGCCACCCTTCTGGCCAAGTGGGAGCGCTTCACCGACGACCAGAAGCGCGTGATGCTGGAGACGGTGAACTCCGACGCCGACCGCGTCACCCGCCTGATCACCGAGCTGCTCGACGTCTCGCGCATCGAGTCCGGCCGGCTCCAGGTGCACCGCCAGGTGGTCGACGTCCCCGCCAGGGCCCGTAAGATCATCGCAGGCCGGGTGGCCGCGGGCGACCCGGCGGACCGTTTCCGCCTTGACGTGTGCGGCGAGCTGCCGGAGACCTGGCTCGACCAGGACAAGATCGACCAGATCCTGGGCAACCTGCTGGAAAACGCGGTGCGTCACGGGCGCGGTACGGTGACGATAGTGGTGGAGCCCGTCGAGTGGGGAGTGGCCGTGTCCGTGCGTGACCAGGGTGAGGGTGTCGCACCCGAGCTGGCCTCGCGCGTCTTCCGGCAGTTCTGGCGCGGCAACGCGCGCCGGCGCGGCGGCACCGGGCTCGGCCTGTTCATCGTCAAGGGGCTCGTCGAGGCGCACGGCGGCACGATCACCGTGCAGCGGGCGCCCGGCGGCGGCGCCGAGTTCCGATTTACCATGCCCGCCGGCACTCCCGACTTCGCCTGACCAGGCGCGGGCCGGGACGCCGGGGGGCGGCCCTCCTGCGCCGCGGCCACCGCGCCGTGCCGCCGCACTAGAATCGTGCCCGCTCATGCCCTGGATACGGAGCTCACTCTTGTCGAACACCTATGACCCGGTCGAGGTGACGCCGTTGCACGCCGACGAGGTGGCGCGCATGGAGGCCGACGCCATCGCCGCCGTCGAAGCGGCCGCCGACCTCGACGCGCTGAAGCAGGCGCGGCTGGCCCACGCGGGCGACCGTTCGCCCATCGCCCTGGCCAACCGCGAGATCGGCGCCCTGCCGCCGCAGGCGCGCGCCGAGGCGGGCAAGCGCATCGGCGCCGCGCGCAAGGCCGTGAACGAAGCCCTGGCCGCCCGTCAGGCCGTGCTGATCGCCGAGCGCGACGAGCGCGTGCTGGTGGAGGAGACGGTCGACGTCACCCTCCCCTGGGACCGCGCCCCGCTCGGCGCCCGCCACCCGCTGACCACGCTGCAGGAACGCATGGGCGACGCGTTCGTGGCCATGGGGTACGAGATCGCCGAGGGCCCCGAGCTGGAGGGCGAGTGGTTCAACTTCGACGCCCTGAACATCGGGCCCGACCACCCCGCCCGCTCCGAGCACGACACGTTCTTCGTGGAGTCGGTCGACTCGGGCATGGTGCTGCGCACCCAGACCTCCCCGGTGCAGATCCGCGCGCTGCTGACGCGCCCGCTGCCGGTGTACGTCATCTCGCCCGGCAAGGTGTTCCGCACCGACGAGCTGGACGCCACCCACACCCCGGTGTTCCACCAGATCGAGGGCCTCGCCGTCGACGAGGGCCTCACCATGGCCCACCTGAAGGGCACGCTGGACCGCTTCGCCGAGGTGATGTTCGGCGAGGGCATCATGACCCGGTTCCGGCCCAACTACTTCCCGTTCACCGAGCCGTCCGCCGAGATGGACCTGCGCTGCTTCGTCTGCCGGGGCGCCTCGGCGGTGCCGGGCAACCCGCCGTGCCGCACCTGCAAGTCCGAGGGCTGGATCGAGTGGGGCGGCTGCGGCATGGTCAACCCCCGGGTGCTGGTCGCCTGCGGCGTGGACCCGGTCCGCTACAGCGGTTTCGCCTTCGGCATCGGCGTGGAGCGCACCCTGATGTTCCGCCACAACGCCGAGGACATGCGTGACATGGTCGAGGGAGACGTGCGCTTCACGCTCCCGTTCGGTATGGAGGCCTGATGAAGTTCCCGCTCTCCTGGCTGCGGGAGTACGTCGACCTGCCCGCCGTCACCGCCCACGAGGTCGCCGAGCGGCTGACCGCGGCCGGCCTGAAGCTGGAGTCGATCGAGTCGGTCGGCTACGAGATCAAGAACGTCGTGGTCGGCGAGGTGCTGTCCGTCGAGGAGCTCACCGGCTTCAAGAAGCCCATCCGCTACTGCTCGCTGGAGGTCGGCGAGGCCGCGCCCCGGTGGGTCATCTGCGGCGCCACCAACTTCGCGGTCGGCGACCGGGTGCCGGTCGCCCTGCCCGGCGCGGTGCTGCCCGGCGGGTTCGAGGTCGGCTCCCGCAAGACGTACGGCCACGTGTCGGACGGCATGATCTGCTCGGCCCGCGAGCTCGGCATCGGCGACGACCACGACGGCATCATGATCCTGCCGCCGGACACCCACCTCGGCGCCGACGTGGTGGAGCTGCTCGGCCTGCGCGACGACGTCATCGAGCTGGAGGTCACCCCCGACCGCGGGTACGCCCTGTCGATCCGCGGCGTGGCCCGCGAGACGGCCATCGCGTTCGGGGTGCCCTGGCGCGACCCGGCCGACGTGGAGCCGCCGTCCTTCGACGAGGAGTCCCACCCTGCCGCGATCGACGACCCGACCGCCTGCGACCGTTTCGTGCTGCGCACCGTGTCCGGCCTGGACCCGGCGGCGGAGACCCCGATGTGGATGCAGGTCCGGCTGGTCCGCGCGGGCATGCGCCCGGTGTCGCTGGCCGTCGACGTCACCAACTACCTCATGATCGAGCTCGGCCAGCCGCTGCACGCCTTCGACCGCTCCCGCCTCGACGGCCCGATCGTGGTGCGCCGCGCCCGCGAGGGGGAGACGCTGGAGACCCTCGACCACGTGGTGCGCGAGCTGCACCCCGAGGACATCCTGATCACCGACTCCTCCGGGCCGATCTCCATGGCCGGCACCATGGGCGGTCTGGCCACCGAGATCTCCGCCGGGTCCACCGACCTGGTGATCGAGGCGGCCCACTTCTCGGCGAGCGGCACCGCCCGCATGTCCCGGCGGCACAACCTCGTCAGCGAGGCGTCCCGCCGCTTCGAGCGCGGCGTGGACCGCGAGCTGCCGCTGTACGCCTCCTGGCGCGCGGTGCAGATGCTGGTCGCGTTCGGCGGCGCCACGGCCGAGCCGGGCGTCACCCACGCGGCCGTCGAGGCCGAGCCGCCGTCCATCACCATCCCGTCCGACCACCCCGACCGCGTGGCGGGCGTGACCTACGGCCGCGACGTCGTGGTGCGGCGCCTGGAGCAGGTCGGCTGCACGGTCGTCTCCGCCGGCTCCGCGCCGGCGCCGGCCGAGGCCGTGCCGGCGGACCTGCTCGAGCCCGCGGCCCCCGGCAGGGCCGAGGCGCTCACGGTGACGCCGCCGTCGTGGCGGCCGGACCTCACCGACCCCAACGACCTCGCCGAGGAGGTCATCCGGCTGGAGGGGTACGCCCACCTGCCGTCGGTGCTGCCGAAGGCCCCCGCCGGCGCCGGGCTCACCGCCGAGCAGCGGCTGCGCCGGCAGGTGAGCCGGGCCCTCGCCGCCGCCGGGTACGTCGAGACGCTCGCCTACCCGTTCATGGGCACCCGCGACCTGGACGCCCTGCATCTGCCCGGCGACGACCCGCGCCGCCGGGTCACGCGCCTCGCCAACCCGCTGAGCGAGGACGAGCCGTACATGCGCACCACCCTGCTTCCGGGCCTGCTGAAGACCCTGGTGCGCAACGTGGGCCGCGGCTTCCCCGACGTGGCGCTGTTCGAGTCCGGCCTGGTCTTCCGGCCCGAGCCCGGCGCCCCGGCCGCCGCGCCGGTGCTCGGCGTGGACCGCAGGCCGACCGACGAGGAGCTGGCGGGCATCACCGCGGCGCTGCCCCGGCAGCCGCTGCGGGTGGCGGTCGTGCTGGCCGGCGAGCGGGACCGCTCGGGCTGGTGGGGCGCCGGGCGCCCGGCCTCGTGGGCCGACGCCGTCGAGGCCGCCCGCACCGTCGCCCGCGAGGCCGGCCTGCAGCTCACCGTGCGGGCCGACCAGCACGAGCCGTGGCACCCCGGCCGGTGCGCCGCCCTGTACGTGGGCGAGACGCTCGCCGGCCACGCGGGCGAGCTGCACCCCCGCGTCGTGGAGGCGTTCGGCCTGCCGCCGCGCACCGCCGCCATGGAGCTGGAGCTGACGGTGCTCGAAGCGGTGCTGCCCGGCCCGGTGGACGCGGTGCCGGTGTCGGCGTACCCGGTGGCCACGCAGGACGTCGCGCTGGTCGTGCCCGCCGAGGTGCCGGTCGCCGGGGTCGAGGCGGCGCTGCGCGAGGGCGCGGGGGAGCTGCTGGAGTCGATCCGGCTGTTCGACGTGTACACCGGCGCCCAGGTGGGCGAGGGCCGCAAGTCCCTGGCCTACACCCTGCGGTTCCGGGCGCCGGACCGCACGCTCACCGTCGAGGAGACCACCGCGGCCCGCGACGCCGCCGTCGCCCTGGCCGGCGAGCGCACCGGAGCGCAGTTGCGCAGCGCGTGAGACCGCACCCGAGGGGCGGCGGCGGACGGGGGTCCGCCCCCGCCCCTCGGCGTCACCGGGAGTAGACCTCCATCTCGTACAGCGAGTACCCGTAGGACGTGCCGCGCCGCACGCCCTGCATGCGGACGTAGCGGGTGCTCACCGGGCTGATCGTCACGTTGTCCACCCCGCCGTCGCCGGTCGTGGTGGAGTACGCGTCGGTCCACGACGACCCGTCGCCGGACACCTGGATCCGGTAGGACGCCCCGTAGGCCGCCTCCCACCGCAGGATCACCCGGGCCACCTGCCGGGACGACCCGAGATCCACCTGTAGCCACTGGTTGTCGCTGTACGAGCTCGACCACCGGGTGGACGGGTCGCCGTCGATGGCCTTGGCCGGGGTGTGCGAGGTCAGGAACTGCGTGCTGGACGCCCGCGCCGACCCGGCCTGCGCCAGGTTCGCCACCGGGTCGCCCCGGCGCGCCGGGAACGACACCACCTGCTGGTACGTCGGCCGGTTCTGCCACGAGATCAGCGAGTGCTTGATCCCGCCGAGCGGCGAGTGCTCGATGGCGTCCGCGCACCACTGGTCGCCCGCCGCGCACACGTCGTCACCCGGGTACGTCGTGGCCGCGGGCTCGGCCAGCGCCGCCGACAGGCTGTTCAGCAGCACCGCGCGGCAGCCCGCCACGGTGCCGTCGCCGCAGTACCGCGACGGCAGCGGCGCGGCCACCGGGTCGCCGAGCACCGACCGCAGGTCCTTGCTGACGTAACCCCACCAGCCGTACTGGAACGCCGACCCCTTGTGCGCCTGCGCCTCGTTGGCCGAGGTGGGCAGGCCCGCCGAGTCGCCCTGCTGGAGCCCGGACGGCGACTCGTTGATCTGCAACGCCGCCACCAGCGAGCGGTACAGCGGGTCGCCGAGTCCCGGCTGGAACTGCGCACGCACGAGCTTCGGCCACCAGGCGTCGAACGCCCGGATCGCGTCGGCGTGCGCGTACGTCCTGCTGCCGGGTGAGGTCTCCAGCCGCCGGGTCCCCGCCGAGGCCCACGCCTGCAGCCGCGACACCGCCGCGGACAACGCCGGGTCGGTCACCGGGGCGCCGCCGATCACCCGCAGCAGCAGCGGCAGCACCTTCTGCCCGCGCAGGTCGGTGACCGCGGCGTCCGCCATGATCTTCACGGTGCCGGCCTTGTCGAGCTTGCCCGCCCCGGCCAGCGCCGCCTTGACCGGCGCGTCCAGCAGGTCCACGCGGTGCACCGGCCCGAAGCTGAAGTTGCCGTCCGCCGCGCCGTAGTCCTTGGCCTGCTTGTTGTTCCAGCTCACCAGGTAGTCCTGCGACGCGGTCTGCGGGTGCGTCGAGGGCGCCATGTACGTCGCGGTGTTGAGGTCCGGGTCGTACCCCGCCCACTCGTGCGCCGCGTCGGCGGTCTGCGGCAGGCTCGGGTCGGACGCCGCCTGGCGGACCGGGACGTCGCCCGACATGAAGTACGCCGCCTGGCTGGAGTTCACGTAGAACCAGTTGAACGCGAACCCGATGCTGGACGCGGAGTTGGTGAACGCCGCCGCGTCGCCCATCTGCGCCGGGTCGTTGAACATCTGGAACCCGATCGCCGAGTCCGCCTCGTGCCGGTACGTCGAGCGCAACGTGGTGAACGCGGTCGGCTGCCCGCCGACCGTGCCGCGCCAGGTCACCAGGCCGTACTTGGTGCGCTTGATCACCAGGTCGTAGGAGCCCGCCGCGGTGGGGTCGGCGACGGTGGGCCGCCAGGAGTTGGTCTTCCTGAGCGTCTCCATGGCGGTGCAGACGCCCCGGTACAGGTAGTGGTCGGAGTTCACGGTCGGCGTGCCGCCCGCCGGGTCGCACAGGCGCACCGCGTAGGTGTCGGTGATGTCCTGCCCCGCCGAGGTGGCGCTCCAGGCGTAGTCGGTACCCCGGCCGAGCAGCACGTACAGGTTGAGCCCGGCGAACGCCACGCCCCGTGCCCGGACGCCGGGCCCGTTCAGCTCCTGCAGCATCAGCAGTTGCGGCGCGAAGTAGCCGGTCTGCGGGCCGAACACCGCGATCGGGTGCCCGGTCGCCGACTCGGCCGCCGAGACCACCACGGCGTTGGACATGCCCGGCTTGGAGTTCTCCACCAGCAGCCCGTCCAGCACGCCCTTGGCCGAGGACGCCGACGCGGGCACGGTGGCCGACCCGCTCTCGTTCTGGGTGACGTCCACCGGGCCGGTGGTGGCGTCGGGCAGCACGACGCCGGTGGCGGCCGGCGCGGCGCCGAACGGGAAGCTCTGGCCGTCGTGCAGGGTCAGCGTGGTCTCCGGGTCGTTCTGCGACCGGAACGCCGCCCACGCCTGGTCGCCCGCCGCGGTGCCGTACTTCGCGCGCGCGGCGACGCGGGCCAGCGCGGACCGCATCTCCGCGCCGCCGCCCCCGCCGAACAGGCCGCCGATCACGCCGGCCACCGCGACCAGGTCGGTCATGGTGAAGTCCACCGGGCCGCCCGCGTTGGTGACGGCGTCCATGTGGCCGGTCAGCACGTACTCGCCGGGGCAGTTGCGGTCGGCCATGCAGCGGTCGATGTAGGCGTTGATCCCGTCGATGTAGGCGCGCACGTCGTCGTAGAGCTGCGCGCCGCGCGGCCCGGAGTCGCGCAGCCGGTCGATCTGCGCCCGCAGGTCGGCCTCGGTGTAGGGGGAGTTCAGCCAGACGCTCTGCTCCAGCGCCCGGTTGCCGGGCGCGCCGCCGGCGAACGGCGTCAGCTCGCCCCGGCCGACGTGCCGCATGAGGTCCATCAGCCACAGGCGGTCCTGCGCCCCGGCGTACCCGGCGCCGAACATGGTGCCCGCGCGGGTGGTGCCGGTGATGTGCGGCACGCCGGTGGCGCGGTCGCGCACGATCGTCACGTCGGAGCGGGGGCTGACGGTGCTCTCCGCCTGCCCGGCCGGCACGCCGAACGACGCGTCGTTGAAGAAGTTCGCGATCTGGCCCTCGGTGAGCCCGGTGTAGCCGGAGATGAGGCCGGCGTACTTGCCGAGCTGGTCGTCCGAGTGCCGGGGCTTGGTGCCGAGCGCCTGGTTGGCGAGGATCTCCACCAGGGTGGCGTTGCCGTTCTGCCCCGGCGGGAGCACGTCCAGGCACTCGCCGACGCAGTAGTCGTCCGGGGTGTGGTAGGTGGCCGCGGAGGCGGGCACGACGGGGGATGCCAGCGTGACGATCACTGATGCCGAGGCCAGGGTGAGCGCCCGCCGGAGGCGTGCGTGCATGTGAGGACCCCCAAGAACATGAGGTGTGCTCGAATCTTGGGAGGACCATACGTCCGCGCCAACAGCGGATCAATGGCAGAAGTGCGGCGAATCCGCCGCCGCCCTGACCCGCTGTCAGCGCGGCACGTCACACGCCCAGCTCGCGGGCGGCGAGCGCGGTGCCCTCCACCCGGGCGGCGATCTTGGCGAACGCGATGTCGCGTGAGGTGGAGATGTCGTCGGCGAAGGGGGAGAAACCGCAGTCGTCGCAGGTGCCGAGCCGGTCGGCCGGCAGGTGGCGGGCGGCGGCGAGCACCCGGTCGCGCACCTGCTCGGGGGTCTCCACCCGCGGGTCGATCGGGTCGGTGACCCCGACGAACACCCTGGCGCCCGGGGGCAGGTGCTCGGCGATGATCCCGAGCACACGATCCGGCTCGGCTTCCGAGGCGAGCTGCACGTAGAAGTTGCCGGCGTGCAGCCCGAACAGCTTGGGCAGCAGGCCCGCGTAGTCGACGTCCGCGCTGTGGGTGGAGTCCTGGTCGCCGCCGGGGCAGGTGTGCACCCCGATGCGGGCACGCTCGTCGGCGGAGAACCGGTCGAGCACCTGGTTGTTCAGCGCGATGAAGTCGTCGAGCAGGCCGCCGCTCGGGTCGAGCTTGAGCGACAGCCGCCCCTCGGTGAAGTCGACCTGCACGACGTGCGCCCCGGCGTCCAGGCAGCCGCGGATGTCCGCCTCGGCCTCGGCGATCAGGTCGTCGACGAACGCCTTGCGCGGGTAGCCGTCGATGCCGGCGGCCGGGTACAGCAGGCTCAGCGCCGACGGGGCGATGACGGCCTGCTTGACCGGCAGCGAGGTGTGCTCCCGCGCGGCGCGCAGGTAGCTCTCGGCGTGCACCTGGTAACGGAACGGGCCGCCGGTCAGCACGGGGAGCTGCCGGGTGTGCCCGTCGGCGAACGGGATGACCGCGCCGTCGGGGGCGAGCGCGGTCATGCCGGTGATGGGATAGGTCGCGAAGCTCGGTTTGGACTGCTCGCCGTCCACCAGCACGGGGGAGCCGGTCTGCTCCAGCCTGCTGATGGTGTCGGCGACGGCCGCGGACTGCGCGGCGGCCAGCGCGGCCGCGTCGCCGCCGGCCATGGCGGAGAGCAAGGCGGGGGGTCGGGGGATGCTGCCGATCGGTTCGGTCGGGATGCCCATGCGGTGAGCGTAGATAACGATGAGTAGCGAGATCAATGATCCGCGTGTGGCCGGTGGAGGACCAGGGTGCCTGGGATCACAACCCCAGGGTCTCCTTGCGCAGATGGGTCTTGAGGATCTTGCCGCCGGGGTTGCGCGGCAGCTCGGCCTCCCGGAACCAGAACCGCACCGGGATCTTGAACGGCGCCAGCGTGCCGCGCAGGAAATCCTGCAGGTCCTCCCCGGTGGCGGACGTGCCCGGCTTGAGGCGGATCACCGCGCCCACCTGCTCGCCGAGCTCGTCGTCCGGTATGCCGATCACCGCGGCGTCGTCCACGGCCGGGTGCTCGTACAGGGCGGCCTCCACCTCGGCGCAGTAGACGTTCTCCCCGCCCCTGATCAGCATGTCCTTGGCGCGGTCGACGATGTAGACGTAGCCGTCCGCGTCCACCTTGGCGAGGTCACCGGTGTGCAGCCACCCGCGGACGAAGGTCTGCGCGGTCTCCTCCGGCCGGTTCCAGTACCCCGTGATCACGCCGGGTCCGCGCAGGCACAACTCGCCGACCTCGCCCGTGGGCACCTCCCGGCCGAGCGGGTCGCGGATCTCCACGTCGTACACGGCGACGGGCAGGCCGACGCTGTCGGGGCGGGCCAGGTACCCGGGGCCGCCGTTGAAGATCGCGAGCGCCGTCGTCTCGGTCATGCCGTACCCGTTGGACGCCTGCCGCTTCGGGAGCTGGTCGCCGATGCGCTCGAGCAGCTTGGGCGGGGCGGGCGCGCCGCCGTAGCTGATGCCGCCGAGGCTGGAGATGTCGTACTTGCCGAAATCAGGGTGGGACAGCAGTTGCCAGGCGTTGGTGGGCACCCCGGTGATGATGGTGATCTTCTCCCGCTCGATCAGCCGCAGCGCCCGCCCGGCGTCCCAGCGGTACATCAGCACCAGCCCGCCCCCGGTGAACATCACCGGCAGCATCACCGCGAAGCAGCCGGTGACGTGGAACAGCGGCACCGCCAGCAGCACGACACGGCGCCCGCCCGCCGCGGTGGCGGGGTCCTTGCCCGCCATGGCGACGCTGCGCAGGGTGGAGTAGCTCACCGTCATCGGCGCCTGCCCGAGGTTGCGGTGGCTGGCCAGCGCGCCCTTGGGGCTGCCGGTGGTGCCGGAGGTGTAGAAGATCGTCGCCGGGTCCTCCGGGGCGATCTCCACCGGGGGGAGCGCGACGTCGCCGCCCGGTTCGCCGATCACCTCGGCCAGGTCGGACGCGCCGGGCGGCAGGCCGCCGCGGGTGACGATCAGCGCGGCCGGGGTGTCGCGCAGCCGCTCGGCCCGCTCGCCGTCGGCGATCACGACCTTGGACCCGGAGTCGCGCACGCCGTACTCCAGCTCCGGCGCGGTCCACCAGGCGTTCAGCGGCACGGCCACCGCGCCGAGCGCGAGCACCGCGGAGAACGCGACCACCCACTCGGGGTAGTTGCGCATGGCGATGGCGACCCGGTCGCCCTTGCCGACGCCGAAGTCGGCGGCGAGGCGGGTGGCGAGGGCGGCGGCCCGGCGGTAGTGCTCCTCGTAGGTGACGCGCTCGTCCTCGTACACCAGGAACACCTTGTCGCCGTGGAACCGGCTCGCCTCCAGCATGGCGCGGTAGGTGGCGGGCGCGTGTCTCCACGTCCTGGTGCGTACGCCGCGGATCTCGACCTCGTCCATCTCGAAGAGCTGGCCCGGGGCGGTGAGCGTCGCCAGGACCTGGTCGTGAGTGACAGTCATACGCGGTTGACTCCCGGGTCGTGAGTGGTGGCCGGTGTCCTCACCGCCGAGGATACCGACCGGTTGGTACGCACAACAGAGGGTTCTTCTGCCGGCGCCGGCGACGATATACGCACTTGCATGAAGATTCTGCGTGATGCATACTCACTCGGTAGTCGGGGCGTGAAGGCCGACGCCTGCGCATACGGGGGGTGGCGATGATGAAGGCCGCGGTGGCCGGTGCCAGCGGGTACGCCGGAGGAGAACTGCTGCGCCTGCTCCTCGCGCACCCGCAGTTCGAGATCGGCGCGCTCACCGCCGGGGCGAACGCCGGCAGCAGACTTGGCGCGCACCAGCCCCATCTGCCCGCGCTCGCCGACCGCACACTCCAGGAGACCACACCCGAGGTCCTCGCCGGTCACGACGTGGTGTTCCTGGCCCTGCCGCACGGCCGCTCGGCCGCCGTCGCCGAGGCGCTCGGCGACGCCGCCCTGGTCGTCGACTGCGGCGCCGACTTCCGCCTCGCCGACCCCGCCGCGTGGGCGGCCTTCTACGGCGGCGCGCACGCCGGCACCTGGCCGTACGGCCTGCCCGAGCTGCCCGGCCAGCGCGACGTGCTGCGCGGCGCCCGGCGTATAGCCGTGCCGGGCTGCTACCCCACCTCGGCCACCCTCGCCCTGTTCCCTGCGTTCGCGGCGGGCCTCGCCGAGCCCGACGTCGTCGTGGTCGCCGCCAGCGGCACCTCCGGCGCCGGGCGCGACCCCAAGCCCCACCTGATGGGCAGCGAGGTCATGGGCTCGGCCGTCGCGTACGGCGTCGGCGGCGTGCACCGCCACACCCCCGAGATGGAGCAGAACCTCTCCCGGGTCGCCGGGCGGCCGGTCACGGTGTCCTTCACCCCGGTGCTCGCCCCGATGAGCCGCGGCATCCTCGCCACCTGCACCGCGCCGGCCGTGCCCGGCCTCACCGCGGCCGCGCTGCGCGAGGCGTACGCGGCGGCCGTCAAGGACGAGCCGTTCCTGCGGCTGCTGCCCGAGGGCACCTGGCCCGCGACCGCGATGACCCTCGGCGCCAACACCGCCGCGCTCCAGGTGACCCTGGACGAGCGCGCCGGCCGCGTCGTGGCCGTCATCGCCCTCGACAACCTGACCAAGGGCACCGCGGGCGGGGCGTTGCAGAGCGCCAACCTCGCCCTCGGCCTGGCAGAAGAACTCGGCCTTCCCCTCAATGGAGTAGCCCCGTGAGTGAGCCCCGTCCCCACACGGCAACCGTCCACCTCACGCTCCACACGCGCGGCGGTGATGCCGCATGAGCGTCACCGCCCCCCTCGGGTTCCGCGCGGCCGGCGTCGCGGCCGGCCTGAAGTCCGGCGGCGCCCGCGACATCGCCCTCGTGGTCAACGACGGCCCCTCCCGGGCCGCCGCCGGGGTGTTCACCCGCAACCGCGTCAAGGCCGCCCCGGTGTTGTGGTCCGAGCAGGTGCTCACCGGCGGCCGGGTCAAGGCCGTCGTGCTCAACTCCGGCGGCGCCAACGCCTGCACCGGCCCGGCCGGTTTCCAGGACACCCACGCCACCGCCGAGAAGGTCGCCGCCCTGCTGGAGGAGTCGGCCGGTGAGATCGCCGTCTGCTCCACCGGGCTGATCGGCGAGCGGCTGCCCATGGACGCCCTGCTCGCCGGGGTCGAAGACGTCGCCGCCCACCTCACCAGGGACGGCGGCCTGGCCGCCGCCGACGCCATCCGGACCACCGACACCGTCACCAAGATCGCCTTCCGGCGCGGCACCGGCTACATGGTGGGCGGCATGGCCAAGGGCGCGGGCATGCTCGCGCCCGCCATGGCCACCATGCTCAGCGTGATCACCACCGACGCCGACGTGCCCGCCGAGGAGCTCGACCGCGTGCTGCGCCGCGCCGTCGCGGTCACCTTCGACCGGCTGGACACCGACGGCTGCATGTCCACCAACGACACCGTGCTGCTGCTGGCCAGCGGCGCCGCCGGCGTCGTCCCGGACGCCGGCGAGTTCGAGAAGCGCGTCACCGAGGTGTGCGCCGACCTGGCCCGGCAACTGCTCGTGGACGCCGAGGGCGCCACCAAGGCCATCGCCATCGAGGTCGTCGGCGCCGCCCACGAGGAGGACGCCGTGAAGGTCGGCCGCGCCGTCGCCCGGTCCAACCTCCTCAAGTGCGCCATCCACGGCGAGGACCCCAACTGGGGCCGGGTGCTGTCGGCCGTCGGCACCACCGACGCCGTCTTCGAGCCCGACCGCGTCAACGTCGCCATCAACGGCATCTGGGTGTGCCGGGCCGGCGCCGCGGGTGACGACCGCGCCAAGGTGGACCTGCGGCCCCGCGACGTCACCATCACCATCGACCTGTCGGCGGGCACCCGCTCGGCGACCGTGCACACCACGGACCTCACCGCCGACTACGTCCACGAGAACTCGGCGTACTCGACATGAGCCCCGACACCGGCACGGTCTCCAGCACAGGCGCCCACGCCAAGGCGGCCGTGCTGATCGAGGCGCTGCCGTGGCTGCGCCGCCTGCGCGGCCAGACCGTCGTGGTCAAGTACGGCGGCCACGCCATGACCGACGACGCGCTGCGCCGCGGCTTCGCCGACGACATGGTGTTCCTGCTGCACGCCGGCCTCCGGCCCGTGGTCGTGCACGGCGGCGGCCCGCAGATCAACGCGCAGCTCGACCGGCTCGGCATCGAGTCCACGTTCACCGCGGGGCTGCGGGTCACCACACCCGAGGCCATGCAGGTGGTGCGCATGGTGCTGGTCGGACAGGTCAACCGCGACGTCGTCGGCGCCGTCAACCGGCACGGCCCGTTCGCGGTCGGCATGTCCGGCGAGGACGCCCGCCTGTTCACCGCCGAACGCAAACACGCCGTCGTGGACGGCGCGAAGGTCGACATCGGCCAGGTCGGCGAGATCGTCCGCGTGGAGCCCGGCGCCGTCCGCGCCCTGCTGGACGACGGCCGCATCCCGGTGGTGTCCTCGGTGGCCCGCGGCGACGACGGCGAGGTCTACAACGTCAACGCCGACACCGCCGCCGCGGCGCTCGCGGTCGCGCTCGGCGCCGCCAAGCTCGTCATGCTCACCGACGTCGAGGGCCTGTACGCCCACTGGCCCGCACCCGGCGACGGCGAGCCGGCCCAGGTGATCAGCCGGGTCACCGCCGGGGAACTGCGCGCCATGCTGCCCGGCCTGTCCAGCGGCATGGTGCCCAAGATGGAGGCGTGCCTCACCGCCGTCGAGGGCGGCGTGCCGCGCGCCCACGTGCTGGACGGCAGGGTGCCGCACTCGGTGCTGCTGGAAGTCTTCACGGACGAGGGAATCGGAACCATGGTGCTCCCGGAGGTGCGATCGTGACCACGAACTCGCTCAACCAAGCCGTATCGGCTGACCTGCGGGAACGCCACGCCGCCGCGTTCATGCCCAACTACGGCGTGCCGCCCGTGGCGCTGGTGCGCGGTGAGGGCGCCTACGTGTGGGACCAGGCGGGCACCCGCTACCTGGACCTGATCGCCGGCATCGCGGTCAGCTCACTCGGCCACGGCCACCCGGCGCTGGCCGAGGCCGTGTCCCGGCAGGTGTCCACGATCGCCCACACCTCCAACCTGTTCGTCAACGAGCCCGAGGTGCTGCTCGCCGAGCGCCTGCTCGGCCTGCTCGGCGCGCCCGGCAAGGTCTTCCTCGCCAACTCCGGCACCGAGGCCAACGAGTGCGCGCTCAAGCTCGTGCTCAAGTACGGCCGCGCCACCGGCCGCGGCTACATCGTCGCCGCGGAGAACGGCTTCCACGGCCGCACCCTCGGCGCGTTGTCGCTCACCGGGAAGGCGTCCATCCGCGACCAGTTCGGCCCGTTCCCGGTGGACGTCCGCTTCGTCCCCTACGGCGACGCCGACGCCCTCAAGCAGGCCGTCACCGGCGAGTGCTCCGCGGTGTTCCTCGAGCCGACCCAGGGCGAGGCCGGGGTCGTGCCGCCGCCCGCCGGGTACATGCGCACCGCCCGGGAGATCTGCGACGCCACCGGCGCGCTGCTGGTGCTCGACGAGATCCAGTCGGCGATCGGCCGCACCGGCCACTGGTTCGCCCACCAGCACGACGGCATCGTGCCCGACGTGCTGACCCTCGCCAAGGGCCTCGGCGGCGGCATGCCGATCGGCGCCTGCGTCGGCTTCGGCGACGCGGGCACGCTGTTCGCGAAGGGCGACCACGGCTCCACGTTCGGCGGCAACCCCGTCTCCAGCGCCGCCGCGCTCGCCGTCCTCGACACCATCGACCGCGACGGCCTGCTCGCCCGCGCGCGGGCCTGCGGCGAGCTGCTGGCCGGGGGAGTGGCGGCCGTGGACCACCCGCTGATCTCCGGGGTACGCGGGCGCGGCCTGTGGCTGGCCGCCGTGCTGACCGCCCCCGTGGCCGCGCAGGTCCAGGACGCCGCACAGCGGGCCGGGTTCCTGGTCAACGCCGTCCAGCCCGACGCGGTGCGGCTCGCCCCGCCGCTGATCGTCACCGAGGACCAGATCGGCTCCTTCGTCGCGGCGCTGCCCGCCATCCTCGCGGAGGTGACCCCGTGAGCGGTGCCGTCCGGCACTTCCTGCGCGACGACGACCTCGCGCCGCACGAGCAGGCCGAGGTGCTCGACCTGGCCGAGGTCATGAAGAAGGACCGTTTCGGCCACCGGCCGTTCGAGGGCCCGATGACGGTGGCCGTGCTGTTCGACAAGCACTCCACCCGCACCCGCGTGTCGTTCGCCGTCGGCATCGCCGAGCTCGGCGGCCAGCCCCTGGTCATCGACGGCGGCAGCTCCCAGATGGGCCGGGGCGAGCCCATCGAGGACACCGCCCGCGTGTTGTCCCGCCAGGTCGCCGCCATCGTGTGGCGCACCTTCGGCCAGGACCGCCTGGAGGCCATGGCCGCCGCGTCCGCCGTCCCCGTCGTCAACGCCCTCACCGACCTGTTCCACCCCTGCCAGGTGCTCGCCGACCTGCTCACCGTGCGCGAGCACCAGGGGCCCCTCGCCGGGCGCACCCTCACCTACCTCGGCGACGGCGCCAACAACATGGCCCACTCCTACCTGCTCGGCGGCGCCACCGCCGGCATGCACGTGCGCGTCGCCGCGCCCGCCGCGTACCAGCCCGACGAGCTGATCGTGGAGCGGGCCGCCGAGATCGCCGCGGGCACCGGCGGGTCGGTCACCGTCCTGTCCGACCCCGAGGCCGCCGCGGCGGGCACCCACGTGCTGGCCACCGACACCTGGGTGTCGATGGGGCAGGACGGCAAGGAGGCACGCGCCGCCGCGTTCGCCCCCTTCCAGGTCAACTCCGGGCTGGCCGCCCTCGCCGCCCCCGACGTGCTCGTGCTGCACTGCCTGCCCGCCTACCGCGGCATGGAGATCAGCGCCGAACTGCTGGACGGCCCGCGTGGCGCGGCGGTGTGGGACCAGGCCGAGAACCGCCTGCACGCCCAGAAAGCCCTGCTCCAATGGCTGGTGACACGATGACCATCTCACTGACCAAGGCCGGCCGCCTCGCGAAGATCGCCGAGCTGGTGAACCGGCACCAGGTCAGGTCCCAGCCCGAGCTGGCCCGGCTGCTCGCCGAGAGCGGCGTCGAGGTCACCCAGGCCACGCTGTCACGTGACCTGGACGAGCTCGGCGCGCTGAAGCTCAGGGCCGACGACGGCTCACTGGTGTACGCCCTGCCCGGCGAGGGCGGGGCGCGCATCCCTCTGACACGCACGGGCGGCGGCGAGACCCCCGCCGCCCGCCTGCGGCGCGTGGCCGAGGAGCTCCTCGTGTCCGCCGCGGCGTCGGCGAACCTCGTGATCGTGCGCACGCCGCCCGGCGCCGCGCAGTTCCTCGCCTCCGCGCTCGACCACGCCGACTGGACCTCCATCCTCGGCACCGTCGCGGGCGACGACACGATCCTGGTGATCAGCCGCGACCCGGCGGGCGGCGCCGAGCTGGCCGACGCCCTGCTCAAGCTGACCGACCGGCGCGGTCAGTCCGCCTGACGTGACAGATTTTGCACTAGGGTCGCGGATTGACCTCAAGAGATCGGGAAGAAGGAGAACGGTGGCTGAGGGTGGCAAGCCCATGCGGTTGTGGGGCGGCAGGTTCGAGGGTGGCCCGGCGGACGCGCTGACCAGGTTGTCGGTGAGCGTGCAGTTCGACTGGCGGCTCGCGCCGTACGACCTGCTGGCGTCACGGGCGCACGCGCGGGTGCTGCACCAGGCGGGACTGCTGACCGCCGAGGAGCTCGACCGCATGATCGGCGCCTTGGACGACCTCGACCAGGCGTGCGCGTCCGGGGCGTTCCGCCCCACCGTGGCCGACGAGGACGTGCACACCGCCCTGGAACGCGGCCTGCTCGAACGTCTCGGGGCGCTCGGCGGCAAACTGCGCGCCGGGCGCAGCCGCAACGACCAGATCGCCACCGACCTGCGCCTCTACCTGCGCGACCACGTGCGCCTCATCGTGTCCCGGCTGGTCGAGCTGGAGACCGCGCTGATGGCACAGGCCGAGGAGCACGCGGCCACCGCCGCCCCCGGCATGACCCACCTGCAGCACGCGCAGCCGGTGTCGTTCGGCCACCAGTTGCTCGCCCACGTGCACGCCCTGGCCCGCGACGCCGACCGGCTGCGCGACTGGGACAAGCGGGCCGCGGTCTCCCCCCTCGGCGCCGGAGCCCTCGCCGGGTCGTCCCTGCCGCTGGACCCCCAGGCCGTCGCCGAGGAGCTCGGTTTCTCCTCCGCGGCACCCAACTCGATGGACGCCGTCGCCGACCGCGACTTCGCCGCCGAGTTCCTGTTCTGCGCGGCCCTGATCGGCGTCCACCTGTCCCGGCTGGGCGAGGAGGTCGTCCTGTGGGCCTCCCAGGAGTTCCACTGGATCGAGATGGACGACGCCTACTCCACCGGCTCGTCGATCATGCCGCAGAAGAAGAACCCGGACGTCGCCGAGCTGGCCCGCGGCAAGGCCGGCCGCATCATCGGCGACCTCGTGGCGCTGCTCACCACCCTCAAGGGCCTGCCGCTCACCTACAACCGCGACCTGCAGGAGGACAAGGAGCCGGTGTTCGACGCCGTCGACACCCTGCTGCTCGTGCTGCCCGCCGTGTCCGGGCTCATCGCCACCATGCGGGTCAACACCGCGCGCCTTTCGTCCTCGGCGCCGGACGGGTTCGCGCTCGCCACCGACCTGGCCGAGCTGCTGGTGCGCAAGGGGGTGCCGTTCCGCGACGCCCACGAGGCCGTCGGCCACCTGGTCGTGTGGTGCCAGGTCAACGACACCACCCTGGAGCGGCTCACCGAGGAGGACCTCGCCAAGATCTCCCCGCACTTCGCCTCCACGGACGTCACACCCGGCGGCGAGCCGCTGCCCACGGCCCTCGATGTCCTCAACGTGCAGGGCGCCCTGGCGTCCCGCAAGGCTCACGGGGGCACCGCGCCGGACCGGGTGCGCGACCAGCTCGCCGCGCTCCGCGAGATCGTCGACGGCCAGGCCGCGTGGGCCAGCGGATCCTAGCCCTCCTGATCTCCGCGCGCCGCCCTCGACGACCTGGTCACCGCACCGGAGTTCACAGGACACCTGATCAGGGAGATTCTGGTTCGTGCCGAGAACAGGCCTAGACCGGGAGTTCTTCGCCCGGCCCGCGCCCGAGGTCGCCCCCGAGCTGCTCGGCCGGGTCCTCGTGCACGGGCCGGTCGCCGTCCGCCTCACCGAGGTCGAGGCGTACGGCCCGCCCGGCGAGGACCCGGCGTCCCACACCTACCGGGGCCGCACCCCCCGCAACGCCGTGATGTTCGGCCCGCCCGGCCACATGTACGTGTACTTCACCTACGGCATGCACTACTGCGCCAACCTCGTGTGCCTGCCGGAAGGCCAGGGGTCCGGCGTGCTGCTGCGGGCCGGCGAGGTGATCGAGGGGCTCACCGAGGCCCGGAGCCGCCGGCACCGTCCCGGCACCGGCGGCCCCCTGTCCAGCCGCGCGCTCCCGGACCGCGACCTGGCCCGCGGCCCCGCCCGGCTGGCCGTCGCCCTCGGCATCGGCCGCGAGCACAACGGCCTGGACTGCTGCGCGGACGGCGCCTCACCGCGCATCCTCGAGGGCACGCCCGCCGCCCCCGCGTCGATCTGGTCCGGCCCTCGCACCGGGGTGTCCAGCGCCGCCGACGTCCCCTGGCGCTTCTGGATCGACGGCGACCCCACGGTGTCGCCGTACCGCAAGCACGTGCCGCGCACCCGGCCGTCCTAGCGTCCGCCGGCCCTAGCCCGTACGACCCGTCAGCCGGTCACGATGGCGATCCCCGGGAAGGCGGCGAGCGCGTTGCTCCACGGCGAGTAGTACAGCCGCCAGGAGCAGACCCTGCCGGAGGTGACGTAGCCGGTGCAGGTCGCCGGCGCGCTGGTATCGATGAAGGAGATGGTCCCCAGCATGTTCTGCCGCGAGGTGTTGGTCGGGCTGGGGTTTTCCACCGGGCCGCCGCTGTCGCCCTGGCCGGCCGCGTTCTTGTGCTCGGTGTGCTCCGCGAGGACCATTCCGGTCAGCACGGTGTTCCCCGTGTAGATCGTGATGTTGGTCGCCCGCACCTGGCAGAGGCAGACGGTGCCCGAGTAGGCGCCGGAGGTGCAGATGTACATACCCGTGTAGGAGCCGGTCGCGCCGGCTACGGGGTTGCCCCATTCCGGCGGTGTGGCGGCGAAGTCGTTGTTGTAGACCCGGGCCCCGGCGTTGGTGGTTATCAGCATCAGGTCGCGGTTGACGTTGACGTAGCTGATCGCGCCGATCACCTCGTTGGTCGGGTCGGTGGCCACCTGTCCCGGGGTGCCGCAGTGACCGGCGGACAACATCCTGGTGGCTCCGCCCAGGGTGACGGCGAAGCCCGTCGAGCAGCCGATGGTCTGGGTGCTGCCGGCGATGCGCCAGGCCGCGCCGCCCCACCAGGGCGCGCTGTCGTTCCAGCGGCTGTAGGCCGGGGCCGGGGTGACGCCCTCCTCCACGGTGACCGGCACCGCCGAGCCGGCGACCTTGGCGCGGGCCAGGCCGCGGTCGGCGCCTGAGACCGTGAGTCCTGAGCCGTCGGCGTTCGGCGTGATCGAGGTGAGCGCGCCACCGGACGTACGGATGAGGCGGTTCGTCTCGCGTTCCAGCTCGCGCGCTGAATAGGCGGCGGGCAGCACACGGACGGGAACGTCCCGGCGCAGCAGGCCGACCAGGCCGGCGATGCTTGCAGGGGTGTCTCCCTTCCAGTAGACACGCAACTCGCGGTTCTCCGGCGCCGCGACGATGCCGGCGAATCCCGTGCCGTCCCCCGCCTTGACGGCGGCGGTGACGCGGTCGGCGGCGCTGACCAGCTTGTCCTGGGTGACCAGCAGGTCCTTCCAGGAGGCGAACCCGCCGGGGACCTCGCCGACCGGCTCGACGGCCCGCGGGGCGGAGTCCTTGGCCGGGCCGGGAGTGGGGGCCGCGTCGGCGGGGGCGGGGCCCAGCCCGACCACGGCGAGCACTGCTCCCAGCGCCACGGCGAGACGACGGGCGGATCCGGGGGCGCGTGCGGTGCTCAGGGGGGAACGCATGACGATGCTCCTCGGTGGGGTGTGCCAGAGTGCATCCGGTATTGCATGGACCTATCGGTCGATCAATGCCTTGACCATTTATCAATAAGCTGGTAAAGCAGATAGTCGGATGGCCGATAGGCGGGATTCCGGCTTCGTGTTTATCGGTGCGCGGGAGGGGTGCGGCGGCCGTCACCTGGGGGTGCCGGACTTCGTGACATTCCCGATCCCTGCCGCTGGCACCGTCCCCTCCATGTCCTTATCCGGACACCGCTCGGTGAACGTGCAGCACATCGGCGGTATTTCGCCGTGAAGCCACAGGTGGCCGAGTGGTTGTGGATATAGGTGGAAAAATAGCGAATTCGATTTGCTGTCCGGGGCCATCTTGACCGGCGGGGAGTGCGAGGTGCCGGAGTCTGGATCAACACCGGCCTTCCTCACGGCGGGTGAGCCGGGGATCTCGTCCCCCGTGAGCGTCCGCCACCGGCGGCGAATCCTGTGGCGAGAAGATGAGATGATCGGGCAGTCTTTGTCAGACGACCGGTACGAACACCCAGCACACGAACCCAGGAAGCACGAGATCGTGACCGACATTCTCGATGACCTTGCGTGGCGCGGCCTGATCGCGCAGTCCACCGACATCGACGCCCTGCGGGCGGCGATGGACACAGGTCCGATCACGGTCTATTGCGGCTTCGACCCCACCGCGCCGTCCCTCCACGTCGGCAACCTCGTCCCGCTGCTCGCCCTCACCCGCATGCAGCGGGCCGGGCACCGCGCGATCGGGCTGGTCGGCGGGGCCACCGGCCTGATCGGCGACCCCAGCGGCAAGAGCGAGGAGCGCTCGCTCAACTCCGCCGACGTCGTCGCCGAGTGGGTCGGGCGGATCCGGGTCCAGGTGGAGAAGTTCCTCGACCTGTCCGAGGAGTCGGGGGCCGTCCTGGTCAGCAACCTCGACTGGACCGCCGGCATGTCCGCCATCGACTTCCTGCGCGACGTGGGCAAGCACTTCCCGGTGAACCGCATGCTGGCCCGCGAGTCGGTCTCCGCGCGGCTGGCCGGTGAGGGGCTGAGCTACACCGAGTTCAGCTACCAGATCCTCCAGGCCAACGACTACCTGGAGCTGTACCGCCGGCATGGCTGCACCCTGCAGATCGGCGGCAGCGACCAGTGGGGCAACATCACCGCCGGCTGCGACCTGATCCGCCGCGTCGAGAGCACCCACGTGCACGCCCTCACCGTGCCGCTGATCACCAAGGCCGACGGCACCAAGTTCGGCAAGACCGCCGGGGGAGCGGTGTGGCTGGATCCCCAGCTCACCTCGCCGTACGCCTTCTACCAGTTCTGGCTGAACTCCGACGACCGCGACGTGGTGAAGTTCCTCAAGATCTTCAGCTTCCGCTCCCGCGAGGAGATCGAGGCCCTGGAGAAGAGCGTCGCCGAACGCCCCGCCGCCCGCGAGGCGCAACGCGCCCTGGCCGAGGAGTTCACCACCTTGCTGCACGGCCCCGAGGAGTGCGCCGCGGTCATCGCCGCGTCCCGCGCCCTGTTCGGCCAGGGCTCCCTGACCGACCTCCCGGAGCACACCCTGGCCGCCGCCCTGTCCGAGGTCCCGAACGCGACCGTCCCCGCGCTCGGCGCCCCCCTGGTCGACCTGATGGTCGAGTCGGGCCTCGCCGAGAGCAAATCGGCCGCCCGCCGCGCCATCAAGGAGGGCGGCGCGTACGTCAACAACATCAAGATCACGGACGAGTCCCACGCCCCCACAGGCGAGGACCTGATCCACTCCCGCCACCTTGTCCTGCGCCGCGGCAAGCGTTCCATCGCCGCCATCCAGGTGGCTCCCTGACCCTCCCCGCGCCGGCCCCGTACCCCTGTCCGGGGTGCGGGGTCGCGTCATGGTGACAGTCGTATCGCCGGTCAGCGAGCCTTTTGCCGCATCCCATGATTGGACGCACGTGATGCGGGGTACGTGGATTTGACGGAGTCTCGATCGACGCTTAATGTTCTCTACGCCCCAAGGGATTGACGGGCAGCCGACGCGGCGCCCGACCCCTCCGGGGATCCCGATCACGTACCTCCGGATCAGCCGTCTCTGACGAGGATCCGGATACCTCGTGACGCCCGACCGGAAGACGGCACGAACCTTTTGACAGGTTCGTCTGGACAACGGTGCGGGAGGGAGTAAGATAGCAGGGTTGCTCTGACGCCGGAGCGGCCCGGATGCTAGCGGTTCGGGCGGTTTGTGACAGACCGAGCGGTTTGACATGGATTGCCTGGCACTGCTAACATCGATCAGCGAGATGTACGCCCCGGCGGGGCTGGACCTGACAGGGTCTGGTTCGTGGCCGGTGTACGCGTCCGTTTCTTGAGAACTCAACAGTGTGCTAAAAGCCAGTGCATGAATAGCATTAACCCCGTCCCCTGGGGTCTGCGCTTCGGTGTGGGCTTGCGGGGATGGTTTTCCTTTGATGAGAGGCCTCTTTTAGCCGAGGGGTTTCTCGCTGGGGTTTCTTTTCAGACATTGTTTGGAGA